>CAMWUY010000019.1 GCA_947177615.1 uncultured Porphyromonadaceae bacterium
GTCCTCAGCATATATGCAGTACTGATGAAGTCGCATACCAGTCAGGTCAGGCAAAACCAACAGGTGCTCCCGATACAGGAGAGGACTTCGGTAGTTGCCGTGACCTTGATCATACCAGTGCAGAGGTGCAAAGAAATTGTAAAGCATACTGTCAATTCCTGATACAGGATATGGGCTATGTGGGTTTCCGCTACGATATGACCAAGGGCTACAGTGGATATTACAATAAAATATATAATGAGGCCTCCAAGCCGACATATAGTGTCGGTGAATATTTTGACGGCAATTATGATAAAGTAAGGGATTGGATCGAGGCAACCGGTCGTCAGAGCGCAGCCTTCGATTTTCCATGTAAGTATGCGATGAACGAGGCTTTCGCTTCCAATGATATGACTAAGCTGAGCTGGAAAGCAAATGGTACGACCGATCAGCCCGCCGGCATGATACACTATGGTTATGCACAGTATGCCGTGACCTTTGTAGATAATCATGATACCTATCGTGACGGCAGCAAATTTAACGGAAATGTTGTAGCTGCTAATGCCTTCATACTCTGCTCTCCCGGCACTCCATGTGTGTTCTGGCCTCACTATACGGCTCATAAGGCTGAGATACAGAAGCTGATAGAAATCCGCAATGCTGTGGGTGTGCACAATCAAAGCGGTGTCAAGGTCCTGAAGTTGCAGAGAGACTGCTATATGGCTGAGGTATATGGATCCAAGGGCACGCTTGTCGTTAAGATCGGCGGTTCGATGGACTCACCTGCAGGATATAGTAATTCCGATATCAAGGCTACCGGCAACGGCTACTGTGTATGGACAAAGGCCTCTGTAGGTGGCGGTGGTACAGATAATCCGACTGTGCCGACAGGTGAGAGTTTCAAGGTGTATTATGACAACAGCAATACCTCATGGGCAACTCCTTACATATATTATTGGGGTGGTACCGCTCCTGAATGGCCCGGAGTGGCAATGACCAAGGAGAACGGTAATGTGTGGTCATATACAGTTCCCGGGGGTACAACCGGTGTCCTCTTTAATGCCGGTGACGGTGATGCCACCAAGACGGCAGACTTTGTAGCACAGGCCAATCATATATATACAAATGCCGGTGATAACGGTGTATATAATAATGGTGGCGGACAGGGCGGTAATGATACACCTTCGACAGAAGCCTTCAATATCTACTTTGATAACAGCGTATCCAACTGGTCTACCCCATACATATATTATTGGCCCGAATCCTCACCTGCATGGCCCGGAGTGGCAATGACCAAGGTGAGCGGCAATGTGTGGTCATATAAAGTTCCTGCAGGTACGACCGGTGTCATCTTTAATGCCGGTGACGGTGATGCCACCAAGACTGAAGACCTTGTAGCCGTGCCTAACCATATATATACTACCGCCGGAGACCAGGGTGTATATTCCGGTTCAACAACTGTAGATCCCATTACTCCCGGATCATATCCTGCCAATCTGTATCTGGTAGGTAATATGCCCGGCAATTCATGGGCATCCGCTCACGGTGTGGCGCAGAATACGAAGGCCGACGGAGTCTATACGTGGGATAATGTGGTCTTTGAGGACGCAGGTGAGGGTTACTCTTACTTTACATTCCTGACAGCCCTTGACTCTTTTGACGGTGAATGGGATGGTGCCAACCAGAGTGACAGATATGGAGCTGCTGAAAAGGATGCTCCTGTATCAGTCGGTCAAAACAGTACAATCGTTTGTTATCCGGTGAATGTGTCGGCAATGGGTGCGCAATCCTGGATGATCGTACCGGGAGCATACAGAATTGTTGCTAACCTCAAGGAGATGCAACTTTCAGTGTCCTCGGCGAGCGGTGTTACAGTGGTGGACTCCGTCATGGAGGTTTCACCGCGATATTTCAATATGCACGGTGTAGAGGTGACTAATCCCTCTGCGGGTATATATATCGTGGTGCGTGGTGACAAAGTGACCAAAGAAGTTGTGAAATAAAGGAAACGTTATAATCATTAATTACGCGAAGGGCGGACCGCAGTGGAAATCGGTCCGCCCTTCTTTCTATTTTCATGCGTTAGAGCGCGGTTCTTAATGTCAATCAAGTTCCGGGTGTAATGTCGAATTGACGTACTCGAGATCTTCGGGAGTATCAATACCGATTGAAGATTGACACACTTTACCGACCTTAATATTAAGTCCGTTCTGCAGCCAGCGCAACTGTTCGAGACTTTCACATATTTCCAGCGATGACTGCGGTATTTCAGTGATCCGGGACAAAATATCCGGTCGGTACGCATATATACCGATATGTATCAGATATTGATGTTTTCCAGGCCATTGACTATACGGTATTCCGCGTAAACAGGGAATTACACTTCTTGAAAAATATAGAGCAGTGGAGTCATCGGAGAGTACCACCTTCACTCTGTTAGGGTCATCCAGTCTCTCCTCCGGATTATCTATCGGGAAAGGTTTGCAGAGAGTCGCGATATCCACATTCTTATCCTCAAAGAATGAGAGAAGAAGTTTTATATGCTCAGGGTCAATAAATGGTTCGTCACCCTGCACATTTACCACAACATCATATTGAGAATCATCCTTAGCCAACTTGCGATAAGCCTCCATTATTCTGTCTGTACCGCTCTTGTGGTCATCGCGTGTCATGACGACCGGGATATCATATTCATCACAGACAGAGACAATCCGATTATCATCAGTAGCGACAACTACCGTATCAGCGCAGTTCATGACCCTTCGGGCTACACGGACTATCATGGGAATACCACCGATTATGGCGAGTGGTTTTCCCGGAAATCTTGTTGAGGCGTATCTTGCCGGAATAATTATTATAGATTTCATCCAATAGAGGTAAGTAAGTTTTGAGAAATTAGCTAATTATCAGCAGATGGGAGATCACCGGATTTGGAGACCGATCCGATACTGCTGCTCTTCTTAAAATATGATTTAAGCCATGCTGGTACAAAGATAGCACCGCTGAGCAGATAAATATAATATGTGAAGATGCGCCAGATTACGGCCATAATCAGCACCATTCCGCCCACGGTCACGATATCGCCATAGTAAGTCGTGAATATCCATTCGCTGAGTCCGCTGCCTCCCGGAGTGGGACTTACCATAAGCAATACCCAGATAAGAAATTCTCGCGCGAAGATCAGCCATTGCGATGAGTCGGCAGAGTTCATCAAGGCAAAGAAGATCGCGTTGACTACAAGAAAACGTCCTGTCCACGAGATTGATGTGGCGGCAAAAGCCTTAATCCAAAATGATCCGGAATGTTGGCGTATGCTGACAGAAGTCTCCACCATATTGGCTCCAAGTTGATTGGCCCTCTCCGACCATCTGCGCAGCCATTTCCAGCTGAATATGCGGTATATCATTTTTTGAATCCATAACGGTCTCCATATAATACCTGCGTACAGCAATGCCGTGTAGAGAAGCAGGAATAGATATACACTCCAGAAAGTCCATTGGAGACCATGTGAGAAACCTACATTTCCCAGAGCAAAAAGTGGTGAATGGATTGAGAGAAGTACTATGATGGGACAGAATATTACAAAAAATAATTCGTCAAGAAATATTGTTACGAGCATTAAAGTCGTAGCTCGTCCGAATTCTATCCCTTTACTATTGAGGAATATCATACCGAGTGCACTTCCTCCTACTGCCGAGGGTGTGACACACGATGAGAATTCACATAGCATATCAACATGTAAAGCGGCCGACCATGACAATTCGTTATTGGTCAGCAAACGGAAACGCCATGTCAGGCCAAACTCCCGCATGAAAACAGCGATAAGAATAAATGCAAGTCCTGTCAGAGCTCGCGAGTCAAAATTCAGGCTATGTATTATTTCAGGAATATTTTCATCTTTAGCATCATTCCAGAATAACCATCCTACCACAACAAGACCTATCAGTATGGGAATGATGACTTTCCATACAGAAAATATTTTGCTTGAAGTGATGTCAGTGTCGCTCATTAAGAGTTGTTTAGTGAAATTTATCTATGAGACCATCCAGTTACAAGGACCATGAAAAGATAAATGGTCTGATTACTTTCTCAAAATTAATAAAAATTATAGGACTGCCATTTATTTTATTGAAATTTTGTTTGACTCGCTACACGACATTCCTCCGACACAAATTATGATCATATCAGGTTAGTAAATTCCAATCAGATTATGAGACGTGGCCTGAATCTGTGGGACAGACAGGATGTGCGCCCCCGGGCACATCTGTTCGGTTTTTTATTTAAAAATATTGTAGTGGTCCGGAGAAATGTAAAAATTTTTTTATATATTTGTTTTTAAATGTATTATATTGTACCAAATCAACCGGCTCGCAACCTGTAGTTATATTTTTATAAATTCTTTTACATTCAGTTTATGCAATTGACCTATTGCATAAAATATATTGGAAAACCAATTACAGATATGAATAACATAATACGATCAAAAGTACAGAAATGGCTTAGATATACAGTATCTGCCGTTACATTGTCACTCTGCGCAGGTATGTATGCACGCCCTGTAGATCCTGCGGAGGCATTATCCCTCGCTGAAAACTTTCTTGAGTCATCATCCGCTCAACATGGAGTCTTCAAATCTCCCGGCCAGACTCATGTTCCGGTCAGCGTTGTATATACCGCTCAGAAAGATGGTGTCGATTGCTTTTATGTAGTAAACACAACTGAAGGATTTGTTATTGTCTCGGCAGATACGAGACTAAATAGCATATTGGGATATTCAGATGAAGGAGAGTTTGATATCGATCGGATATCTCCGGATATGAAATGGTGGCTGGAATGCTATCGCGACGAGATATCAGCAGCGTTGCCGTTATTATCCGAAAGTGCCGGAGCCATATCTCCGGTCAGAAAGGCCCAACGTAAACCTATTGCCCCTCTGGTGACCACCAGGTGGAATCAGGATGCACCATATAATAACAACTGTCCGATTGATCCCGGAACCGGACGTCGTAGTGTCACCGGTTGTGTAGCTACGGCTATGGCACAGATTATGAAGTATCATAACTGGCCTGAGAAACCCACCGGATCCAATGGCGGATTGGTATTTACCGGTACTACATTAGATTGGGCCAATATGCTCGATGAATATGTTGCGGGCAAATATACTGCAGCGGAGGCGACGGCTGTAGCAACGCTGATGAGGCAATGCGGTGCTGCTGTCGATATGTCATACTCATACTGGGGTTCCGGCGCTTACGACAATCGTGCTCAGGCCGCTCTGCGTACATACTTCGGTTATTCAGCAGATCTAAAAATGGTATGGCGTGACTACTGTATGCAGAAGGATTGGAATAATATGATCTATGAAGAGTTGGCCGCAGGCCGACCGGTGTATTATTCCGGATCGTCATCATACGGTGGTCATGCATTCGTGTGTGACGGTTATTCTGCAAATGAATATTTCCACTTCAACTGGGGTTGGGGCGGATATCAGGATGGATATTTCCTGCTGACCGCTCTCAATCCGGATACCGGTGGTGCCGGCTCTTACGAGGGCGGGTATAATTCTCATCAGACCATTATCACCGGCATCAAGCCGGCAGACGGTCAGGTAGGCAAGCAGGTGGCGATCCTGTCTTCGGGGTCATTCTATTATAAGAATTCGACCTACATAGTTGAAGACAGTCTGTATCCGGAGTCAAGCCTCTTTTATAATCCGCTGTATGATACAGTCTCGGTCTATTTCGGACTGAAAATCGTTGATGCAAATGATCCGTCCGCGACCCCACAATATGTCAAATGCGGAGGTAAAGTCACTCTGCGTCCATCGTACGGCACTACTGAATTTGCGGGTCCACTTCCCACTCTGAAAGACGGTACGTATCATGTCTACGGCGTGTTCTCAAGCGATGGTAATACGTGGAGTGATATCGAGATACCTATAGGCAAGCAGGAATATGTCACAGTAACCGTCAAATCAGGCAATAAGACTTTCAGTAATGATGGTCCGGATAAATCGTTGGCTCCTCATCTGATCATGGGTGCTCCGCAGAGTACAACTATAATTCCCGCCTCCGGCGAGAAGATATTCAGAATACCGTTTATCAATACAGGTAAAGGTGACTTTATCGGTGAAATAGGTATCAGTCTCTTCGGTGAGGGCGACTTTGGCAATGTAATATCAATAAATAATGATGTGTCGGTGCCCGGTGAGAGTTCGACAATAATAGAATTTACCACTGACCAACAGGTTTCGCCCGGCGAATATACCCTGTATGTTTATGATTCAAACGACAATCTCCTGTCAGAGGAATATATTCTGAAGATTGATGCAGATAAACTGCCTTCACCGGATCAGACCGGTCTTGAGGCATCGAATATGTTCCCGCAATATTATACTGTCGGCGATCAACGAATGATGCTTGTGACCTTGGTTAATAACAGCAAGAAGAAGATGACCACAAAATTAGGTTTTGTATTTATTGATCCGACATCTCTTAAGACTGTCACCACGGTGTGGTCATCAGAATTTGAAGTTGCTTCGGATTATAACGAAAGAGTGTCGGTCGGTCCGATTTCGTTACCTCTTGAAGCAGGAGATTATTTATGGTATGTAGTTGATAAGGATAACACTATGATATCTCAACCCTCTACAATGATAGTGGAGTCAACGGTTAAGACATCGAATGGTATAGCATATATCGTCACAAATGAATCGCGCAAAGAGGCTCGTATCGTTGCCAATGAAGGCGCGCCCTATACCGGCAGCCTTAGTATACCGGCAGCTATAGACGGCTACAAAATCACAGCTATCTCTCAAAGTGCATTTGCATTCAGCACACTTCGTGACCTGACTCTTCCGGCCAACATATCATCACTTGATGACGGTGGTTTTTATAATGCCAATTACTTGGAGTATCTGCATCTGAACAGCAATGAAATAATAGATATCCGACCCGAGACATTCAGTGAGAAAGCCGATGGATATCTGTGGATTGATCAGAAAGCGGGATTGGCCAATCAATATGCCGTATCAGAAATATGGAGCAGATATCGTTATCCGCACTGGACGCTTGAACCCGGTGGAGGTACAAGCTTTGAAGGTATAGAGATCAACCCCTCGACCGGTATTGCATACGATCCTTATTGTGTCGGTTTTAATCAGCCTATGACCTGGAGAGTGAGTGGCCCGGACGGAATGAATGTGCTGTATTTCACTATAATAGGAAAAGAATGGATCGGTGAGATCATTGATCCGCATGCCGGTATGGTTAAGGTGCCTTCCCTCGGTTGCCATTATGGTAAAATCACTCTCAAGGCGACAACAGATCAAGTGAAGGTCGAGACTGTTGAGGCGGATGATCTCGTGCGTGATGACGTATATAGCATAGATGGCCGGTTGCTGAAGCAAGCGGTCAGTCGTGGTGATCTGCTTTCTCTCCCCATCGGTATCTATATCTGGCATGGTGAAAAGATTATAGTGGCAAAATAATGATTAAAAAATAATTGTCATTGTTGATAATATGCTTGAGAATTTGTAATTTTGCAAATATTTAAGGCATATATATCACTAACGTCAGAGTGAGGCTTTCCGAGTCAGAGCTGAACTTTGTAAAATATCAACAGGTAAGAAGCAATCAATGAAAAAGAGCGCATTGCAGCGAGTTAGAGCTGAATATCAGCCTAAACTCCCAAAGGCCCTGCAGGGTCCTGTAAAAGTCAAATTGGGCAACCCCACCGAGTCGGTAGCTGATCAGGAGGAGATCAAGAAACTATTCCCGAACACGTACGGTATGCCGGTGGTTGAGTTTGTGGAAGATAATGATCCACAGCGTATAGAGGAGCCCTTTAACGTAGGTATTATCCTCTCAGGTGGTCAGGCTCCCGGCGGTCACAATGTGGTGAGTGGCATCTTTGATGGCATAAAGTCACTCAATAAGGAGTGCCGCCTCTATGGTTTCCTTATGGGCCCTTCGGGTTTCATCAATCATCAGTATATGGAGCTGACTGCCGGTTATATCGCTGAATACCGCAACACCGGTGGTTTTGATATTATCGGTTCAGGTCGTACCAAACTTGAGACTCCCGATCAGTTTGATGCCGGTCTAAAGATATTGAAAGAGCTCAATATCAAGGCACTGGTGATCATCGGCGGCGATGACTCCAATACGAATGCCGCTGTATTGGCTGAGTATTACAAAGCTAATGGCGCCAATGTTCAGGTCATCGGTGTGCCCAAGACTATCGATGGTGATTTGAAGAATGAATGGATTGAGACTTCATTCGGTTTTGATACAGCATGCAAGGTATATAGCGAGGTTATAGGTAATATCCAGCGTGACTGTAATTCAGCCAAGAAGTATTATCATTTCATCAAGCTGATGGGGCGCTCTGCATCTCATATCGCCCTTGAGTGCGCTCTTGAGACCCAGCCTAATGTATGTCTGATATCAGAGGAGGTCGCAGCCAAGCGTATGACCTTGGATAACATCGTCTCGCAGATATGCTACGTAGTGGCAGAGAGAGCAAAATTAGGCTGGAATTTCGGTACCGTGCTTGTTCCGGAGGGTCTGATCGAGTTTATCCCCTCAATGAAGGTGCTGATCGCCGAGCTCAATGAAGTGCTTGTGGAGTACGCGGATGAACTCGAAGGTCTTGACGAGTTGGATAAACTCAAGGCGATACACGCTCATCTGACACCGGAGTGTGCCGCTCTGTACAAGAGTTTACCCAAGAATATCGCTCTCCAGCTCAGTCTGGATCGTGATAGCCACGGCAATGTACAGGTATCGCTGATTGAAACGGAAAGTCTGCTCTCAGAGATGGTAGCCAAGCGTCTTGAAGAGATGGCAGAAGAGGGTCAGTATACAGGCAAGTTTAACACACAACATCATTTCTTCGGCTATGAGGGTCGTTGTGCTGATCCTACCAATTTTGACGCGGACTATACATACGCTCTCGGATATAACGCGGCAATGCTTATCAACAGCGGTCTGACCGGATATATGTCAAGCGTACGTAATCTGACTGATAAGACAGAGAACTGGATAGCCGGCGGCATACCTATTACTATGATGATGAATATGGAGCGTCGTCACGGTCAGATGAAGCCCGTTATTCAGAAAGCTCTCGTCAACCTCAACGGTCGTCCGTATCTGAAGTACGCGTCTATGCGTGAGACACTGGCTCTTAACACGCTTTATCAATATCCCGGTCCCATCCAGTATTTTGGTCCGGCCGAGATTTGCGACCGTCCCTCGATGACACTCCTTCTTGAGCACGGCAAGGATATCTGATCCTCATTTGTAAATCTTAAATTACCAATATAATCGGACTCTGCAGAACGGAGTCCGATTTTTTTATTACTTTTGTAAAAATATTAATCAGATAATAATAAAAAAATGACTGAAACGATTTCTACTAAGGGCAATGTCGTCGAGAGTCTGCGCGACAAATCGTGGGCTCGCTGGACAGCTCTTCTGCTGCTGGCCTTTGCCATGTTCTGCAGTTACATCTTCATGGATATCCTCTCGCCGATCAAGGATCTGCTACAGTCAACGCGTGGCTGGGATTCGACTGCGTTCGGTACGATGCAGGGTTCTGAAACATTTCTGAATGTATTCGTATTTTTCCTCATATTTGCGGGTATTATACTCGATAAAATGGGTGTGCGCTTTACCGCAGTTTTCTCCGGGATGGTAATGTTGGTAGGCGCCACCATCAACTGGTATGCACTTACGGATGCGTTTCTCGGCAGTAGCCTGGATGTTTGGTTCACCAATCACTTAAACTATATACCGGTATTTGATGAGTTGGGCATTTCTCCATTCTATAAGGGTATGCCGGCATCAGCCAAATTCTCTGCTGTTGGTTTCATGATCTTCGGTTGTGGTGTGGAGATGGCCGGTATTACAGTCAGCCGTGGTATCGTGAAGTGGTTTAAAGGTCGAGAGATGGCTTTGGCTATGGGTTCTGAGATGGCTCTTGCCCGTCTCGGTGTCGCAACGTGTATGATTTTCTCTCCCGTATTCGCCGAGTATGGGGGGCATATCAGTGTCGCCCGTTCGGTCGCCTTCGGTCTTGTATTGTTGATGGTTGCACTGATAATGTTTATCGTGTACTTCTTTATGGATAAGAAACTTGACTCTCAGACACATGAGGGAGAGGAGAAAGATGATCCGTTCAAAATCTCGGATCTTGGCAAGATCTTATCTTCAGCCGGTTTCTGGTTGGTAGCGTTGCTATGCGTGCTCTACTATTCCGCGATCTTCCCCTTCCAGAAGTATGCTGTCAATATGCTGCAATGTAATCTGACTTTTACGGATGTGGCACCTGACTCTTTCTGGGGTAGTGATGCTGTGTCAGTTTGGCAGTATGTCGTAATGATAATCGTCGCGGTGGCTGCATTTGCCAGCAATTTTTCAAAGAATAAGGTGTTGCGCACCTTGATGCTCATAGTAGCGGTCGGTATGTTGGTACTCTATTGTTGGATGGGCTATATGCGTCAGAGCGCGTCTGCAATATTTGCAGTGTTCCCGCTTCTTGCTGTCGGTATCACTCCTATTCTCGGCAAATTTGTTGACTATAAAGGTAAGGCGGCTTCAATGCTGATCCTGGGCTCGATTTTATTGATACTCTGTCACCTGACCTTCGCATACATCCTGCCTCTCTACAAGGATAATCCGGTCGGAGGCGTAATCGTGGCATACGTGACCATATTGGTGCTCGGTGCGTCATTCTCTTTGGTGCCTGCCTCTTTGTGGCCAAGTGTTCCCAAGCTGGTTGACGCCAAAATCATCGGTTCGGCTTACGCATTGATCTTCTGGATTCAGAATATAGGACTTTGGCTGTTCCCGATGTTGATCGGTAAGGTTCTGGATAATACCAATCCCGAAATTGCCAAAGCATTAGCCGATGGCACAATGACTGAGGCTCAGGCATCCATCAGCTATAATTATACAGCCCCGTTGTTGATGTTGGCATGTCTCGGAGCCGCAGCCCTAATCTTAGGATTTATCCTCAAGGCACTTGACGCTAAGAAACATCTCGGTCTTGAGCTTCCCAACGTTCAATCTCCCGAGGTTGAGGAGTCGGAAGTGTTGGCAGCTGAGGAATAATATTGGAAAAATATAATTATAACGTCGAATCGTCTAATAAAAACAGAGGGTTCGACGTTATAATATTATATAATTGCAGTATATTGTCGCGAGAACAGAAGAAGATATTTCATTCCTTAATAATAATACATTGACAATGCGCCATTTTAATAAAATATTGAAAGTTTTGCTCATGATATTCATGCTATCAAGTGCATGTTGTTATGCGGAAACTGTATCTCAGAAACAGGCAAAAGAATATGCGCAAAAGTTTTTCAATATTTATTATAATGAGGCCGTGGCACCGGTCAGTCTTGCATACAATGGGAAACGGCTTACAACGCAACGTCTGTTCACACCCTTTTATGTATATAACGAACCCCGTGGAGGTTTTGTCATAATATCTGCGGAAAACAAGGTTTTCCCAATCCTCGGTTATAGTATGACCGACAACTTCAACGCGGATAAACTGAGTCCGACCGAGACTGCCTTACTACGCAACTATGCGTTGGATATAGAGGAGATAAGATATGATGGAAATGTGCCGGAACAGGCTGTTGAGGCCTGGAGAGATTATGACTCATACGTCCATACCCTATTATCCTCTAAAGCAACCGAGTCGAGTACACGCATCAGCAGAGATGATGCGGCTGACAAACTTAACATGTTGTGGACTACGGATGCAGGTCTTGACTCATACGCTGATCTTTACACTCCGGATCAATGGCAATCGATGGTCGATAACGAATTGTCCGTTTATGGTAGTGCCGCAGTAGGATATATAGATAATGGAGAGCTCTATCCGGCTGTAATCTATGGTAATAAGGGAGACTATTATCGAATAGACATGGACAGTCCGAATAAGTGGTATATGCGTCTGATGGCCGGTGAAATATCCGGAGACAGGCAGTTGCTGTCTACTCTCAATCCTACATTTCAAGCTCCTGTAATTGCCGCAGATGAGCCTTTTGAATTCTATGAATCATTCCTGCGCAGTGTCGAGGAGGAGAAAGAGAATGAGGAAAAGCGGCGACTTGCAATAATTGATAAACCTATTGTCAAAGACAATGGCGGTGGTCATTTTGATGTCGAAATGCCTGAAAACGTGTCATTGGCCATGTTATATAATGTCGGTGGAAGTCATATAGGTCGCAGGACATATCGTGACACCAATGTCGCGCATATCAACATAGAGAGTGAGCCTGCCGGTTTCTATTTCGCGTTGTTAATAGGTGAAAGCGGGAAGCCGTACGGTATAAAATTATACAGATAACGGTCAATGATTGTTAAGCCATAAAACTCAGATCAACAACCGAACAAGACTCATATCATAAGTATAATTACTATTGTAATAAGTCATCAACGTCATGAACAAATTATTAAAATCCAAGGGTATAGCTGCTACCGTTCTGGTAATTGTAGTAATAGCATTGATATATACATTTTCATCTCGAATGTCATTGGGTTGGTGGACCTTTGCCGATATATTCTTCGCATTCATGTGTGCGTTCACTCACCTGATGTCTCTTGTGCTCGGGTCAATCAATGAAAGGGTAGGGGAGAAACTCGACAGCGTAGCCTTTATATTGTTTGTGCTGTTTGTTATATCTCTGATAGTAGAAATTATAGTATGTCCGATGCTTTATTTTTGAGCATCATCATCTGAGGACTTATTGCCAAATCTGTCCCTGTTGATGAGCTGCCAAGAGTTGATGATGTTCTGCCAGGCAATGTAAGCTGCAGGTGCAACAGATGCGATTGGATTCATATATGCCAGGGCAAGCCAGACTGCCAATACCGTGTTTTTCTGCATTAATGACTGTCCCCCGGCAACGGGATCTTGAAATGCGGCGCCATATCGGCGACCAATATAAAATTGTATGATGCAAGCAGCCAGTGCGCCTATGCACAGTAAGATCATACTGATATTATTCTGCGGAGTCCAGTTTTTAATGGCAAAGCTTACACAGCTACCCACAATGATAAACAGTGAAATTGCCCACAGGTAAAAGGATAGTTGCTGACGTTGCACGACATACGAGTGTAGTCGGGGCAGTAGACGTCTGAAGAGCAACGCTAATAGAAGGGGCAGTATCAACAGAGGAGCCACTTGGCGCAGGATCAGCAAAAAGGATTGGATAAATGTCATATCTGCATTATCACCTATTGCCGCAAGGACTATCGGTCCTATAACGGCTATAACAAGATTGCATAGCAATGAATAGGTGGCGACTCTCGATATACTACCGCCGAGCATTGAAGTTATCACAGGCGCCGCCGTAGCAGTTGGTACAAATATACAGATGAAGATACCCTCACCTACCACATGGTTAAATGGTGCAGTCAAAGCATATACCGCGGCACTGAGACATAATTGCAGAATGAGCAGTCCCCATTCAAATTTACCAAGTCGCAGGTCCGACAATCTCAGCTTGCAGTAGGTGATGAAGAGCATTACGAAAATAAGATATGGAGATAAGAATGTGACGTAGCCCATCCATTGGTGAAACACAGCTCCCCCTATAAGTGCTATAGGCAACATCAATGATTTCTTATGCAGTAATGCCTTCATACGCAGATTATTTCAATAATTGGTATTGTGTAATTGGTATTATATCGTCCTAATCGATAATATCAAGTATTGCGCGAAGAGCGGCAAATGTAGTCTGTGGTGCTCTTGACCAGAAATCTTGATATTGACTAAGATTTTCCCCCTCGCCCGGAGTGTCGCTGACCACACGTATTATACTGAACGGTATATTCTCACGCTGACACACATGTGCTATTGCGGCAGACTCCATATCCACAGCCTTGACATCGGGGAAGTTGGCATTGATAACGGCAACCTCATCCGGTGTGGAAATAAATCGGTCACCCGAACAAATCAGTCCGACGCGGGTATTTGAGTCATCCTTTTTGCCACGTGCATATTCTACGATCGGTTTATATGCTTCAAAATAGAGCGGAAAGCCGTCAGCCGTACCGATTGTTGTACCCGGCCCGCACCACACATCGTGGTACGCGGCTCTGTCAGCTACAAGCAGTTGTCCTACCTGCATGCTGTGTCCTGCACCTCCGGCCACTCCGGAATTAATAATTAATTCCGGATGATAATCTCTTATTATATCCAATGTATTGATGGCGGCATTTACTTTACCAATGCCACATTTGGCAACCAGGACATCGTGTTTACCTATTTTACCTATTGTCACCTCCTTGTCACCGATCTTCCCGGTGTGTGGATTCTCTATCTGATGCAGCAATAAGGATAGTTCCTTATCCATTGCTACCAATATTGCTATCTTCATAATATCAATGAAATTTTGATGCGTTACAGCAATAGACCTTATTTCAAAAATTGTATTACAAATTTACAAAAAAATATGACAGAAAGTTTGAAAATTATTATATTTGCCATTATTAGGGTAGGTTTTTAAATCAACAGAAATTTACCCGATGATCTGATACTGTATGAAGACAATAAAGATATGGGGAGACAGACCCTCTGATAAGCAACTGACCGAGATTGCGGGTCACTTGGAGCGTGGCGGTCTCCTAATTATACCCACGGACTCTGTTTATGCGATAGTTTGCGACAGTCTCAATAGTAAAGCTATTGACAGATTGTGTTCTCTCAAAGGTATTGATCCGGATAAAAACACATTGTCAATAATCTGTTCTGACATATCAATGGCTTCTGAATATGCGAACATAGATGACGCGTCATTTAGACTGATCAAGGATAATACACCCGCTCCGGTAACTTATATTCTCAAAGCTGCCCGCACACTGCCCAAAGCCTTCAAAAGCCGTAGGGAGGTGGGCATACGTATACCGGATCTTGCCACACCAAGGGCCATAGCCGATTGTCTGGGTCATCCATTAATGTCTACTACCATAGAACTTGATGACGAAGACTATATACGTGAACCTGAACTGATAGCCGAGCGTTATGAAGATCGGGTCGAAATGATGGTAGATGGCGGTCAGGGAGACTCCTTGCTGACAACTGTTGTGGATGCGCGCGACGGCTTTCAGATAATTAGAGAGGGCAAGTATGAATTTTCATGAAAAATTCAAGTATTAAGTTTAAATAAGGAAATTTTTCATTATATTTGTACTTGGATTGACGGGAACTTAAATATGCCCCGATCCGATGTTTAAATCATGTAAACAATCATTCTAAAAATAGATACAGAACCCTATAAAATTTAAGACAAAATGTCAAAAGTAACAGTAGTAGGTGCCGGTAATGTAGGTGCCACAGCCGTAAATGTAATGGCTCTGCGCGAAGTCGCAGACGAGGTAGTGATGCTCGATATCAAGGAGGGCGTATCCGAGGGTAAAGCAATGGATATGATGCAGACTGCAAACCTGCTTGATATGAACACCCGTATCAATGGTGTTACCAATGATTACGAAGCTACCAAAGATAGTGATGTTGTCGTTATCACTTCAGGTATACCCCGTAAGCCCGGTATGACCCGTGAGGAGCTCATCGGTGTTAATGCAGGTATTGTAAAGCAGGTGACTGAGAGCGTACTGAAATATAGCCCCAATGCAGTCATTGTCTGTGTATCCAATCCTATGGATACTATGACTTATCTGATCCATAAAGTTGCCGGTATTCCCAAAAACCGTATCATCGGTATGGGTGGTGCTCTCGACAGCAGCCGTTTCAAATACTATCTCAGCAAGGCTCTTAATGCCAACCCCAACGAGGTTGAAGGTTTCGTAATCGGTGGACATGGTGACACAACTATGATCCCGATGAAGCGTTTCGCAACACTCCGCGGTATTCCCGCTGTCAATCTGCTTGACGCTGAGGTAATGGATAAGGTTGTCGCTGACACGATGGTAGGCGGTGCTACACTCACCAAGCTTCTCGGTACTTCCGCTTGGTATGCTCCCGGTGCTGCTACAGCTGAGGTGGTTGAGGCTGTGATTCACGACCAGGACGCTATTATCCCCTGCTCTGCTCTTCTGGAGGGCGAATATGGTCAGTCTGACCTTTGCATCGGTGTTCCCTGTCTGCTTGGTAAGGGTGGTATCAAGAAGATTATCGAACTCGAACTCAATGATGAAGAGAAGGAACTCTTTGCCAAGAGTGCTGAGGCAGTCAAAAAGACTAATGCTGCTCTCCCTTGCTGATATAGCATAGATCATTAAATTCAAAAGGCTCGTAATCTTTGTGATTTCGAGCCTTTGTTTTTAGACTCCTTTCCACAAAAAATGTTAATGCAAGGGACGCAGATTTCAGCCATCTTCGAACTTTTGGCTCAGTCACTTAGCCCGCTAAGCTCCTTCGCCTGCAAGTCCAAATCTGGCCAAAATCTGCGTCCCCTGCATTAACATTTTTTGTGGAAAGGAGTCTTAGACCTTTTTCACAACGAAGGGTCTTTAATTATGTGGATTATTCCTCTACTGCTTTTGTGACTGATACCTCAAGCTGCTGTGCTAATAAGGCATTCTGTTTTATCAGATAATAGAGTTCCACAATGGGTGTCATATCTTTCTCATTTTTCAGTTCGGAGATATCTTTACAATTTCTGATTCTGTCACTTATAGTCTGTTCCGCCTCAGACCGGGTTACTCCGGCCGGCGCATTCAGTAGATGCGCAGGACTTTCAAGAAGTGCATCTTCAGAGTCAAACATTTGATAATTAGCGACAAATCTAAAGGATTCATCCAATATTTTCGGCCAAATTGTCAGATCAATATTAGACTGAAGTTTATCAAGTGCTAACGAAGTCTGTCGCAACGACTTTACAAGTCGAGTCACAACAGGTAGTGTGGTATTGTCAATTGGCAGCCCGGACGGAGCATACAGGTCGCTCATGTCACCTATTTCGAAGTCGGGATTGTACTTGGCCGCATCTTCTTTTCTTTTATCCTTCGGTGTAGTCAGGGCATAGCAGTATGCAAGGAATGTATTGATATTGTGCATCAGAATCGGAGCGGACTTTACCAGCTTCGCTTTTTCTGCTTCGTCATGTATTCGCTTCTGTTTCTCTTGTTCAGAAGTAATATCTATCTCAGACTTCATAGATCCTACAGCATTAAGGAAAAATCCCAGGAATATCAGACCGCACATCACCTCAACAGCAGTGACACCCTGTGCCCACCCATGAGCAGGTGTATAGTCACCAAAACCCAAGGTCGTGATCGTCACGATACTATAATATAACCAGGATCCAAAGTCGGTAGTGGCTCCATCGGGTATACGGAATTGTGCATCCGGTAGAGCCCAATAGATTAATGCGAATATCGGTGTTATGGCCACATATAGTCCTATCCAAACTATAGGACGAATGTTTGAGACAACGTGAAAAAAGTGCTTGAGTCTGTCTGATAGTGTCATAGTATCAAATTTTAAATAGTGTTATAATACATTAACACATTTAAGAATGTATAGTTGAATTGACCGTACGTTATCTTGACTGCCTGTTTCACCGCCCCGCTCTTAATACCTATCCTCTCGGTTTCTTATTCTTCGTATTCTTGCAAGCGTCTGACAAAGAGCATTCTCCACATGAGCATCCACCTTGCTTACATCTCCTCCTGATGCTTACTATCATGTATGTCAGCGCGCAGAGGATTATTATCGAAACAATGATATATTGTATTGTTGTACTCATAATCGACCTACATTCTTAATTTAAAGAAAAAATATTGACAGACTGTCGGTTCTGTATTTCCCCTAATCGTAATATCCCTATCATAACACTACCAATCTTAATATACTGTGTGATAATGGCTCTAAATCTTGATATTGGAGTTATCACATAAGACATTGTAGGTGATATGCGATATCATCTGTTTTATTTGATTGAGAAACTCGGTGGGGGAGTAGTCTTGTCGCTCAATACGTCGCAAGCGATTTTCCCAAATTCCTGTCAATTCGGCACTTTTGAGCAATTCATCTTTGATGATGGATATCAGGTCGATGCCGGCTTGTGTAGCGCGTAGCGATTTTCTCTCCTTTCTGATGTAACCGCGTTTGTATAGTATCTGGATAATGGCGGCCCTGGTGGATGGTCTTCCGATGCCATTGGCCTTCAGCGCCTCACGCAGATCCTCATCTTCAACCTGAGATCCGGCAGTCTCCATGGCTTTCAATAGAGAGCCTTCCGTATAGTACTTGGGTGGCTGTGTTGTCCGTTTAACCAATTTGGGGGTATGTGGCCCCGATTCCCCCTTGGTAAAAGGTGGCATTTCTGTGCCGGTACCATCAGTATTATCGTCGGTATCCTCTTTATTGCTACGGTCGGCCGGTGTCGTATCCTTATCGTACACCACCTTCCATCCTCTGTCCAGTATGACCTTGCCGGTAGCTTTAAATTTAACTTTACCGACCTCTGCATTGACCGTAGTCTGTTCGAATGTACAGTCCGGATAGAACACAGAAATAAATCTCAGGGCAATCAAGTCAAAGATCCGTCGTTCTATCTCGCTCAGATTATTGGGAAGTGCCTGACCGGTTGGAATGATAGCATGGTGATCAGTGACTTTGGAATTGTCAAATACCTTTTTGCTCTTCTTTAGCTTTCGTCCTTTTAATGGCTCGATATAGCCCGAATACTCCTTGAGTCCCAAAAGGATGTTGCCGCACTTAGGATAGATATCATCAGTCAGATATGTGGTATCTACGCGCGGATAGGTCGAGACTTTCTTCTCATATAGGGATTGTACAGTCTTCAACGTCTCGTCTGCGCCATATCCGAATTTACGGTTTGCCTCCACTTGCAGCGAAGTGAGGTCAAATAATTTTGGTGGGGCTTCAGTACCTTTCTTTTTTGATATGTCTTTTATAATGAGTGGGAGGTCCTTGATCTTCTCGATCATGTCTACCCCTTTTTCTTGTCTCTCAAACGGTTTAAGTGTGGAACTGAATGTGACATTTCGATAGACGGTCTTTAATTCCCAGCTATCTTTTGGCACGAAGTTCTCGATCTCAGCTTGTCGTTTGACTACGAGTGCGAGTGTCGGGGTCTGTACACGTCCTAAGGATAACATTTTGCGATCAGCTCCATACTTTATGGAATAAAGTCTTGTAGCGTTAATACCTAATATCCAGTCACCGATGGCCCTGCATAGTCCCGCCTCATACAGCGGTTTGAGCTCAATGTCCGGGCGCAGATTGTTGAAACCTTCGCGTATCGCGTCATCTGTAAGAGATGATATCCACAGGCGTTTCACCGGTTTATTACACCCGGCCTTTTGCATCACCCAACGTTGGATGAGCTCTCCCTCTTGACCGGCATCGCCACAGTTTATTACCTCGTCGGCCTGTTCTATCAAGGTCTTGATGACGTTAAATTGATGTTCAATGCCTCTGTCCGGAATTAATTTGATACCGAATCGCTGTGGTATCATTGGGAGTTGCCCCAGACTCCAGTGTTTCCAAGACGGATTATAGTCTGCAGGTTCCTTAAGCTCACAGAGATGTCCGAAGGTCCATGTAACAGTGTATCCGTTACCTTCATAATATCCATCTTTGCGAGTATTGGCACCGATAATCTTGGCAATGTCACCAGCCACACTCGGTTTCTCTGTTATACAGACTATCATCGTCGGTTATTATATGCTTTTTATTGAAGTTTGATATATGATCCAAGCTTTTAAATCGGTTGAAAGCGGATCTTCAATTTTTATTCTGAGAGGGTCTTTGCCTCATTCCATATTTCATCCATTTCAGAGAGAGTCATGGACTTCAGATCTTTACCCTGTGCCTTTACTTTCTGCTCGAGATAGTTAAATCGTTTGATAAACTTGCGATTTGTCTTTTCGAGGGCATTTTCCGGATCCACCCCATAGAGTCTGGCGGCATTGACCACGGCGAAGAGCAGATCGCCGAATTCTCCTTGCAATTTTTCTTTATCACCGGAACAGATCTCATCCTTGACCTCCTGGATCTCTTCGGCAACTTTATCCCAAACTTGCTCGGGAACTTCCCAATCAAATCCTACGTTGCGAGCCTTCTCCTGTATACGGTTGGCCTTAATCAATGCAGGCAATGCAGCAGGAACTCCCCCCAATACTGTCTTATTTCCATCCTTCTCCTTGAGCTTGAGTTGTTCCCAGTTTTCAAGTACCTGATCGGTAGACTCAACCTTTACCTCGCCAAAGACGTGAGGATGACGGAAAATCAGTTTGTCGCACAGCGCATTGCAGACATCAGCTATATCAAATTGTTTTTTCTCATCAGCTATCTTTGAGTAAAAGGCAATATGGAGCAATACATCTCCGAGTTCCTTTTTAATATTATCGGTATCGTCGGATGCCAGTGCGTCTGCCAACTCAAAGGTTTCCTCTATAGTATTGGGTCTGAGGGACTCATTAGTCTGTTTGCGGTCCCATGGACACTTCACTCTCAATTCATCAAGTACATCCAGCATTCGACCGAATGCCGCCAGTTTATCTTCACGCGTATGCATTTCTGATCACAATTTAGTCAGTATTATTCCGATTGTTGAGTTATCCTCAACATGCTGTTCAGAACAACAAAATTACAAAAAAATCCTGTAATCTATCCATCCCGAAATTAACATTTCTTCTAAGACAGGCCGTTTCCGGGTTTCTGCGCTTGCTGCATTATTGCTTACCTCGGAGTTTATTTTGCTCGGCTTCGAAGGCTTAGATGAAGTGGATCTCGACCGGGGTAGCCCACTGACGGAAATTGGTCGGCAGTAAGCCACACAGACTCATTGGCAAGCCGAACCTCAATCTTCGTCTAACCTTCCTGTGTCTGAAATAATATGATCTGACCTGTCCGCTATCCATATCCTATTTATTATGCGA
>CAMWUY010000020.1 GCA_947177615.1 uncultured Porphyromonadaceae bacterium
AGTATATTCAGACCATACCGGACAAAAAGAAACGTGAGGCGCACCTGAAACGTCTGGAGAGCGACATATTCGAGCAATACAAACCGGTGGTCAAACACATGACCAAGAGTCAGGGCAAGATACTGCTCAAGCTTATCAACCGCGAGACCGATCAGAGCAGCTACAACATAGTCAAAGCATTCTTGGGCTCATTCCGCGCCGGCTTCTGGCAGACGTTCGGCCGTTTCTTCGGCATGAACATGAAAGCCGGTTTCCACCCCGAAAAAAACCGCGAAGACGCCATCATAGAGCGCATAGCCACCCTGATCGAACAAGGCACCCTCTGACACCCGAAGACAAACCGAAACAAGACCAAAACAAAACCGAAACAAACCCGGGCAATCCAAGAAACCGGAAGGAACCGAGAAGCGGCGCGGAGGCAAATTATTCCGACAATTACATTATATCGAAAAGATTTATTATATTTGCTTTTGACAACCGGAGATACTCGTAATACCGGTATAGACAATAAATATCAAGAGATACACCCGTTTAACCTTCTTAAAAATAATTTATATGAAAACATTTCTACTTACTGCAATGATGGCGTCAGCAATGCTGACAGCTGTCGCCGCGACTCCGCCGGAAGTATTATATCTTGTCGGTGATATAAACAATTGGTCTGATCCGACTTTTGAAGAGGGTCAACGCTACCAACTGACCGATACTGACAATGACGGCATATATACCGGCTCATTCGAAATTCCCGCTCAGCAGTGCCAGTTTAAAATCTTTACCAAGCAAGCCGGCTGGACAGACAGCGAGAGTTATTTGGGTTTACCGGATTCCGTTAACATCTGGTATCTCTTCAAAGGTGACGTAGACACTATGCCTATCGGCACCTGGCCCGAGGGTTATGGCAACAATATCTTCCTATCCAACTGGGTCGGAGGCACGCTCAATATTTCGGTCAAACTCACCGAGACAGAGGGCAAGTATACGAGCGGCTCAATCACTCTCTCGTCAGATACTCAGCCGGAGTTCCCGAAAGTGCCCAAGAATGCGTATCTGATAGGTGAGTTCAATGACTACAAGACTCCGAAGGGTGACAATCTCAACGGTGCGTTCCCCCTGACACGCTACACTGATGACGGCACCCTCCCCGCATACGAGGGAAGAGCAACTATTCCCGCAGGTAAGGCAAGCATCGCCATCTGCTATACAGACCCCGAATCGGGCAAGACCGTATATGTCTGTCCTTTAGGTGTAACAACCGAGTTATATTCGCAGGCAGCGGGTGAGCCGGCTATCAACAACTATGTCACCGTGTCAGCAGATGAATTCAACAAAGAGACCGATCATCTCACCATCACCAACTGGACCGGGGGCGTCCTGATAGTGAGATTCGGACTAATCGAGAACATCATGCAGCTGCAGTGGGATGCGGCTCCGCTCAATGACTTCATCGTGGATAATCTGTATATGATACTGGATACAAAGGCCGGTAAAGAGGTCATGCCTGTCAATCTCAATTACTACACATTCATCGAACAACCGACCAAGATCAACTCCATCATCTTCTCGACTGAAAACAGCACCGATCCTGACCCCTCGACTATCTGGGGTGTGGTGAAGACTGAAGATAATAACTGTGACGGATATCACCAGTACAACCTTGCCAAGGGGGGCAACCCGATAATATTGGATTTCCCCGAATTGGTGACAGGCTATGTATACGTCAATACCTACGGTCGCTGGGTCATGACGAGCTTTGATAAAATACCGGATTATTCCGACCTTGAGGCAATATACCTTGTCGGCTATATGACCAACTGGGAAAACCCGTCGGAGGCCAATGCAGAAGTCTACGAGCAATACAAGCTTGAGCCTGCCGGCAATGGCATTTTCAGAGGCTCATTCTTATGCCCGGCATCTGAAAGTCCCTATTTCCGCTTCTATCAGGTATTGTCAGGATGGGATGGAGGCGCTTCTATCGGAGCAACACTGGAGGACTACGAGAATACACCTATTGTTGTCAATACCGACGAATGGTCCGCGTCGCGATTTGTAATCGGTGGCAAGGGTAACTGGGCGTTATCCGATTGGAATGAAGACCGGACGGTCGATTTTGAAATTAATATGGCATCTCAGGTTCTCTCTATGATAGTACGTCCCTCAGGTATAAACGGTGTTGAAGTTGCTCCCGACTCAGAGGCCGCATACTTCACCCTGCAAGGTGTACGCGTAGCCCAACCGACAAACGGCATTTACATCAAAGTTACGTCCAAGGGTAGCGAAAAGGTCTACATTCGCTGATAAACAGGAAATAACCGATCTCATATCCGGCCCGTACCGATGGTCTGCATATCAACCGCCATCGATACGGGCCGTAAATCAACCGATCATGTTACACGCTGATATTCTCGATATACATACCCATCTGCCGGCACCGCGACCGCAAGGTGTGATTGCAGCCTCACCCGAGGAGATTGAGGCTCTGTATGACCAATTCCCCGGACAACTGTGGTCAGTGGGCTATCACCCGTGGGAGATATCCTCCGTCGCCCTCAGCGAGTCTCAGATGCAATTTCTCAATGAGGTTGCTGCACTCCCGCGTGTAGTAGCCGTCGGTGAGACGGGGATAGATAAGACGAGGCTGAACGATGTGCCGCTATTTGCCCAGATCAATGCGTTCAACAGCCATATCAAGATAGCCGAGCGAGTCGGCAAACCATTAATCCTGCATGCCGTGAAGGCTCAGGACATCATTATTCCGCTCGTAAAGGATCTTGCAATTCCGGTCATAATCCACGGTTTCAGACAGAAACCCGACATCGCCCGTATGTATCTCAGCGCCGGTTGCTATCTAAGCTACGGAGAGCGATTTAATGCCGAGTCATTGCAAGTCACACCCCTTGACCATATTCTGGCCGAGACCGACTGTTCGGCAGAGAGTATCGAGAGCATTATCTCATCACTCAGCGCATCACGACCCGATGTCACCCCGGCTCTGATAGCCTCCACACTCTCGAAGTTGCTTGAGATATCGCAGTAATCGCAGACAATCACGGATTTTTTGTATTTTTGTAAAAAAATAGGGATTTGACTCACTTCAGATGATAAAAAGTGACATAAATCCGTTATACATAGTGTAGAGACCCCATTTCCAACCGAGATGGGGCAAAATCAATATCGACAACCGCTCTCTAACGATTATTATGACATACAAGTACGACTATCTGATTATCGGCTCCGGCATTGCCGGCATGAGCCTGGCGCTGAAAGTAGCTGCTCAGTACAAGGTAGCACTGATTTGCAAAACCACCCTTACGGAGGCCAATACCAATCTGGCACAAGGTGGCGTCGCGAGCGTAACCAATCTGAAAGTTGACAATTTCGATAAACATATCGAGGACACAATGATAGCAGGCGACTGGCTCAGTGATCCGGAGGCCGTGCGCAAAGTTGTTGAGGGTGCGCCCGCCGGTATCGAGAGCCTGCTTAAGTGGGGAGTGGACTTCGACCGCAAGGAGAACGGTGAGTTTGACCTGCACCGCGAGGGGGGACACTCCGAGTTCCGCATACTGCACCACGCGGACAATACAGGCGCCGAGATTCAGCAATCGCTCGTGGAGGAGGTTAAGAAACATCCGAATATAGATATCTACGAGCACCACTTTGCCGTAGAGATTATCACGCAACATCATCTCGGCAAGATCGTGTCGCGGCGCACACCCGATATCACATGCTACGGTGCGTACGTCCTCAACGAAGAAACCGGCAAAGTCGATACCTTCCTCTCCCGCATCACAATTATGGCTACCGGTGGCGTAGGAGCCGTCTATACCACTACTACCAATCCGCTGATAGCCACCGGTGACGGCATAGCGATGACCTATCGTGCCAAGGGTACCGTCAAGGATATGGAGTTTATACAATTTCACCCGACTGCCCTATACCACCCCGGTGACAGACCGTCGTATCTCATCACTGAGGCAATGAGAGGGTATGGTGCCGTATTGCGCAACCTTGACGGTCAGGAGTTTATGCACAAATATGACAAACGTCTCTCATTAGCTCCCCGAGATATTGTCGCACGCGCTATCGACTCGGAGATGAAGCTGAACGGAACGGACCACGTCTACCTTGACGTCACTCACAAGGATCCGGAGGAGACCAGACGACACTTCCCCAACATCTACGAAAAGTGCCTGTCACTCGGCATTGATATCACTAAAGATATGATCCCCGTAGCACCCGCCGCCCACTATCTCTGCGGTGGTATCAAGGTGGACCTCAACGGAGAATCATCCATCAATCGGCTGTACGCCATAGGAGAATGTTCATGTACCGGTCTGCACGGTGGCAATCGACTGGCCTCCAATTCACTCATCGAGGCCGTCGTATACGCCGATGCCGCAGCCGCACACTCCATGGAACAGATAGGCAATTATGAATTGCGCAATGACGTACCCGAATGGAACGACGAGGGCACGGCTCATCCCGAGGAGATGGTTCTGATCACGCAATCCGTCAAGGAGGTCAATCAGATAATGGGCTATTATGTCGGTATCGTTCGTTCCGATCTGCGCCTGCATCGTGCATGGAACCGTCTTGACATCCTGTACGAAGAGACCGAGAAACTCTTCAAGGTGAGCAAACCGACGCGCGAGCTCTGCGAACTGCGTAATATCATCAATGTCGCCTACCTCATCATGCGCCAGGCCATGGAGCGTAAGGAGAGCCGCGGACTGCATTACACCGTAGATTATCCCCATAAATAACAAGTCTGACAGGTCTGACAGACTCCGATAATTCCTATCACTCAAATAAGATGAAAATATCCACAGGCATAGCAGCGACTCTGGCTGCGTGCATCATTATGACAGCATACGCACAGAAACCCTCTGACGAAAATCATGACGAGGCTTATCTGCGCAATATGACCATATTCTCAGCCTTGACCAAGGAGCTCGAGGAGAATTACGTCGATTCTATCCGTACATCCGAGGCCTTCAAGGCAGCTATCGGCGCAATGGTCTCTACGGTCGATCCTTACACCGAATACTTTGACAGCGAAGATCAGGAGAAACTGCTCCGTATGACGACCGGCGGCTATACCGGGATCGGGTCTTATATACATACTGTCGGAGGTAATACCTATATCTCTCAGCCCATTGACGGCTCTCCGGCACGTCTGGCGGGTCTCAAGGAGGGTGATATGATCATAAAGGTTGACACCACCGATACCCGCGGTATGGCTACAGACAAGGTCTCCGGCCTGTTGCGTGGCACTCCAGGTACCACCGTGCGCGTCACCGTCGAGCGACCCTATTCGGCACCGGGTGACAGTATACGTACCTTTGATATCGTACGCGAACAGGTCATAGAGCGTTCCGTGCCATGGTGGGGTACGCTCAATGACGGACAGACAGGATATATACGCCTGACACAGTTTATCAGCAGCTCTGCGGAGGATGTGCGCACAGCGTTGGATGCCTTCAAAGCCAATCCGGAGATAAAAAATCTGGTGCTTGATCTGCGTGGTAATGGTGGCGGACTCGTGGATAGTGCAATCGAGATATTGGGCTATTTCCTCCCGAAGGGTACGGAGGTGCTCCGCACGGGTGGCAAGCACCCCGAGATGACACGCACATATAAGACCAGGCATCAACCGATATTGGCTGATATGCCGATGGTGGTACTCATCGATGGCGGCAGCGCCTCGGCCGCAGAGATAGTCGCCGGGGCATTGCAGGACCTGGACCGTGCTGTCCTCGTAGGCAATCGCTCCTTCGGCAAGGGACTGGTACAGAGCACGCATACACTTCCGTTCTCGACGATGGTCAAGATCACTACCGCCAAATATTATATGCCCTCCGGACGCCTCATACAGGCTCTGGACTATTCACGCCGCAATGCTGACGGCAGCGTAGCCCGTACTCCCGACTCGCTGACCAACATCTATCACACACGCGCAGGACGTATCGTGCGTGACGGCGGCGGACTGACACCCGACTCTGTGGTGAAACTCGATCCCACCACAGCTGTCGTCTATGGACTCGTTGCCGGACAACACGTCTTTGACTATGCTACAAAATATGCCGCGCAGCATGATACAATATCCTCTGACGGACAATTCACTATCACAGATGCCGACTTCGAGGATTTTGTCAATGGCATAGACCCGGACAAATTCAAATATGACAAGGTATGTAACGATATGGTCTCCGATCTGCGCACGGCGGCCAAAGGGGAGGGGTATCTGTCACCCGAGGTCGAGGCTGCGCTCGACAGTCTCAACAAGTTGCTGACCCGTGACCTGAAGAGCGATTTATACTCCAAACGTACAGAGATTGAAGACTATATAAACGTCGAGATAGCCGGTCGTTATCTGGGAGAGGGGGGCCGAACACGCCAGGCCCTCAATAACGACAAGACATTGCAGCAGGCCCTCGGGATATTGAACAATCCGACACTATATCGCGACATTCTCAGCACTCCGGCTACTACCGCTAAAAAAGGGAAGAAATGACACTAAAGGATGCTGCGGAACTATTTGCGACACGCGAACGTCTCAGCGACCTTGATGAGGCGATAGGCCAACGCGGACCACGACGCGTACGACTGACCGGCCTGCCCGGCAGTGCGCCGGCGATGCTCTTCTCGGGACTCAAGAAACGCAAGACACCTTACATCATAGTAGCCGACGATCCGGATACGGCAGGCTACATGTATCATGACCTCTGCCAGATAGCCGGTGAACAGAGTGTGGCGATATTCCCGAGCGGATATAAGCGTGACATCAAGTATGGCCAGCCCGATGAGGCTGCCCGCATACTGCGCACGGACGCACTCAATGCGTGGAGCAAAAACCCGCAACTGCGTTGGCTCGTGACCTCACCGGAGGCATTAGCTGAAAAGGTTCCGGCTCCGGCACGCCTTGATCAGCACACGCTAAGCATCAAGAGTGGCGGACGGTGGCTGATGACCGATATCATCAAGCGCCTTCGCGAGGAGGGATTTAAGGAGACGGATTATGTCTACGAACCCGGACAATTCGCCCGTCGCGGCTCCATACTGGACATATTCAGCTACAGCAATACGCTGCCGTATCGACTGGATTTCTTTGACGATGAGATTGACTCTATCCGTATCTTCAATATCGAGACACAGCTCAGCGAAGAGCGCGTCAGTGAGATCGCTATCGTGCCGGGAAATACATCGGAGGATCCTGATGGCATCAGTCTGCTGGAGTTTGCCGGTTCTTCGACCGTACTGCTGTGTCAGTCGGCCGCTCATACTCTGAGCCGGGTCGGATATATATGCTCCGAGACTTTCTCCGAGTCCGCGATGATAGCGGACGAGGGTGATCGTGACGCGATGAGCAAGACCGTAAACTATGATGCTCTGGCGAAGGCTATGGCTGCAATGCGCGTAGTCGATTATGGCTACAGTGACGTCGACAGCACATTGGATGTTACGACAACGACCGATCCGGAGAACGGAGCCTCCCGAAAGAATACCGTGGAACACCGACTGCATTATGACTGCTCGCTGCAGACTCTTTACCACAAGAATTTCGACCTCATTGCCGATAGTTTCCGCGGGTTTCTTACCGAAGGCTATCGTATATTGATACTATCCGATACCGTCCACCAGACAGACCGCCTGCGCTCCATATTTGAGGACCGTAAGGATGATATACAGTTTACACCTGTCGACCGTACGATACATGAAGGGTTTGTAGATCGCGATCGTAAGATCTGCTATTTTACCGATCATCAGATATTTGACCGTTTCCATAAGTACAACCTAAAGAGCGATCGCACCCGTAGCGGCAAGTTGGCGCTGAGCCTTAAGGAGTTGGGGCAGATAGAGGCCGGCGACTACATCGTACACGTCGACCACGGCATCGGACGCTTTGGCGGACTCATCCGGACCGACGTCAATGGTCATCCTCAGGAGATGATCAAATTGCTCTATCAGAATGATGATATTATTCTGGTAAGCATTCACGCTCTCCATAAGCTGTCCAAATATCGTGGCAAGGAGGGTGTACCGCCCAAAGTCTCCAAGCTCGGCACCGGCGCATGGCAGCGCATCAAGGACCGCACCAAGACGAAGATGAAGGATATCGCGCGCGATCTCATCAAGCTCTACGCCGCGCGTCGCAATGAGAAGGGATTTGCCTTCTCGCCCGACTCCTATATGCAGCATGAGCTGGAGGCATCCTTTATCTACGAAGATACACCTGACCAGCTGAGCGCGACACAAGCCATAAAGCGCGATATGGAGTCCGACCGGCCTATGGACCGGCTCGTATGCGGCGATGTGGGTTTTGGCAAGACGGAGTTGGCAATCCGGGCAGCCTTCAAGGCTGCCGTCGATGGCAAACAGACTGCCGTCCTCGTTCCGACGACGGTGCTCGCGATGCAACATTACCATACCTTTGCCGAACGTCTCAAGGATCTCCCGGTGCGTGTCGACTTTATCTCCCGTGCGCGCAAACCGAAGGATGTGAAACGTATCCTCGGGGAACTCGAAGATGGTAAAATCGATATACTCATAGGTACACACAAACTGATCGGGAAGAGTGTGAAGTTTAAGGATCTGGGACTGCTCGTTGTAGATGAGGAGCAGAAATTCGGTGTCGCGGTCAAGGAGAAACTCAAACAGATGAAGGTCAATGTCGACACACTGACTCTTTCAGCCACTCCGATCCCGCGTACGTTGCAATTCTCACTGATGGGTGCCCGGGACTTGTCTTCGCTCAACACACCACCGCAAAACCGTCAGCCGGTCATGACCACAGTAGCGGGCTTTGACGATGATATACTCAGCGAGGCCATCAACTTTGAACTGAGTCGCAACGGTCAGATATTCGTCATCAGCGACCGCATACAGAATTTGCGTGATATTGAGGGGAAACTGCGTGAACTGGTACCCGGTGTCAGAATAATCACAGCGCACGGCCAGATGCCCCCCGAACAGCTCGAGAAGGCTATACTGGACTTTGCCGCGCACGACTACGACATACTGTTGTCGACAACCATTGTCGAGAATGGCATAGATATGCCCAACGTCAATACTATCATTATCAACAATGCTCATCACTTCGGTCTCAGCGAGCTCCATCAGCTGCGCGGACGTGTAGGCCGTTCATCGCGCAAGGCATTCTGCTATATGCTGACTCCACCGGGGCTGCCGCTCCCTCCGGTGGCACGTCGACGCCTTCAGGCCATCGAGTCCTTCTCGGATCTCGGCAGCGGTATACATATCGCCATGCAGGATCTGGATATCCGTGGAGCCGGAAATCTGCTCGGTGCCGAACAGAGCGGATTTATCGCCGATTTGGGCTACGAAACATATCAGAAGATACTCAAGGAGGCTGTCATTGAGCTGAAGACCGAGGAATTTGGAGATAAGTTTGAGGATGTAGTAACCGAACAGAACGCGGACTATGTGAGCGACTGCACGATAGAGAGCGATCTCGAACTGAGATTGCCCGGAGAGTATGTGCCACAGGAGAGTGAACGTATACACCTCTATCAGCAGTTGGACAATATGGAGCGAGAGGAGGATGTCAGGACATTTGCGGAGAGTCTGCGGGATCGCTTTGGCCGCATACCGCACACTACGGAGGAGCTACTCAAGATTGTTCCGCTGCGTATGCTGGCGCGTCGCCTGGGTATCGAGCGGTTGATATTGAAAGGTGGCAAGATGATATTGCATTTTGTCACTAAGGATAATCGTGCCTATTATGAGAGCCCGGCCTTCGGCAGTGTGCTGTCGTACATCCAGCGTCCCCTTCCCGGCATTTCCATCCGTGAGATCAACAACCGTCTGGCCATCACGATCGCTGATGTGACGACCGTCAGCGCAGCTCTGGAAATACTCCGCCAGATGCGGCCGGAATAAGGCGCTCCCATGCATGACCTATAAATCGAGAAACAAGAGAAGGCCTCCCTCTGAGTAAAGGAGACCTTCTTGACACACAACGAGTGTGATTAGACTTTTGTTCGGCTGAATATCAGCTATATAATGGCTTTGCTTTCTATTCTGAGTCGAATGACCGTTTTACATTTTAAAGGTCACTCGACTTCATTAAATTACTGCGACTATTTACGCTTACCGTCATGCTTTCTGCCGTCGCGCATACGCTCGGTGGGACGATTGCTCTTATCTCCACGGCCATCGCGACCCTTCTTGTCAAACTTGGCGGCTTTCTGATGATGACCACCGACATTGGCAGTGTAGGCATTTTCCAGATATTTCACATACTGGTCACCGGTGAGGATAGTTTTCATCTCAGCCAGATAAGCAGCCTTACTTGCCTTGGCAGCCTCGGCACAAGCCTTCATCTCAGCTTTACGAGCCTCCTGACCGGCCTTCTTGGCAGTCTTACGCTCATCCTTGCTCAGATCCTTGGCAGCCTTCTTGGCATCAGCCTTAGCCTTCACCATCTGCATACGGGCCTCAGCACGCTCCTTATACATTTTGGCATTAAGAGCCTCAACCTTGATCTTCTGAGCATCAGTCAGCTCGATACCCTCGAAGAGTTGCTCCTGCATCCTGGCCCGGTCGCAAGACTTGCGACATGAGTCGAGTGATGCACATTTTTTATCTTTCATATTCTTCCTGCATACAGTCTCCTGTTTGCATTTATTCTCATCGCACTTCGCCTTAGACTGAGCGAAAGTCGGTATGGCGGCCAAAGCCATCAATGCGAGGCTGAAAAGTGTTTTCTTCATAGCTAAATTGTATTTCTTTATTTATTGATTAATATTATTTTTTCTATCTGAAAAACCCTCAAGAGATTTCGCTTCCCGATCAGTAAGCGGAAGAGACCATTTCCATCGGTTTTCAGATATATGACATCAATATAACAACCAAGGTTTAAAATACGCCCCCGATTTTAATACTCCTTAACATCGGAATACAAAAATAAAGAACTCTCCATCAGCTCACCTTTCCCACAACAATGCTCTACGACCCCGAAATTTTAAGGTACGCACTCTAATAATTGGTAATCAAAAGATGAGTAACCTTCCTGTCATTACGATTCATAAAACTCACTGAGCGGACAAGGAGAATTGGAGAAATATGCAGATGGAAAATAATTATTTAATCTACAAACAGATAGCATGGCATTTGTGCAAACACTTGTATATTCAAAAAATAAAGCATACCTTTGTGAAATTATCATTTTTAATCAAACATTATGAATAAAGCATTACTTATTACTGCGATGAGTGTCGCTCTGTCGGCCATGACAATGTCCGCTCAGACACTCGTCCCTTATCCCACCGCTTCCCTTAATATGGAGTATAATCCCGGTGGTCTCAGCTCTGTTGAGGTTAATGGTACTGGTTTGACTGTAAACCGCGAATGTAAAGAATTTGCCATACTGGAAAAGAATGGTGAAGTTGTCAAACAGATACCGGCCTCCAACAAGATTGCAGTATACACATTCGATGGATTTACCAAGAATGTTCCCGGTTCGTTACACATCACATTCTGGGATAACCTGGGCACAACGCCCTATAAGTATACCGGCATTTACAATGTCACTATCCCGGCCGGCTATTTCTTTCTCAGTGACGGTTCTCTGAGCGAAGAGATTAAGGGCGAGTGGGGCATCAATAACGCCGAGCTCGTATTCACTCCGGCATCAGGTGCCACTGTCAAAGAACTCAAGACAGTTACCATTACATTCCCCGGTGCCGATGCTGTCAAATTCAACAGCTTCGGATATTCAGAGACCAATCCTCCTACAGAGAACCATGAGACCCGCAGCATCTTCTATGACTACGCACCGGCCAAGGCTGAGGCCTCTGAAGACGGAACTACAGTAGTCGAGTCCGGAGAGATCATCCCTGTAATCTCCGGAAATACAGCTGTGATAACCATGCCTGAAGAGTATACCTCCGGCACTGTGACATTCACATTTGGCGAAGGTGCATTTACCGTCAATTATCCCGGCTTTACAGAAGCATCAAAGAATACTCTTTGCTCTGCAAAATATGTAATCATGGCAGCATCCGCATCTGATGATCAGGACAATGCCGGCTGGACCATCACACCTCCTCCGGGTGAGGTCGTACAGATACCGTCTGCACCGATATTCGCTAACAATGCCGATACCACTCCATTCCAGACTTACTTCGTACTTTATCCTCCGAAGGATGTCACCATCGGTCTTGCAGGTAGAAGCCGCGCCAACCTGTATGAGGTTGTAAACGGTGAAAGATCTAATACTTCACTCAGGACTTTCATGGCTCAGAAAAGCACTGTGGAGAACGCCCTGTTGCTTTACATCCCCGGTGAACAAAGTACTCCCGGCGCTATCAAACTTCCCGCCGGCAAGTATCAGCTCGTAGTAGGTGCAAATATCGACCTGACCAATCGCAATCCCGAACTCGTATATGAGTATGACTTCAACGGAGACTTCGTCATCAACACCAAGATCACGCCCTCTGACGAGGAGACACTGACAGAGGCTCTCGACGTCATCACTATTGAATTCCCCGACTCAGAGGAGGTAGTATTGTCAACCAGCGCTTATGCCACCATCACTATGGATGAGACTGTAGAATATACCGCTGAGACAACTGTTGAGACTATCGACGAGCATCCCGCTATCGTTGTGACTCCCTTCGTTCCCATGGATATCAACGCTACCTACGTCGTAACCATCCCCGGTTCTGAGGTACTGATCGATGGTGTCAATTACCCGATCTCCATCACTTATAAGGTCCAGACCGGTTCATCATCAGCAGTAGAGACAGTAGAGTCAGTGACATCCCACGACATTTACTCAATCGACGGTCGCGTCGTGGCACGCAACGCTACAGCCGCTGCTGTCAAGGCTCTCAACCCCGGCCTCTATATCATCAACGGTCACAAGGTTCTGATCCGCAAATAATCTCCGTATAACAAATACTACATAAAAACTTCACCCCAAAAGTCAGACAAAAGACTTTTGGGGTGATGTTTTTATAATTAATATTTAATATGGTCTTTTATTTATCAGTCTCAGCCGACAGATATTTATGTATGGCGGCAGCAGCCTTGCGTCCCGCTCCCATCGCGAGGATGACTGTCGCTGCTCCGGTCACGGCATCACCGCCGGCGAAGATGTTGGGACGTGAAGTCTGACCCTCCTCCGTTGCCACGATGCAGCCGCGACGGTTGGTCTCAAGTCCTTCGGTGGTATGCTTGATGAGCGGATTGGGACTCGTACCGAGAGCCATAATGACGACATCGCAGTCGATGACGTGATTGCTACCCTCCTTGACGATAGGTGAGCGACGGCCGCTCTCATCTGGCTCACCGAGCTCCATCTCCACACATTCGATACCTTTGACCCATCCGTCCTCTGTGCCTATGATGCGCACAGGGTTGGTAAGCATCTTGAATTCTATACCCTCCTGCTTGGCATGATGTACCTCCTCGACACGTGCCGGCAGCTCAGCCTCAGAACGCCGGTAGACGATGATTGACTCAGCTCCCAGACGGCGGGCGGTGCGGACTGCATCCATAGCCACGTTGCCACCACCGACTATCACAGCACGCTTACCGGCATATATCGGGGTGTCATAAGTCTCATCGTATGCATGCATCAGATTGGCTCGTGTCAGAAACTCGTTGGCTGAGAAGACACCGTTGAGGTTCTCTCCCTCTATCCCCATAAATCGAGGCAGACCGGCACCCGAACCGATAAATACAGCTTCATATCCCTCCTCATCGATGAGTTGGTCGACAGTGGCTGTCCGGCCAATAATGACATCGGTCACGATATCGACACCGAGACGCTTGACAGCCTCAACCTCCCGGGCCACAACCCGCTCCTTGGGGAGACGGAACTCCGGAATACCGTAGACCAACACACCACCGACCTTATGGAGTGCCTCAAATATCTTGACCTCATATCCGAGTTTGGCAAGGTCAGAGGCGCAGGCCAGTCCTGCCGGTCCTGAACCGACGACGGCCACTTTATGTCCGTTACGCTCTATCGGGCGCACCTCGTCATCACCCGGTGCATTCTCGATGGCCCAGTCGCCCACGAATCGTTCAAGCTTACCGATGGCCACCGGCTCACCCTTGATGCCGAGCACACAGGCACCTTCACATTGCGACTCCTGCGGGCACACACGTCCGCAAACCGACGGGAGCGAACTGTCACGGGCTATCACCGAGGCGGCAGCAGCCATATCTCCCTTGACGACCTCACGGATGAAACCCGGGATATCTACATGCACGGGACACTGTCCCTGACAACGGGGATTCTTACAGTCCAGACAACGTGTAGCCTCGAGCATGGCCTCCTCACGGTCATATCCGAGACATACCTCCTCAAAATTTGTGGCACGCAGCTTCGGATCTTGCTCACGTACCGGTACACGCGGTATTTTATTAGCCATTACAGTGACATTTATGGGTTTCAGTATTGGTCTTTAGATTGTTGCGATACATATTCTGGCGACGCATAGCCTCGTCAAAGTCCACCTTGTGTCCGTCAAATTCAGGCCCGTCGACACAGGTGAAACGTGTCTCGCCGTCGACTGTGACACGACATGCACCGCACATACCGGTGCCGTCTACCATCAATGCGTTGAGCGACACCATCGTAGGTATGCCATACTCCTTGGTGGCAAGAGATGCGAACTTCATCATGATCATCGGACCGATGATGACGCAATGATCATACTTCACCCCCTGATTTTCCACCAGTTCCTTGATGAGTCCTGTCACCATGCCATGATAACCGGCCGAGCCGTCATCCGTAGCTAAATGTACGTTGGCCACCTGCTGCATCTCATCTACGTACGTGAAGAGATCCTTAGTGCGGGCACCGATGATGACATCGGCGGTGACGCCATGCTCTTTGAGCCATTTTGCCTGCGGATATACCGGAGCCGTACCTACACCACCGGCTACGAACAGTATCTTCATCTCGCGCAGCTTGTCAAGCGGTATCTCCAGCAAGTCAGAGGGACGTCCCAGCGGGCCGGCAAAGTCGGCAAAAGCGTCACCCTCTTTCATATCGTTGATCTTGGTAGAAGATATGCCGACACTTTGAGTCACAATTGTGACGGTGCCGGCTTCTCGGTCGTAATCGCAGATGGTCAGCGGGATACGCTCACCCGCCTCATCCGTACGCACTATTACGAATTGTCCCGGCTGTGCCGAGGCCGCCACTCTGGGCGCCAGGACCTTCATCTCCGTGATGGCCGGAGATAGATAGCGTTTAGAAACTATTGTGTACACGATATTTGGTTAGATTTATCCCTTACAGACACAAAATTATAGTGACCTGAGGGTAGAAATTTGTATTAATCACAAATTTAAGTTATTTTTGCTGATTATTCTAACAAATGACTTATAAAATGACAAAAAATATGCTGGACCTCATCAGTGAGGAGATCAAAAAGGCCATGCTCGCCCGCGAAAAGGTGCGTCTCGAAGCGCTGCGCGGCATCAAGAAGGAATTTCTTGAGGCTAAGACAGCCAAGGGTGCCAATGGCGAGCTGAGCGAAGAGACCGCCATCAAGATTATGGTCAAGATGGTCAAGCAACGCAAGGAAAGCGCTGAGATATATAAGGCCAACAACCGTCCGGAGCTGGCTGAGAACGAGCTGGCGGAAGCTGCTGTCATCGAGGAGTTTCTCCCGAGACAGCTCACGGCAGATGAGCTGGAGACGGAGATTAAGGCTATCATATCCGAGCTCGGCGCCGAAGGTCCTCAAGCCATGGGTAAGGTGATGGGGGTAGCCACCAAGCGTCTGGCAGGCCGCGCCGAGGGGAAAGCCATCAGCGCCTGCGTCAAGCAATTGTTAAATTAAGGGTAAGCCCGCAACAAAAGATATCACAATGCTTACACTACAGATCATCAAAGAGAATCCACAATTTGTGATCGATCGTCTCGCAGTCAAGGGATTTGACGGTCGCGCTGTCATCGCTGAAATATTGGAAATAGACGCCGAGCGTCGTCGCCTTCAGGCCAAATGTGACAGCGACGCCTCCGAGCTCAAAAAATTAGCTGCCTCTATCGGTGCGCTGATGAAGCAGGGTGACAAGGAGGGTGCTGAAGCTGCCAAGGCTAAAGTCGCTGAAATCAAGGGAGCGACCAAGGGTCTGCAGGATCGCCTCGAGGAGTGCGAGCAGAAGAGTCTCGAACTCCTGCTGACAGTCCCCAACCTCCCGAATGCCGACGTACCTCACGGCCTTACAGCTGCCGACAATGTCGTCGAGCTCACCGGCGGACCAATGCCCGAACTCCCGGCTGACGCTCTGCCACACTGGGAACTGGCTAAGAAATACAACCTTATCGACTTTGAGATGGGTGTCAAGGTGACCGGCGCCGGGTTCCCGTTCTATATCGGCAAGGGCGCACGCCTGCAACGCGCTCTTATACAATTCTTCCTCGACGAGGCATGGAAGGCCGGATATGTTGAGGTCGAGCCCCCGTTTGTTGTCAATGCAGCCTCGGGCTACGGCACGGGACAGCTTCCCGACAAGGAGGGACAGATGTATCACGTCACCATCGATGACCTATACCTCATCCCCACCGCCGAAGTGCCTGTCACCAATATGTATCGCGATGTCATCCTGCCTATGGAGAGCCTGCCGCGCAAAAATTGTGCATACTCACCATGCTGGCGCCGTGAGGCCGGCAGCTACGGTAAGGATGTTCGCGGATTGAACCGTCTGCACCAGTTTGATAAGGTCGAGATCGTGCGTATCGAAAAGCCGGAAAACTCATACGCCGCCCTCGAGGAGATGAAAGACCATGTACGCGGACTGCTGGAGAAGTTAGGCCTCCCCTGGCACATACTGCGACTGTGTGGCGGTGACATGTCATTCACCTCCGCCATCACTTTCGACTTTGAGGTATGGTCAGCAGCTCAGCAACGCTGGCTTGAGGTGTCATCCGTATCCAACTTTGAGACCTATCAGGCCAATCGCCTGAAGTGTCGTTATCGCGGTGAGGACAAGAAGACCCATCTGTGTCATACACTCAACGGCTCGGCACTGGCCCTGCCACGCATAGTCGCAGCTCTGCTCGAAAACAACCAGACTCCGGAGGGTATCGTTATCCCGGAATGTCTGCGCAAATATACGGGCTTTGACATCATAGATTAATCACTCGCCCCGTGCGCGTAAGCCCGGGGCCATAATATCGCATACAGTGAGTTATATCAGCAAAGAGGAGAAAAAAATTCCTATCAATGACCCTTCCGGCAAGTGGAGCGACCTGACCCTGCTACCGGAATGGGAGGAGAAGTATTATGACGTGTACACCGTGCGCAAGCATGGTAAGTGGATTATGCTCAAGGCTCTCAAACCGGAGTATAAGGATGACCCGAAATACATCAAAATGCTCGAGAAGGAGTTTGATACACGTTACAACCTGGCTCACCCCAACATCGTGATGGTCAATGACCTTGAGGATGTGCCGGGAGTAGGAATGGCCATCATCACTGATGACGTGTACGGATACTCCCTGCGTCGGCTGATTGATGAGAAGCGGCTCACACCGCGCATCGTGCGCCGGCTCAAGACACAACTGCTCGATGCGCTCGACTATATCCAGGAAAATCATATCGTACATCATCCCATCACTCCCGAGACCATCATATTCACGGAATATAATGAAAATCTGAAGCTGATCAACGTGGGATATGATCAAACCGACTCGCTCTCCGAACAAGACACGCAGGCTGATATCAAGGCATACGGACATGTACTCGCGGAGGTGCTCGACAATCTCCCCGAGTCGATACCGTCACTCAGGCGTATCGCCAACAAGTGTCTGGACAAGAATCATCCGTACCGCAACGTAATGAACCTCCGCCTCGATGTCGAACGTCGCAGCCCCCGAACCATATACCTCTTTCTCACACTGTTGGTAGCAATCGTACTGCTGTTAGTACTGTGGCTTATCAAATGATATAAAACATCTCTAATATACAAATGGTAGAAGTAAAACAAATAGAACCCACCAAGAGCAATCTTAAGAAGTTCATACAGTTTGAGTTAGATCTATACAAGGGTAATGACAGCCACGTGCCGCCACTGGTATTGGATGAGCTCAACACTCTGAGTCCGACCGTAAATCCGGCATTTGACTTCTGTGAGGCTGCATACTTCATGGCCTATCGCGACGGCAAACCCGTAGGTCGTATCGCCGGTATCATCAACCATCAGGTCAATAAGGCTACCGGCGAACTCGATGCCCGTTTCGGATTTATAGACTTTATCGATGATTATGAGGTCTCCGAAGCGCTGCTCGGGGCTGTCGAGGAGTGGGGACGATCCAAGGGTATGACCAAGATTATCGGCCCACTCTCTTTTACCGACCTTGACAAGGAGGGTATGCTCATTGAGGGATTTGACCAACTCTCAACGATGGCTACAATCCACAATTACCCATACTATCCGCAACATATCGAACGCCTCGGATATGAAAAGGAGTCGGATTGGGTGGAATTTCTTATGGAAGTGCCCGACGGCATCCCCGAGAAACATAACCGTATCGCTGATATCGTCAAGAAGAAATACGGCTTGCGTGTGCTTAAATACACGAGTCGCAAGAAGATTAAGGATGAATATGGACGCGCACTTTTCCACCTCATCAATGAGGCATATAAAGATCTGTACCAGTATTCACCCCTGACCGAACGTCAGATCAGTCACTATATAGACGAATACCTCAACCTGCTCAACCTTGACCTGGTGACGCTGATAGTCGATAAGGAGGATCAGCTCATAGCTGTAGGTATATCCATGCCCTCAATGAGCCGTGCGTTGCAGAAATCGGGTGGCAAAATGCTCCCCTTCGGATGGTGGCATCTTCTCAAGGGACTCAAGGGTAAGAATGACCGCGTGGATCTGATGCTGGTAGGCGTTCGTCCCGACTATCAGAACAAGGGTGTCAATGCACTCTTGTTTCAGGATCTGATCCCTCAGTACATCAAATACGGATATAAGTATGCGGAGTCTAATCCGGAGATGGAGACCAACTCCAAGGTGCAAAATCAGTGGGAGGCGTTCGCGCCACATCAGCATAAACGCCGCCGCTCATTCCGCAAAATCCTATAAAAAATGATAATGCATTGACATGTCCCACCATGTCAGCATATTTTGAATATCAACAATGTCACCGGAAGAAATCAAGCCATACAGTGCCACCGATCCTAAGGGAGCGCAGGTCGAACTGATGTTTGACAATATAGCTCCGGCCTACGATCGTATGAATACGGTCATGACCTTCGGACTGCATAGATATTGGCGCGACAAGGCCCTGACAATGGCTCTGAATATGCTCAAAGCCAACGGTATCGATCCGCAGCGCGCGCATGTGCTCGACGTAGCCACTGGCACCGGTGATCTGGTATTCACACTACACGACCGTTTGCCGATGGCGCATATCGAGGGGATCGACCTCTCCGACGGTATGCTCGCTATAGCTGAGCGTAAGTTGCGTACGCTCCCGGCTGACCAACAGAGCCTGATACACTTTGCCAAGGCCGACTGCCTGCAGCTGCCGCTCGAAGACAATTCATTTGACCTGGTGACTGTGGCTTACGGTGTCCGCAATTTTGAGAACCTTATGGCCGGCTATCGCGAGATGTATCGCGTCTTGCGTCCGGGAGGGGTGTTGTGTGTTGTCGAGCTCTCCGTCCCTACGGGCACCCTGACCCACGGCCTCTACAATCTGTACACCCGCTATGTCATTCCGTTTACAGGACGTATCGTGAGCGGTGACAGCCGTGCCTATACCTATCTGCCACAGAGCATTGAGGCCGTACCGCAACGTGCCGGCATGACTGCCCTGATGACCGGGGCGGGATTTGACAAGTGCCAATGGCGCACACTGACCTTCGGCACCATATCCATCTACCTGGGAGAGAAGCATGAGTAGAATAAGAGAATGAAACGAAGTGATTTTGAAATAATGGCTCCCGTCGGGAGTAGAGAGAGTCTGTATGCGGCCATCAGTGCCGGAGCGGACGCTGTCTATTTCGGCATCGAGGGGCTTAATATGCGTTCACGCTCCAGCTCTAATTTCAACCTCGACGACCTGCGTGAGATAGCGGGTATATGTCATGATAATGGCCTGAAGTCATATCTGACCGTCAATACCATAATCTACGACAGTGATATGCAGCGTATGCGCGACATCATCGATGCAGCCCGCGAAGCCGGAATATCCGCCATTATAGCCTCGGATATAGCGGCTATTATATACGCACGCTCTGCCGGTGTCGAAGTGCATATATCCACACAGGTCAATATCACCAATATAGAGGCTGTCAGATTTTATGCACAGTGGGCTGATGTGATGGTCCTGGCGCGTGAACTCAACATGGAGCAGGTACATGACATATATAGAGCGATAGAGGCCGAGGACCTGCGTGGGCCGCACGGAGAGAGAATACGGCTCGAGATGTTCTGCCACGGCGCGTTATGTATGGCCGTCAGCGGCAAATGCTACATGAGCCTGCACGAGATGAACTCATCGGCCAACCGCGGGGCGTGCAATCAGATATGCCGCCGGTCATATCGCCTGACTGACAATGAGACCGGTGACGAGCTCGTGGTCGACAATAAATATATCATGTCACCCAAGGACTTGAAGACCATCCACTTCCTCAACAAGATGGTAGATGCCGGTGTACGGGTCTTTAAGATAGAGGGTCGCGCACGCGGTCCGGAATATGTCCTGGAGGCTGTCAGCTGCTACTCCGAAGCACTCAATGCCATCTGCGAAGGTACATATACCGAGGAGAAAATACATGAGTGGGATCAACGACTGACACGTAT
>CAMWUY010000021.1 GCA_947177615.1 uncultured Porphyromonadaceae bacterium
ATATTAATTAATACAAAATAATATTGTGTATTGTTTTGGAATGTGAACTTTTTTGGAATGTGAACCTGTGGGTGTGTGGGGAGTAAATAGCGAGAGCCTGCGAACGCGCGTTCGCAGGCTCCCTTATAAAGTGTATGTTGTCTTCGGGTTTACTTGACGAATACTTTGGTGTATGCGTCGTTGACCTTGACAAGAACGACTCCGGCAGGTGCCGGTACAGACTGGTTGTTGCTACGTATGGTGACGTTGTCGAGATGACGTCCGTCAGCATCGTAGAGGTCTACATTCTGACCCTCAAGGTTGGTGAGGATGACACAAGCGACTCCGCCACTTACAGAAGCACCGGCAGGAATCTGCTCAACGCTTGAACCGGTCATGCGCACTTCATTGGAGAGGGGTGAAGAGTACTGTCGGCCATCGCTGGTGACAACTGAGCGTACCCAGTATGAAGTGTTGAGAGCATCGTTGAGGTCGCTGTAAGTGAGAGTATTAATACCCTGTGCAATGATCTCGGGCTTGCCGTAATTGATGCTGCGGATCACTTCGTATGAGTCAATATCCCACTTGTAGTCGTTGGCCGGAGTGAAGATGATGTCATCGAGCATGGCACCAAATTGTCCGTAAGAACTGTAAACGAATGCGAAGTACTTCACACCCTTGAGGGGTACAGTCTCACAGAATTCCCACGTCTCGGAGCCGGACTTGGTGAAGTTGCGCAGCTTGGTGAATGATCCACACTTGATAGGATTGCCGTTGGCGTCGACTTCGACATTGTCGAGGTCGATCTTGTCATCAGTGTAAGATACCCAGAGCTCAACTGTCTCGGTATACTGGCTGCTGAGAGTGTTGTACCAGAATGACACGGTAGTGCCGGGAACGATCTCGGGAGAGATCAGCCAGTCGAACGAGCGAGTGGGTTGGTCGGAAGACTCGTCATATCCGATAGAACGGGCGAGGAGCGTACGACGTCCGCTGTGTGCGCAGAGACGCTCGTCAGAAGTGGTATTCATAGTGACGGCATCCCAAACCACCCAAGCGCAGGGGGAATCATCATTGTCGAATCTCTTGCCGTCAATAGCGAAGGGTCTACCCTTGTCACCGTCGACGTTGGTCCAGAGACCGAGCTTATCCTTGATGGCGAAGGGCTCCATGACCTCGAAGCTCTCGGGTGAACCGTAAGAGGTGTCGGGAGCACTCCATGTCAGGACGACATTCTGACCATCGCGTGCGGCAGCGAGATCACCGATGACCGGGAGAGCGTGATCATTGACAACAAACTCCATTGAGATGACGTTGTTGTTGGGATTTTCGTCAGTCTCGTCAGAGATTGTAGCGCGAGCTACAAACTTGTCATACTTGAGATAGTCGACAGTCATGTCAAACGAGGCCTTGAATTCGAATGACTCACCGCTGAGTGTACGTCCGACGTTAGCGACCTTTGAGTCGATGACCTTGCCGTCACCGAGGATGTCGAGTGTCAGAGTGGTGGATGCGGGTTCAGAGCCGGAGTTGGCGATGATGACATCAAAGTCGGCAGTGTCACCGATCATAGTCATGAGAGGACCGTCTATAGAGATGACAGTGAAGTCAGTCTCGATGTCCTGTGCGGCAGAGTAGTTGTCGAGGAGCACGTAGCCGTTAGAGGGAACAGTACCGCGGAGGTTAACCTGAACCCAGGGCTGACCGATATACTCAGCGGGAAGTTCGGCCTCGAGGTCGAGCCATTGTCCCTTGTTGTGAGGCATATCAAGTGTGGCGATGTGCTTGTAATTCTGATTGTCGGCGCAACGAGCCCAGAGCTCAACGCTGCCTGAATTGTCATAATCCCAAACACGCACGCCTATCTTAGCCTTGGCGATACCCTCGGTGGTGAATCTGGGTGCGAGTATTTCGTAACGTGATGCCGGTCCACCCTGACTGACAACGCAGAGACCGCCACCACGGGCGAATGTCGGGTCACCGATGCCGAGACCGACACCGCTGCTGACACTCTGGATGTCTACACCTGAGTATTCGCCATCAGTGGAGAATAGCCACTTGGAGAATGTAAATCCGGCGTTGTTCCACTCTTCGACCATCGGAGTGGAGTAGGGTGTGCCGAGTGACTCATAAACGAATTGACCGTTGATAGAGCTGCCCATTTCGTTGCTTGCGACAGGACCTACGTGATAGTATGTCTGTGTGCCGGGGTTGATCTGATAGTGATATGATAGACCGTCAGCATCGCTGATCTTGTTATAGTTGCCGGCGCCACCCTGTGAATAGATAGCATATTTGAGGTCATCGGGGTTGATGTAACCACCGTTCTGACCGCCGGTGGGTTTCTCCCATGTGATATTGAAACCGAGATTGTCGCGGTCTATGGTGTACTGTACGTTGTTAGGTGCCAACGGTGTGTCGAGACCGACATATACAGTATTGTAAACGGAGGGACCCTGGCCATCCTTGGAGGATGTGGAAACATAGACATCAGTGAAGCCGTCGGCAAATGCAGGTACGGTCACTTTACCCTTGGCACCGGGTTTGAGTGTAGCTGATTTTGAGCCGGCATCAGTAGTGGCGGTCACAGTGATATCGGTGTCAGCAGGGATAGCTTTGCCCACCATGTCGAGAGTAGGAGCTGTAAACTCAACGTCGATATAGAGCTCACCATCCTTGTCAGCGGTCAGTTTGATATCATTGGCGGCCGCGGGTGTGGCTGTTGTGAATTGAGTGCCATGGACGTCGAAATCGTAGAGTATCACACCGCGATAGACAGTCTTGTTGCCCGGTTTGGAGTGGAAACCGATCACATAGTCGTTAGCCTCCGGTACGGTGAAGCGGACATTGACATCGGTGATGACAGGCGTGTTGCGCTCAGAGTGAGAATAAATCTTCTGAGTCATAGCCTTAGGATCGGGGAGAGTGCCGATATATATGTCAAGGTTGTCGTAGTGACGTTCGTCAAGGAATGCATTACCATACTTGAATGCGAGCTCATAGAGAGAGTCGGGGTCATCAAATGATATGGCGGGGAGGAACAACCAGTCGTCCGGCATCTCGTGATAACGGCCGGTGCGGATAGTATAGCAGTTGAAATCATCCCAACCGGTATAGTATTGGAATACGTTATCGTCGCTATCGGCATTGTAAGTCTCGAAGAGTGCAGCCTCCGAAGCAGTGGCGGGTTGCATCTTGAAGGGGAGATCGAAAGCGACACCGACAGTGCGTGAGAGCGGGAGACTTGGCTCAGACTCCATGCCCTGAGTGACAGCGGTCACGGTAATGGACTTACGTGACATCTGATCATCCGGTGCGAACTTGAATGTAGTGCCGGTGATTGGCTGGAGGTTCTTCTTGTCACCGTTGAAGTAGACATTGTAAGTGAGATTGTCCATATCCACATATCCGCCGTGTGCACCGACAGCAGAAGGAGCGGTCCAAGTGAGGACGTTCTGGTTGAGAGCGAGATTTGTCGGAGCGAGAGTGGAGTCATATCCGGCGTAGAATGCGACAGTGGTCTTAGGACTGGCATTGTCACCGATAGTGGCATAGATCTCCATCTCGTGGAGACCGGCAGTTACGTTGAGTGCCTTGGTATAATCAGTGTCGGGCTTGGCAGTGAAGGAGTCGATCTCCTGGCCATCCACGAGTACGTAGACGGTGATATCGTTGTTGATAGCGATACCGCCGAAAGTAGTGGAGGGAGTGTGGATAGTATATGTGCCGTCGGTTGCTGCCTTGTCAAATGTGATTATGGGTTCAGCAATCTTGTCGGGAGCTTCATCTGAAGCGTAAGGATCACGGCAGACGAGAGCGCAGATATATCCGAGCGGAGTTATCTCTCCGAGCTCGTAAGCCTCATAAGTCTCGGCATCAACAGATGCGAGTATCATTTTCTGTGTGTACGAGTCGCGATACACGGTCATGAATGCATGATCGTATGGGCTGTAGCAGAATGCATTGGCGGTGGCATTCTCCGGGAACATAAAGTATTCGTTGAAGTCGTCGTACAGCTGTACGGTGATGATGTCAAACTCGTTAACATCGATTTTCACGAGTTCGCCGCCATCCTTAAGTCCGTAAAGCATCTGATCGAGAGGATTGTATGCTATACAGCAGACTGCGTCACCATAAGCGGAACCCACGAAACCGATAGCTTTGGGAGTCCATTTAGGTTGCTTGGGGTCGACGGATACGAGAGTGCCGTACTGACCGTTGGTGACGTCGATACTCAGTCCATAGAACATATCATTGACCGGATCGTATGTCATGCCGTAAAAGTAAGCCTGCAGCGAAGAGTTCTCTGCCGGGAAGACGATATCGGGGAGTTGTTGTCCGGTCGTGGTATCGAAAGCTTTCCAATAGATAGTGACCTCTCCGGTGATCATATTCTCCGAGTAAGCGGGAATATAAAGAATACCATTACGCTCGGCACCGGTCTGGAAATAGTAGTCGGAACCGTTGCAGATGTTGGGATTCTGAAGCTCGGGAGTCAAAGAGTAGTTATTGAGATTGAGCTTGGCGTAATATCCGTCATAATAGCTTGTGGACCTTGAATGGTAGGGCACGAGCGCGTAGATGTTACCACCGGGAGCATCAGGTGACTTCATGATGCGTCCGGGACGTTGAGAGATGACGGGGCGGGTGTTGGAAGTGACGGGTGCACCTGTGATACGGTTGTTCTCACCGTTGTCACGAGCATGTACAGCCTTCAGGAAGTTGGCGACAGCCTGCGGACTCATGCCCGTTTGCCGGGGTATCGGCCTCGGATTGGGTGTGCGCTGGTGTTCAGCGAATGCAGCATTCGGCAGAGCTGCTATGAACAGGGCTGCCAGCACCACCTTCATGATCTTGTTAAGTCGATTCATTTGGTTGATATTATATTAGTTAATTAATTGTCGTAATGATAATTGTCGTACCGATAAATGAGAGGGCATATACACGCCTCTTCCGGCAATCCCGAGCCTTCGGGGTCAGTTCATTTTTTGTGAGATATGGTCTAAGTACACAAATCAAGCGCAATATAGCAAAAAAAAACGAGAATAAAGTGTTATCAGGTATTTTTTTATGATAAATTATTAGATTTTAACTTGATGGGAGGGGGTCGGGAGATTACAGCTATTATAGCTATTTTAGCTATTGTAGCTATTGTAGCTATTTTAGCTATCTTAGCTATTTTAGCGGGATCAGCGCTGACCCCAGAGAAGTTTGTTGCGTAGGGTTGTTGCGAAGTCGGTGTCGGCTCGGCGCAATATTTTGATACAGAAATCGGCGTTGTGTATGTCGATACGCGTGTCGGCGTTCATGATGAATGAGCATCCGTCGAGGCTGACGCGATAATGTCCGGCTCGTGAAGTTGTGACGGCATGGAGCATTGAGTCCCGGGCCACGACAATAGGCCGGAGTGTGAGCGTATGTGGTGCGATGGGGGCTATGCAGATGGCTTGCAGGGTAGGTTGCAGTATGGGTCCTCCGACGGAGAGATTGTAGCCGGTGGAGCCGGTGGGGGTGGAAATGACCAGTCCGTCAGCGAGATAGTCCGCCAGAAAAAAGTCTCCGAGAGAGAGGTGGACGCTGATCATGGATGATGTATCCTCCTTCAGGATAGCGACTTCGTTGAGTGCATATGGGAATATATCGTCCGGCAGATCGGGTGAGTCGATCTTCAACAGGCTGCGCCGCTCGATGACACCGGTGCCCGTGAGGAGCATCTCGATGAGTGACGGTGCCTCGTCGAGTGTGTATCCGGCCATAAAGCCGAGATGTCCGGTGTTGATACCTAATATGGGAATATCCATACGTCCGACCCACCGGGCAGTACGCAGGAATGTACCGTCACCACCGATACTGACAGCGGCGGCTGCAGAGCCGGTCGGCCGGTCGATGATATGGCATCGGTTGTTGATATCATACCCTGCTGCCGAGATATAGTCGGCAAATCGGCGTTCGATATTGACATCAATACCGGATTGCAGCATAAGTGATATAAGCTCGTCAATCTTAGCAAGATAAGTGTCCTGATGGCGATTGCCACAGATGATGACGGAGGTGTGTTGTGATGCCATAATATATTGTGAGATCAGACGTTAAGCAGGGCATTGAGCGAGGCGAGTCTCTCTGCGAATATTTCAGCGTCGGGCGAAGTGTGTTGTCCGGCTTCAACGACTTGATATCCGTAACGTTCGAGACTCTGCATGACGTGTCCGGGATTTAGAGTACGGACGCGGAGCGTCACCCTGAGATTGTCCGGGTAAATGCCGTCGGTGAAGTCCGGACCGGAGAATAGGTCTACGAGGTGTGCTCCTGCATCCTCGACAGCATGTGCTATTGTAGAGGCAGCATACCGGTCAGCGGGGCAGGTCACGGTGATGACCGAGCTGTCATCACGCGGGACAATGAGACTGCCGAGTGCCTGCAGCATGGAGGACTGAGTGACTACCCCGAGCAATTTGTCACCATCCCCGACACCAATGATACGGTCAGGTGTATCCAAAAGTAGGGGCAGTGCCTCGATGAGTGGTGTCGTGGCATTGACGATGCGATCGGGTTTGCCGTCAATCATGTAGGGTAATATGGCGTCTTTGATGGTCATAAAATGCAAGAAAAGTATAATCTTAGACTGAAAAGGTCTGTTAAATTATATAAAAATTAACAACTGAGTCGTTGGATTGGATTAATATTGTTATTTTTGTCATCTGAAAGCGAAGCATCGCATGACGTGTCCTTACGTGTTGTCAGATGTGAAGTTACAAATTTTGTGCCAAAAAGTAGTTAAATCCAAAGAAAAAAGTAAAATGACCCGTCTAAGTGTCAATATAAATAAAGTGGCGACACTGCGCAACGCACGTGGAGAGAACAATCCCGATGTTATAAAGTTTGCCCGGCATTGTGAGTCGTGCGGTGCGCAGGGTATCACGGTTCATCCCCGTCCTGATGAGCGTCATATACGTCGCAGCGACGTGTATGAGTTGAAGGATGTGCTGACGACCGAATTTAATATCGAAGGATATCCGTCGGAGGATTTTCTGGCTCTTGTCGAGCAGGTACGTCCTGCACAGGTGACGTTGGTGCCTGATAAACCCGATCAGTTGACCAGCAATGCCGGATGGGATGTCGTGTCCAATGCCGAGTTGTTGTCGTCAATATGTGAGCGTATGCATGCTGCCGGTGTGCGGGTGTCAATATTCGTAGATCCGGTAGCGGAACAGATAGTGGCCGCCAAGGGTGTCGGTGCTGATCGTGTAGAGCTCTATACGAAGGCTTATGCCGACAACTATTCTGTGGATCGTGAGTCGGCTGTGGCACCATATATCGAGGCGTCGCGTGTTGCTGCCGAGGTCGGATTGGGTCTGAATGCCGGTCATGATCTCAGTCTGGAAAACCTCAGCTATTTTCACAAGGAGCTCCCTCTGCTTGATGAGGTGAGTATCGGTCATGCTCTGATCAGTGATGCCCTCTATCTGGGTATTGATGAGACTATCCGGCGTTATCTGGGTTGTCTGGCGGATTAAAACAAAGGGTGCCGGGGCGCGAAATGTCGAATATCAAGGAAGTGATAATTGAGAATTTAGGGATTTAGAATATAGAATGATGGAGACTTTATCTTTATGGTCGTTGGTGATGGATGGTGGTTATATAATGATACCGTTGGCAATTTTGTTGCTGTTGGCTATCTATATCTTTGTGGAGCGTTGTATAGTGATCACTCGTGCGTCGAAGGAGGATCCGACCTTTATGAACCGTATCCGCGACTATGTGCATGAGGGAGACCTTGCGAGCGCAGTCAAGCTGTGCAAGAATACTGACACCCCGTACGCCCGCCTGATACTGAAGGGCGTGCAGCGCATAGGCCGTCCTACCCAGGATGTTCTGACCGCTATCGAAAATACCGGAAATATAGAGGTTGGTAATCTCGGCAGGGGTCTGGCGTGGCTGTCGACTACTGCAGCCGGAGCTCCGATGCTGGGGTTCCTGGGTACGGTGGTAGGTATGATACAGGCCTTCTTCACTCTCGCAAAGGCCGGTACGGCGTCCAACATCTCCCTTCTGTCCGGGGGTATCTATCAGGCTCTGGTGACGACAGTAGCCGGTCTGGTGGTCGGTATTATCGCTCTGTTCGCGTACAATTATCTCGTGGCTCGTATCGGTAAGGTCATGAATAATATGGAGGCTAAGAGTATGGAGTTTATGGACCTTCTTAACGAGCCTGCGTAATGGCACTCAAGCGACAATTTCCGACGCTCGATACGTTTTCGATGTCGTCAATGACGGATGTAATTTTTCTGTTGCTCATCTTCTTTATGGTGACGTCCACACTTATCACTCCGTCGGCGGTGGATGTCAATCTGCCGCAGAGCGGCACCCAGACCGATATGAAGCCGGTGACAGAAGTGTACGTAGACTCTCTGCGTCAGTTGTATCTTGTCGTGGACCGCAATGACTCGACGGGTGTCAACAGCATAGCTCATCTTATCGACAAGGAGGGTCTTGCCGATGCTCTCCGTGAGATACAGAGCAAGGACTCGCTGCGTGCCGTGGCTCTCTATGCCGATGAGAAGGTGGAGTACGGTTATGTAGTGGATATCCTCGACATAGCTGCGCGCAACAAGTTGCGTATGGTACTTGCGACCAAGGCCCGTCGTCTTGACCAGGAATAATAGATGCGTATGGATAGTAACGGCAATAATGAGAGAGCGAAACGTCGTCATAGAGACTCGGCGATAGCGGCCGGTGTCACGATGTCAGTGGCCCTGTTGCTGCTGTTGCTGCTCTATTTCGGCCATATTGATTACAGTACCCGTGTGATGGCCGGTATGTCCATGCCTGAGCCCGGAGTCGAGGAGGAACTCTTTTTAGATCCCGAGCTGTTGGATTTGGGCGAGGATAACTCCGAGCATGAGCAGTCGGCGGCCCCGGCGGCTCAGGGTGCTCCGGAGGTTGCCGATGAGGTGACTAATCAGGTGACAGTGCCCGGCAACAATGATCAGCCGGCACCTCCCAAGGAGAAACTTGTCACCCAGACTCAGCCCTCGCCGGTGAAGTCGGCTGAGCCAAAGGCTAAGGAGGAGGAGCGACGTCAGGTAAAGGATCTGACCGGAGGGGCCTTTTCACCGGATAATGGCCGGAATGATGGTGTCAACGGAGCTGCGGGTTCCGGTGGTACGGGGATTGGTGTTTCGGGATATGCCGAGGGTCGTGAATTTATCTCTTGTCCGAAGCCGACAGTGAGTCTGCGCAACAAGACGGTAGTCAAGGTGCGTGTGACAGTGGATGCGTCGGGATCCGTGACGGCAGCCACTGCTCTGAGCGGCGGAACTGCCGACCTGCAACGTAAGTGTGAACGAGCGGCGATGGGCGCTCGCTGGAAGGCCAAGGCGGGAGCGGCTCCCGTCCGCGGAACTATTACTTTTACACTTGTTCCGAAGTGATATTTATACTTAATCCAAGTGATATTTATATTTATATAGATAATAGAAGATGAAGAAATTACTGTTATTCCCCTTGCTTGCTCTGTTGTCGGGCGCGTGTGGACATAAGGATGGTGAAGTGACGATACATTTGCCGGAGAACTATGACGAAACGAGAGTTGTGGTGAGTCATGTGACTATCGATAATATGTTCTCAGCAAAGCGACAGGAGGATCTGCAGATAAAATATGATACCCTTGAAGTGAAGGATGGTGTGGCTTATCTCTCGATTGATAAGTCGGGCGCATCGCGTTATGAGATCGAGTCACCGATCATGACCCGGATGTCGGCGGAATTTTATGCGGCTCCCGGCGAGACTCTTGAGGTGAGCGTCAAATCATTTGAGCCGTTGGATTATACGGTGAAGGGTTCGCCGCTGATGGAGGATATGATGGCGTTCAAGGCAGTGGCTGATCCCATCCAGCAGGAGTACATCAATCTCATCACGACAGTGGAGGATGTGTCGGAAGGGGAGGCCAAAGCGATAATGGATCGATATGATGCGGCAGTCAAGAAGTTTGTCAAGGATAATCCCAAGAGTCATCTTGTGCCGTTTGTGATACCGGACCTGAGTGGTGATGATTTCAAGGCATTGTATGACAAAATGACGTCAGAGGCTAAGGAGTCGATATTGATGCCGTATGCAATAGCGTACAACCGTCAGGTAGAGGAGATGGTCAAGGAACGGGATGCGGAGGCAGCCCGTCATGCGAAGATGTCATCGGGAACGGTGACTGCCCCAGCCTTTACGTTGCCTGATCTGCAGGGTAAGAAGGTGAGTCTGTCTGACTTCAAGGGTCGCTGGGTTGTTCTCGATTTCTGGGGGAGCTGGTGTGGCTGGTGTATCAAGGGTTTTCCGGCTCTGAAGAAGGCTTATGCCGACTATGGTGACAAGATAGTGATCATCGGTATAGACTGCAATGAGTCGGAGTCAGAGTGGCGTGCCGGTGTCAAGGAGCATGCGTTGCCGTGGCTTCAACTTTATAATGGCAATGACCGTCAGCTATATACGGATTACAACATCGAGGGTTTCCCGACCAAGGTCATAATAAATCCTGAGGGAAAGATCGTAGATGTGACAACCGGTGAGGATCCCGCATTCTTTAGCCGTCTGTCCGATTTTGTCGGCAAATAAAATCGGGATGTCGGGTATGTGATTGAAGAACCATTTAAGGGTTGAAATCATTATATTTATAAGGGCGCGGAGGGATAACAGGGAGAAATTATGTATTGATATTAATTCTGTATAAAACTCAGTATTTATGGCAAATATAAAATCTATCGGTATTTTGACTTCGGGTGGTGATGCTCCCGGTATGAATGCGGCAATTCGCGCGGTGACCCGTGCAGGTATCTTCGCCGGTTATCGTGTATATGGCATCTATCGTGGTTACAAGGGCTTGATAACGGATGAAATACAGGAGTTCTCCACTCAGAATGTATCAAATATCATACAACGTGGGGGCACTATCCTGAAGACGGCGCGTTGTCAGGAGTTTCAGACTCCGGAGGGTCGTCAGTGTGCCTACGATGTTCTGCGTCGCCATGATATTGATGCCCTGGTGGTCATAGGTGGTGATGGCTCTCTGACCGGTGCGCGAATTTTTGCCAACGAGTATTCATATCCGATCATCGGTCTGCCGGGTACTATAGATAATGATCTGTATGGCACAGACTCAACGATAGGTTATGACACAGCTCTGAATACCATCATGGATTGCGTCGATAAGATACGTGACACGGCGACTTCGCATGAGCGTCTGTTCTTTATCGAGGTGATGGGCAGGGATGCCGGTTTCCTGGCGCTGAATGGTGCGATAGCATCCGGTGCGGAGGCTGCGATTATCCCTGAGATCTCTACTCAGGTTGACCAGTTGGCCGAGTTGATACGTAATGGTTTCCGTAAGTCCAAGAACTCCTCCATAGTCCTGGTGGCCGAGTCTCCGATCACCGGTGGCGCCATGGGTCTGGCCGAGCGTGTCAAGGAGGAGTATCCGGGGTATGATGTGCGAGTGTCTATCCTGGGTCACCTGCAGCGTGGTGGTAGTCCGACAGCGTTCGACCGTATACTGGCATCGCGTATGGGGGCAGCTGCCATAGACGCTCTGCAGGATGATCAGCGTAACGTAATGATCGGCATTAAAAATGATGAGATAGTCTATGTGCCCTTTACCAAGGCTATCAAGAATGATAAACCAATCAATAGGGAGTTGCTCGGCACGTTGCGCCGTCTCTCCATCTGATAGACACGGCATTTAGTATTTAGAATAAAACAACGTCCGTTCAGGATATAACATAAGGAGAAAAGAGATGAGTGAAAATATCAATAAGCAGGTAGTAGGACCTGATAAATATGTCAGCTATACCTACAAGCTCACAGATGCTGATAATGGTGAATTGCTGTTTGAGGTGCCGGCCGATGCACCTGACGAGATGATCTATGGCGTCAGTCAGGATGTAGTGCCGGGTCTGATAGCTGCGATGAAGGATCTCGGTGCGGGTGATCGTTTTGAGATAACATTGCCGCCTGCAGCTGCATTTGGTGATCGTTATGATGAAAATGTAGTGACGCTTGATCGCCAGATCTTCGAGCGTGACGGCGAATTGGCGGAGGAGGTGATGGTCGGTGCTTTACTGCCGATGATGACCGCTGAAGGAATTCGTATCCAGGGAAAGGTGCTTGAGATCACAGACAAGCATATCAAGATGGATTTCAATCACCCGTTTGCGGGGAAGACCGTGACATACTCCGGAGAGGTGGTAGAGGTACGTGATGCCACGCCGGAGGAGATCAAGGGCGCCGAGGGTTGCGGCGGTTGTTGCGGTGGCGGCTGTGGTGATCATGGCTGTGGTGATCACGGCGACGGTGGTTGCTGCGGAGGCGGTGACGGCCACGGAGGCTGCGGTTGCCACTGATATATTTTGACAAAAAATGAAATAAAAATGTGTAAAATTTGGTGGAGTAAAATATTTGTAGTACATTTGTAATGTCAATCGGAAACGATAGACAGGTTTAGGGCGAATACCAGAGTGGCCAAATGGGGCAGACTGTAAATCTGCTGGTTTATACCTTCGGTGGTTCGAATCCATCTTCGCCCACATAAAAAGCGCAATAACAACTAATCTAAACATCGTCAGGCTTCATCGCGAGATGAAGCCTGGATTCGTTATGTATGCTGTGTATATTGTGTATGGTAATGGTTGTAGGTTTAGGGTGTGTGCGTGAATGCAGGGGTTGAGAGGGGGCGTAGGCTAAAGCCTACACTCCTTGTTGTATTTCGGGGATTATTCTGCCGGGAGGTCATCGGGATCGGGGTCTTCGGCGGGAAGATCGTCCGGATTGGTAAGGGTGGGATCTTCGGGCTCATTCAGGATTTCGGGATGTTTATCTTCGTAGGCATTGGTCAGAAATTCGACGTTGAAATAGAAGCCCGGCTGCACCTTGTCACGAAGTCGCTTGGCACCCTCCTCGCTGGGGCGTACTGTCAGATAGTCGTAGCCCGGTTCGATAAAATCGACATCAGTCGCTTCATATCCTAACAGTTGTATCAGGTCGTATTCATGCATCGGGTAGATGACATAAAAGGCATTTTCCATATCTTCTCCCGTACCGGTGGATTTGATAGCTCCGAGCAGGTGTTCGAGACGGTACTCCCATATCTTGGCACTCATATCCTTGCGACGTTCCTTGAGAACATGTACGAGGAAAGACATCTGTCTGAGGTCGAACGGATTATCTCGGAGTGTCAGTTCAGCATACTTCTTGATGGTATCGATCTCCTCCTTGGAGTGTGTCTTCTTCTCACGCAGTTCATCAGTGACTCCGGAATATGGTGATGTGCGATACGGGTCATAATCCTCCTGGAAAATATAACCGAGATACAGGTTACGGTATTCCTCCTGTGTCATGGTCGTGTCATTGCGGTTGTACTTGGCCATGAGTTTGGGGAAGTAAAATTCGCTTTTGGGGTCGAGTGTCATCTGCTTAATAAGCTCCATATCGGGCTTTTCGACAGTGATTTTACGGCGTTTGCGAGCCTCCTCCTGTTGTCGAGTGAGGGGCTTGGCGGTAGATGGAACACCTCCGGGCGTTTCTGTCTGGGTGAATGTGGGAGCGACTCCGACTCCTGATCCGTATGTGCGTCGGCCGGTTGAGCGGCGACGCGATGAGGAACTCTTCTTGCTCGATGACCTGCGACGACTGCTACTGCTGCTCTTCTTGCGTGACGTTTTGGTAGTACGCGGAGCCGGATCAGGTACGGGTGTGGCGAAACTATCCATTGGCATTGCGAAAATGATTGCCAACAGTAACGGTAGCAGTCGAGCGATATAGTGTCGGAGGTGAAGCATTTTATATAATTAAGAATTGCGAATTGAATTGTAGCGAATGACGGATTATCTTCTTAAGTCCTTGCCAATCAACTGAGGGTGGCCCGGTAGGTGATTATCACCAGGATGATGCCGAGCTGAGCAATGGTGATCAGCGTGGGAAATCCCTTGGCGAGCAGATAGCGGAAGAAGTGTCCGCTGCCGGGTCTGACCATTGTGCCTGCGGGTGTGTTGTTGAAGAGGAGGAAGCCGATGATTATGCCGATGGCAGCTCCGATGATCATCAATGCGTAGGCGAGTGTCATGACCGAGGTTATTGACAGGCAAGCGAGTCCGACAAGCATACCTGCGATACCACCGATGGCCATATACCATATACCGCGGCTTTGCTGACGTATGTCGACATTCTGCAGTGTAATGATGATCATTACCACCAGCGTTATAGCCATCCATGAGAAGAGGAAGGAATTGGTGAGGGGGAAGAGATCGTAACCCTCGGCCGTTTTGGCCCATGAAATGACGGCCATGGCACAATATGAGAGTGCCGGAGCAAGGAGTATGCGTTTGGGGAGAGCCGCAAAGGCTCCGATCCACAGCAGAACGCTGATTATGATGAGAAATATAGTCATGACTACTGTTTATTACTGATGATGAGCCGGGTCATGATATGCGGGGCTCTAATTAAATAACGTCTGAGATCTTGAATTTATTGACCTGTCAGAATGATTTTTCACGCGTCATGATGGTCCGGGGCCTCTTCAGTGTTTTTGAGTTCGGGATATGCTACGCGTGAATGGTATATGGTGGCGAGACGTTTCTTGAATGTACGTTTGATCTCATCGACATCGCGGAATGAGAGCGGTGACTCCCTGAACATCCCGTCATTGACCTGTCCATCTATAATCTTGTCGACAAGGGCATCGATAGCCGCCGGTGAGAAATCCTGCAGACTGCGTGACGCAGCCTCGACACAGTCCGCCATCATTAGAATTGCGGTCTCGCGACTGCGCGGATTAGGACCGGGATACATGAACTTATTGCGGTCTACGGGTCGTCCGTTGGACTCGTTGATGGCTGTGTTGTAGAAGTATTTGGTCACACCGCGTCCATGATGTTCGGAGATAAAGTCGCGTATCACGGAGGGTAGTTTGGATTTGTTGGCGAGTGCGAGTCCGTCAGTGACGTGGCGTATTATCTTGTCAGCGGAGGTCTCGGGGTCGAGTCCGGCGTGCGGATTGACGCCATGCTGATTTTCGGTAAAGAATATCGGGCTCTCCATCTTGCCGATGTCATGATATAGCGCGCCTGTGCGGACGAGCTGTGTGTTGGCTCCGATGGCGCGTGCGGCCTCGGCTGCGAGTGTGGAGACCTGCATAGAGTGCTGGAATGTGCCCGGGGCCTCCTCCGCGAGCCTGCGCAACAAAGGATTGTTGATGTCCGAGAGTTCGACAAGAGTCACCATCGATGTGAAGCCGAAGACCTTTTCGATGATAAGTATGAGGACGTATGCGAATGAGAGTATGACGGAGTTTAAGAAGAAGAACAGCAGCATACGCAGTGTCAGATTGTCGAGCGCACCTTCGAGCAGCAGACATAGGGCGATATAGCCTGCGATATAGCTGACGAGAGATATGACAGCAGTGCGCAGGAGCTGGCTGCGTCGGCTGAGATGGTGTATGCTGAATGTGCATAACAATCCGGTGAGGAGTTCGAGGAATATGAACTGGAATGGGAATGTGGCCAGCAGTGCGCAGAGCATTATGGTGGTGATGAGCGATATAATGGCCGTGCGACTGTCGAAGAAAACAAGTATTATGACCGGCAAGATGGAGAATGGAATAAGGTATAGTCCCTGACCGACAAATTCAACGACCAGTGCCGCCACGACGATAAAGAGCGTGATGAGCGTCATTAGAAATGCCATGTTGCGCAGGCTGGCGAAGAAGTCCGAACGATATATGTACAGGAAGAGGTATAAAACCGTAAAGCATATCAGTATGTATAGAAACTGTCCTACCATAAACCATACACGCTCCTTGCCCTCGTCATTTTGATAATTGACGAGCATCTCCTGGTAGGTGTTGAGGTTGGTGTATATCTGTGGCGTGACGATCTCGCCCCGGTCTACGATACGTTGTCCCTTCTTGATGACACCAAGTGCGCCGGTGACGTTGAGGTATTCCTGATTGCGGAATTTGGCATCGATAACCGTATCGAGCACTATGTCGGGGACGATGGAGATAGTGAGTGCCTTTGCGATATTGGCAGGGAGTGTATTGCGTTGCGTGCCGTTAGCGACGCTATATGCCGAGTCGATAAAGTTGTAGACCATACGCGGGTGCATATATCCGGATCCGTCGATAATCGTGACGGAACGATCGCTGGCATCCTCATCTCCGTTATAGTGTCTGACCTTTCTGTTGTTGCCGTTCTGTATTGCCTTGTAGAGTTCGGGTGCGACGATTCCCTTTTGATATGCTTGTCCCAGGAGTCCGGTGAGTACTTCTATGGTTCGCTCGGAACTTTCAGTGCTCAGGGCAGTGCGTAGCCGCTGAATATTGGCAGCGGGGATGTCGGTATTGCGGATGACGAACGGTGAGAAATTGGCTTCAATACTGTCTCGCATGCTGCGTTGTGAGGCGGAGTCGCGCATTATGGGCATGTCAAACTCAGCCGTCAGCAACTGGTATCTCCAGGGCTGATTGAGTTCGTAGCTATAGGACTGATGGTCATTGCGTGGCACGACGAGCAGAGCGATTACAGCAGCTCCAATGAGCATCAGAAGACGTACGATGCGTATACGGGTCGGTGTATTCTTGAGTTCGGTCATATTCAATATTCTCTATATGTCTGACATGTCACATCATGTCGCTACATTTTTATATTTAAGACAATGCGGCCGTGTCGCTACATTTTAGCGAGCCTGGCTACATGTGTAATACCATCGAGTTTACGCAGCTCGGAGCATATTCTGCGGATAGCCTGTGTCGTGGCGTGTGTGGCCAATGTGAGGGTGCAATGCATTATGTCTTCCTCGGTGTCGACGGTCATCGCCGTGAGTCTCACCACGTCTCGTCGTGTCGCTATGGCGACGATATCGGAGAGTATCCCCTGCGAGTCCAATCCCTCGATGATGACGGTGTGAGACCTGGCGGGTCTTTTGCCTGTGGATGTGGGTTGCGGCAGGTCGTCAGATTGTGAGGCGGAATTTCTGAGAGCGGTACGTATACGGTTTTGCGCTCTGGCAGTCTGGCAGAGTGCGATCCATTCCGCGGTGGGGACGCGGGTCTCGGAGGAGATTATTTCGACCTGGTCGCCCGAGTCGAGCTGATGACTGATGGGGACAAGCCGATGACCTATCTTGCCGGCGACGCAGTGCAGTCCGAGATCACTGTGTATGGCGAATGCCATGTCGAGGACGGTCGATCCCGTGGGGAGCTTTATCAGGTCGCCCTTGGGTGTAAAGACGAAAATCTCGGAAGCGTACAGATTGAGCTTGATAGTGTCGAGAAAGTCGATGGCATCCGGTTCGGGATTGGAGAGGATATCCTTGATGGTGTTCATCCAAGTGTCGAGTTCGGTCGATGAAGCGTGTTCCCCGGTCTTGTACATCCAGTGGGCGGCATATCCGAGCTCGGCAATATCATCCATCTTGCGTGACCGGATCTGTACCTCAATCCATTTACCCATAGGTCCCATGACCGTGACATGGAGCGCTCTGTATCCGTTGGCTTTGGGTGTTGAGGTCCAGTCGCGCAGCCGGTCGGGATGGACGGAGTGTCCGTCGGTAAAGAAAGTGTATATCTGCCAGCAGCGGATACGTTCGAGATCGTCATCATCATTTTCGAAAATGACTCTGAGGGCGTATATGTCGAAGATATCATCGAAATCCACCCCTTTCTTCTGCATCTTGTTGTAGATGGAATATGTGCTCTTGATACGTGTCTTGATCTGATATTTAAATCCGGCGGCGTCAAGCTTCCGGCGCACGGGTGCGACAAACTCCTCGATGATAGCGAGTCGGTCAGCCTCCGTACTGGCGGCGCGTGCAGTGATCGAGGCATAGATCTTGGGATGCTGATACTTGAGCACGAGATCTTCAAACTCGGACTTGATTTTGCCGAGTCCGAGACGATGAGCGAGCGGGGCGTATACGTGCAGTGTCTCTTCGGCGATCTTATTTTGCTTGTCCGGACGCAGTGTGGTGATATGCCTCATATTCTGCAGTCGGTCAGCCATCTTGATGAGGATAACCCGTATGTCGGAGGACATGGATAGCAGAAGCTTGCGGAAGTTCTCGGCCTGTACGGATGCTTTATCTCCGAATATGCCTCCGGAGATTTTGGTCATACCCTCAACGAGTGCTGCAATCTGCGGTCCGAACGCGGCCTCGATATCCTCGCGGGTATAATCGGTGTCTTCGATAACGTGATGGAGCAGTGCGGCACATATAGATGTTGAGCCGAGTCCCAATTCGCTGACTACGATACGGGCGACAGCGATAGGGTGCAGCAGGAACGGCTCTCCCGTGCTGCGTCGCACGCCATGATGGGCGGTGCGGGCAAATCGGAAGGCCTTCTCTATAATCTCGACCTTACGTCGATGATTGGACCGTATGTATGCCTGCAACAGATCGCGAAAAGCGGAGTCTATCAGTGTGCGGTCACGCTCTTCGGCCGAGGTCGCAGCCGAGATGTCAGACGTCATAGCACAAAGATAATAAAAATAAAGGAACGCGCTCTCATCTGATATAATAAAAAAGCGGGTGTGTGAATGTGAGGATATAAAAAGGACCTGACACGTGCGGGTGTCAGGTCCTTTTTATTAGTTCGGGTCCGGATTATTTCTTTTCGTCGAAATTGAAGTCGCCGGTGGCCACGAGGTTGTCGGGAGTGACAGTCACGGTAGCAGTGTTGCTGAGGAGCTTGGTGTTATCAGCAGTCACGCGATAGAGAGTGAATGTGATAACAGAGCCCGGAGTCAGAGACTCGCGTACAACGCTGTTGACCGGATTGTTGAGATACTGGTAGCAGCTCTCCATAGCAAACTCGAGGTAGTACTTGGCCTGAGTCTCAGACTTGTCAGTGAGTTTGGTCAGGTCGAGCGGTTCAGCCTCTTCCTCCTCTTCGTCACCTTCCTTAGCGGCAGTATCCTCCTTCGGGTCGGCGAGAGTCTGGTCGAGACAGATCTCCTTGTTCATAAGTGTGATAAGACCATCGATTTCGTTGTCAGTGAGACCGGGAGCCTTGATAGAGGTACACTCTACGCTCCAGTTGCCGACAGCGCCGAAGTCGATATCATCTTCGTTGGTGCAGGAGGCGAAAGCAAAGCTCAGCATCACTACAGCCACGAGCGACATAAGATATTTAAAAGTCTTTTTCATTGTCTTGATATTAACTTAGTTGTGATATCTCTCTGCGGGGATTGCTCTCCGCAGAGAGATAGGTCATAGTGATTACTTCTTAACTACAGTAGCAGTGTAAGGCAGCGTGCTCAGATCAAGAGTGATAGAGTATGTGCCTGCCTCGGGGAACTGGAGGTTGTCGCCACCGAATGTGAGGTTGTCAAGTGAACCACCGAGGTTGATATCCCAAGAACCGTTGCAACGGAACTTGAAGCCGCCGGCAGCATCGACTGTCACTTCACCTGTGTATTTGTTTCTTGCGCTGTTGGCCTTGAGTGCTACATCCTTGTCGTCAGCCCATTTGGTGAAGTCACCTACGACACCGAGAGTGGTGATCTTGGTGACATCGTAAGTCATCTTGACAATATCAGCATTGATGTAGAAGAGTGTGTTGGCCTTGGCACCTGAAACCTTGATGGCGTTTACATCCTTGTCACCGACTGAGAGTGTGCCCTCGGCTTCACCGGCACCATACTTCAGGCCGCTGTCGAGCTTGTTGTCGGTAGAGAGGCGGAAAGACTCCTTGATACAGCCGAAACCGTAGTAGTTGGTGAAGTTGTCGGTAGCGAGCTGCATGGACTTGGAGATGTCACCTGCAGGACCGTAAACGTAGAGAGACTTGGCAGCGAGTTTGATACTGTAAGTCTTCTTAAGCATATTGACCTCGATGGTCCAGGGGCCTTCAAGAGCGATCTGACCCGGAACACCACCGTCAGTGATGAGACGGAGCTGACCTGTAGTGGCAGCCGGATCGACAACGCCATAGACGTTGTTGTCATTTTCGTCAGCACCGGCTACCTCCCAGGTAAAGTCGTTCACCTGATTGGCGGCTACCTCGACAACGTATGAGTAGTTGGGGTCATCATACTTGTGAGTGTCAGAGTGCTTCATAGTCACGGCATGTTCGAGATCACCACCACCGATATACTTACCGAAGATGACATACTCGTCAGAGATCGGGAACTGCTGGTCGACGGGAGTCACCATGATCTTATAGCCATCGGTGTAGTCGCCTGAGAGCTCAGTCACCTGAGAACCGATCTGAGTGTAGAGGATGTAACGATAGTAGTTGTCATGAGGAGCGGGGTTGTACTTGTAGAAAGTTACAAACGCATCCTCCCAGAGGTTACCCTCGATGACGCCCTGAAGCTTGCGGGGAGCAGCGGGTGTCACTTCCGGAGTCTCGGGTTCGGGAGCTGTGATAGCGTCCTCACCCTCGTCGTCAGCCTTGGTTGCAGCGTTGCTGTCTATCTCCTTGGAGGTGATAGGTATCTCGACAGCGTTAGTGAAGTCGGGATTGTCAGCGACCTGGAATACACCTGTTACAACAGCACCCTCGGGGAAGTCGCTCTCGATGGTAACGTCGATGACAGGGATATCAATGTTGGTATGTGTCTCTTCTACACATCTCCGAGCCCACGAGACAAGAGGCA
>CAMWUY010000022.1 GCA_947177615.1 uncultured Porphyromonadaceae bacterium
GTAATTATACTCCTTGATCATCCACATAAAAATAAACAAATTTTATGCCAAGTTCAGTTGGCGATATGATATAAAATTTGTTAAAATATCATTCGCGTTCCAAGACATGTACCGGGGATATACGTCCGACATATCGGGAGGGGAGGAGTAAGACAGTGAACGTTACTAACAACACTCCTATATTCAAAAGAATAAAGGAATACCAATTTATAGCCACCGGAACGAAGTCTATATAATATGACTCGGGATCCAAGGGCAAGATCGATGTATACTTCTGAAGATAAACGAGACCGAGTCCGATTATATCACCTATTGCCAGACCTGTTAAGGCCACTCTCAATGCAAGTAGGACAAAGACCCGGGACAACATGCGTCGTGAAGCTCCTAAGGCAGACATTAATGCTATAAAACGAACCTTATCAACCATCATAATCAACATTCCCGAAATTAGTGTCACACATGACACTACTGTCATTATTATGATGATTACCCATACGTTTATATCCAGAATATCGAGCCAGTGAAAATAAGCAGCGCCTGTTGAACGGGCATTTACAATTCTCAATGGCTTATATATCAATTCTGTCTGATACGCTTCATAGAGTGTACGTTGCAGGTCAGAAGTATATGTCTCTACATTTGCAAAATCATCAACCTCAATAGAAATGGCTGTACCTTGCCCCGGAGATAAACCGCAAGACTTCTGTAAAACCTCCGGCATCACAAATGCAAAATTAGTATCGTAATCATCAAAGTGCGAATTATAGATACCGGATATATACAGACGGGCAACATGCACATCTCCTGTGAGAAAATATGTAGGTAACTTGTCTCCGGTGCCGAGTTGCAATGCGTTAGCCACTCTCCTTGATATCAGAACGCTTGAGTCATTCTGCGGCAGGTCTCCATGTTCGAGAGACGACAACAAGAAATTTGAGAGTTGTCTGCCGTCCAAAGCCTTGAGATAAACACCCTTATAGTTATCCTGCGTTTTGAAAATCGCAGGCATATTAATCTGCAACGATATGTCGGTGATATACGGTTTTTCTGTCAGGATTGTTCTCAGGGTTGGTGTCAGATTTATTATATTGTCTGACACATCATCTATCTTCTCGTCAGTAGTGGGAAGCGCCATGATGACAATATCCGCATTAAAGCCTGTAACTCGTTCCGAGATCTCTCTCTTAAATCCGATTACAACGCTTATGGCTACTACCATCACTGCTACAGAGAGTGCCACCGCAATAGTTGCAACGCGCACAGCCGGACTTGATTTCCGGCCCGCCGATGAGAGCGAAAGGCGCCTGCAGAGATACATTGGAAGCCCCATGATGCGATCTTTTTCAAAAATAATTACAAAAGTAAGCAAAAAATTTTGCAATTCCCCACTCAATCATTAACTTTGATGTCGAATGATGTTCCGCTTGATTTTATACTTAATGTCACCGGAATATCATCACCCTTATTTCTAACCAGTGAAACAATTTCTAATTACCAATCAAGATGGAAGAAAATCTTATAAAGACCTGCTTGCATGATCGTCATGTGAAGCAGGGTGCGCTTATGTCACCCTTCGGAGGTTTTGACATGCCGATACAGTATGACAACATTACTCAGGAACATAATGCTGTGAGACATGAAGTCGGTGTCTTTGATGTCAGCCACATGGGTGAGGTTCGTGTCAAAGGTCCGGAAGCATATAAATTCGTAAGCCATATTTTTGTCAATGATGTCACCGGGGCTCCTGATGGACAGATTTTCTATGGCATGATGTGCTATGAGAATGGTGGTACAGTTGATGACTTGCTGGTTTACAAAGTAAATGATGAGGAGTATTTCCTCGTTATCAATGCCGCTAACATAGATAAGGATGTCGCATGGATAATGCAGAATGCCGAAGGTTATGACTGCGTTGTCACCAATGAGTCTGACTACTATGGCGAAGTGGCAATCCAGGGTCCTAAAGCAGAGGAGACTGTTGAAAAGGTTCTCGGCATCCCCTGTACCGACATACCGTTCTATAACTTTAAGACGTTGCATATTGATGGGGAAGATATCATTATCAGTCGTACAGGCTATACCGGTGAGGACGGATTTGAGATTTATGGATCTCATGACTTTACAGTGCGTGTGTGGGATAAGCTGATGGACGCAGGTGTACAGCCTTGTGGTCTCGGTTGTCGCGACACGTTGCGTTTTGAGGTTGGCCTACCGCTATATGGTGATGAGCTCAGCGCAGATATTACACCTATCGAGGCAAGCCTCAGCATGTTTGTTAAGCTTGACAAGCCGGAGTTTATCGGTAAGGAAGCATTGGCAAAACAGAAAGCAGAGGGCGTTACACGTCGTATTGTAGGCCTTGAACTCGAAGGCTCTGCAGTGCCTCGTCACGGTTATCCCGTGTTAGTCAATGGCCAAAAGGTCGGAGAGATCACTACCGGATATAAATCCATCTCTACCGGTAAGAGTGTTGCTATGGCTATGATCGATAAGCCCTACGATAAGCTCGGCACTGAGGTAGAGGTTCAGATCCGTAAAAAAACATTCCCGGCAAAAGTCGTTAAAAAGCGTTTTTACGACAAGAACTATAAGAAATAAAAATTAATACAAAAACAAACCATATTTAATCATAACACAATGAGCAAGATTCTTGAAAACCTCCGCTATGCGGATTCACACGAATGGGTTAAGGTGGAAGGAGAAGTAGCCACCGTAGGCATCACTGACTACGCACAGCACGCGTTGGGCAATATCGTATATGTTGATATGCCTGAAGTTGGCGATGAAGTAACAGCAGGTGAAGACTTCGGAGCCGTTGAGTCTGTAAAGGCTGCCAGTGACCTTATCTCTCCTGTTTCCGGTGAGGTGATCGCTATAAACGAAGCACTCGAAGATGCACCCGAGCTCGTCAATGAAGATGCATTCGGCAACTGGATTATGAAAGTTCAGCTTTCTGACCCGGGTGAGGTTGATAATCTCCTCGATGCTGATGCATACGCTAAACTCACTGCTGAATAATATATCGGCATTACGACTCAAGAATATTTCATATACCCAATATGAGCAACAAATTTATGCCTCATACTGAGGAGGATATCAAAGTAATGTTAGATCGTATCGGTGTCAAATCGATTGATGATCTATACTCTGATGTCCCCTCAGAGGTTATTTATGATAGGGAATATGATATTCCCTCAGCCATGTCCGAAATTGAATTGCGCAAGCATTTCGAAGAGCTTGGCAAAAAGAATCAGGCACTGACTATCTTTGCCGGCGGAGGTGCATACGACCATTATTCACCTTCCACTATCGGACACCTTTTGGCCAGAAGTGAATTCTATACGGCTTACACTCCTTATCAGCCTGAAATTTCTCAAGGTACTCTGCAGTATATTTTCGAATATCAGTCTATGATTACCGAATTGACAGGAATGGAGTCGACCAACGCGTCAATGTATGATGGTGCAACTGCGACTGCAGAAGCTATGTTTATGATGGTTGCATCTGCCAAGAAAAAAAATCGTGTCCTTATATCGGGCACAGTGGCTGACAGAATAATCAATGTAGTACTGACTTATGCCAAATTCCACGGCATTGATGTTACTGTCATACCTGAAAAAGATGGTATAAGCGACCTTGACGCAATTAAGAAAGAACTTGAAGCAGGTGATGTCGCTGGTGTGATATTGTCCACTCCCAACAAATATGGTATTATAGAAGACTATACCGGTTTTGCAGATGCTATCCATGCAGCAAAGGGATATATGGCTATCAACGCAGACCCGTCGACACTTGCCGTGCTTCGCACCCCTGCTGAATGGAACGCAGATATCGCATGTGGAGATGGACAGACATTAGGTATGCCCTTATCATTCGGTGGCCCATACCTCGGCTACATATCTTGCTCCAAGAATATGATTCGCAAGATGCCGGGACGTGTAGTCGGTGTCACTACCGATGCCGATGGCAAGCGCGCATTTGTCCTGACATTGCAGGCTCGTGAACAGCATATTCGTCGCGAAAAGGCAACATCAAATATCTGTTCCAACCAGAGTCTTATGGCTCTTTACGCTACTGTTTATCTCTCTTTGATGGGTAAACAAGGACTTGAAGAGGTCAATCGCCTAAGCTGTGATGGAGCACACTATCTCTGTGATAAATTAGTAAATTCAGGTAAATTTACTCTCGCGTTCAATAAACCGTTCTTGAAGGAATTTACCCTTCGTACTGATCTTGATATTGCCAAGATCAACAAGCGCCTGCTCGATCATGGAATTATGGGTGGACTTAATCTTGGTAACGGGTTGGTTTCCTTTGCAGTTACAGAAAAGCGTACACGGGAAGAGATCGATCAACTGGTAACCTTAATGTTGGAGGACTAAAAGATGAAATATTACGATAAAATCATATTTGAACTTTCTCGTCCCGGACGTAAGGGCTACGAGCTCCCTGCCGATACATACGGCAACGATGCCCTCTCTCACCTCCCGGCTGATCTGATGCGTAAAGGTCAACCGGAATTGCCGGAAGTAAGCGAACTTGATGTCGTAAGACATTATACCAATCTATCTACCAAGAACTTCGGCGTTGATACGGGATTCTATCCGCTCGGCAGTTGTACTATGAAATACAACCCGAAAATTAACGAGGAGGTAGCAGCATTACCCCAGTTTACTCAGATACATCCCCTGCAGGATGTCAAGTCTGCTCAAGGTGCATTAGAATTATACTATAACCTTCAGAAAGCATTGGCAAATATTGCAGGATTATATGAGTTTACGCTAAATCCGTACGCCGGCGCTCATGGCGAGTTGACGGGCCTGATGATAATGCGCCAGTATCACATTTCCAATGGTGACACAAAGCGCACAAAGATCATAGTTCCCGACTCTGCTCATGGTACTAATCCTGCATCTGCTATGGTGGCAGGTCTGGAAGTGGTGGAGGTCAAATCCAAACCCAATGGATCAATTGATGTTGAGGATCTTAAGCCTCTCCTTGATGATACCGTGGCCGGTATTATGATGACCAACCCCAATACACTCGGTATGTTTGAGACTGAGATTATGGAGATTGCCAAGCTCGTACACGAAGCCGGTGGCCTGCTGTATTACGATGGTGCCAATCTTAATCCTCTGCTCGGCAAGGTACGTCCGGGTGATATGGGATTTGACATCATGCATATCAATCTTCATAAGACTTTCTCCACTCCTCATGGTGGCGGCGGTCCTGGTTCCGGTCCTGTTGGTGTGACAGAGAAATTGGCACGCTTCTTGCCCAACCCAAGAGTTAAGAAACTTGATGACGGTACCTTCATTATCGAAACAGGTGAAGACTCTCTGGGATCTATTTCGACTTTCCTGGGCAACTTTGGTGTCATGATGCGTGCCTACGCATATATTCTCACCTTGGGTAAGGAAAATATCCGTAATGTCGGTCCTTTAGCTACCTTGAATGCAAACTACATCAAAGAGTCACTTAAAGATGACTATCTGTTGCCTATCGAGGGTGTATGCAAGCATGAGTTTGTATTTGATGGCCTTAAAGATAAGTCAACCGGTGTGACAACACTTAACGTGGCAAAACGTTTGTTGGACTATGGATTTCATGCTCCTACCATCTACTTCCCATTGTTATTCCACGAGAGTATGATGATTGAGCCGACTGAAACTGAAAGTCTTGAGACACTGGATGAGTTTATCGAAGTGATGCATAAGGTGGCTCGTGAGGCACGTGAGACTCCGGATCTGGTCAAGGATGCTCCTGTGACTACAATAGTCAGAAAGCTCGACGAAACTACAGCTGCCAAAAATCCTATATTGACATACAGCAGTCTTATGGGAAAATAAACTTGAGTTGTCACAATGAATAAATCAGATTTAATAATCATAGGTGCAGGCCCGGGCGGATATGAATCCGCCCTGGCCGCTGCACGTATGGGTAAAAGTGTAACACTCTTCAATGGTGACAGATTAGGTGGAACTTGTCTAAATGAAGGTTGCATACCTACCAAATGTCTGTGTCGCAATGCCGAGGTCGTTTCTACAATACGTGAGAGTGAAAAATTCGGTATTGATGACTTTACATTCGCTCTTGACTATAATCAGGTCGTAGCCCGCAAGAATGAGGTTGTCGATCAACTCCGTGATGGTATTGCGTTGATGCTTAAATCTGCCAAGGTCAATGTCGTTCAAGCTAAGGCGACCTTCAAGGATGAAAACACTGTCGTAGCTGACGACATAGAGTATACCGCCGACAATATTATCATAGCTACCGGTTCTACATCCAGATCCCTTCCTATACCCGGGGCAGACTTGGAGTGTGTCAAGGATTCTACCGATATGCTTGAGATGGACTATATTCCCGCTTCACTTACCATCATCGGAGGAGGTGTAATCGGTATGGAGTTCGCAAGTGTTTTCGCATCATTCGGATCAAAGGTGACTGTTATCGAATTTATGAAACAAATCCTGCCACCGTTTGATTCCGATATCGCAAAACGTCTTAAACAGTCACTCTCCAAACGTGGAGTAAAGATTGTCACCAACGCTGCGGCAAAAAAGATAGAGCAGAATGCTGATTACGAAATCGTAGTGACATACGAGGTAAAAGGTAAGGAGGAGACAGTCATATCTTCAGACCTGTTGATGGCTGTAGGACGGGCGCCACGTGTTGACGGACTTGGTCTCGAAAAAGCCGGGATCGAGTATACTCAACGTGGAATCCCCGTAGATGATGATATGCGCACCAATAAACCTCACATATACGCTATTGGTGATGTTAATGCACGTATGATGCTGGCTCATGTGGCAACATTCCAGGGCTATAGAGCGTTAAATTCCATTAACGCTATTAAGGATGAAATCAACTTTGATTTTGTCCCATCTGCGGTCTTCACCGTTCCGGAATGTGGCATGGTAGGCAAGACTGAAGAACAGTGTAAAGCGGAAGGTATAGATATCAGAACAGGTCAAAGTTTCTTCCGTGCAAATGGCAAAGCATTAAGCATGGGGGAGAGCGAAGGTCTCTGCAAACTCATTTTCCGCAAAGATGATGATCGACTGATTGGAGCACACATTATGGGTGTAGAAGCTGCAGACTTAGCTCAGCAATGTGCTGATATGATGAATGCCGGTGCCACTGTTCACTCCATGGAGCAAATCATATTCAGTCACCCATCCGTCAGTGAAGTCATTATGGCCGCGGTTCACGCAGTCAAATAACACAATAAAGTTATTAAATAATAAGTAACTTTACTTATCGTTTACTGATAAAATAAATTAGAGACCTCATCCAGTGATGGGAGTCTCTAATTTATTATATCAACACTATTATCCTATGACGCTGTCAGATGCTTGAGGCTTCATTATTCGTATTGCTTCCGGCACTTGTGTTGTCGTCAATAGCGGATGTGTCGCTAAGTGCAGTTAAGAACTTGGAACGTTTGGACAATTTCTCGTTGATTGTCTGCATTACCATCCAGAATGTCGGGACAAAAAGAGTAGCTATCAAGCCATTGAGTAACATTCCAAAAACTACTGCCGTACCCAATTCCTTTCTGCTGTTGGCACCTGCCCCTGTCGCAAACATCATGGGCATAATACCGAATACGAAAGCGCACACGGTCATTATTATCGGACGGAAACGGATAGTTCCTGCATCATGCGCCGATTTACGTATTGTCAGACCTGACCTTCTGAAGTCCATCGCATATTCAACTATAAGAATAGCGTTCTTTGCCGACATACCCAGCAATAGGATTAAACCTATCTGAGTATAAATACTGACACTGTAATTAAAAAGAATACAGCCGATTATTGTGCCTAAGATGGCTATTGGCATACTTAATACTACAGCGATCGGATCACTCCAGCTCTCATATTGAGCTGCGAGTACCAACAATGTCATGACAATCGCAAAAAAGAATACGAATGAAATGGTCGTTCCTGCCTGAGTCTCCTGATACGCTTCTCCTGTCCATGCATAAGAAAAATTATTACCAACTGCTTGACTTACGATCTCTTCCATCGCCTCAATCGCCTCGGATGAAGATACTCCAGGAGCCGCCCCGGCTGTTAATGAGGCTGTATTATACATATTGTATCTTGATACGGACGACTGACCCATAGTTGGCTCTATCGTACAGAAAACGGAAAACGGCACCATCTCACCCCTATTGTTTGCTACGGTCAGATTACGAACTGACTCAGCTGTCTCACGTGATGTGATATCACCCTTGAGAGTCACTTCAAATACTCTGTCAAAGATTACAAAATCATTTACATAGCTACCACCGAGATATGATGACATTGCAGAATATACATTATCCAGATTAAGACCCAACGAGGCCACGCGATCCCGATCAACAACGATTGTATATTGAGGCACTTCTCCCTCGAACATCGACGTTACCGATGATATCCGTTTGTCTTGATTGGCCTTCTGAATTATATCCCGGATGGCCTTTCGCATCTCGCCGGCACCAAGATTGTTGATATCCAATAATTGCATTTGGAGCCCACCGGAAATGCCAAGTCCGGGTATGGCCGGAGGATTGACTGAGAAAATCTCTGCTTCAGGAAAATCCGTCGCTATCTCATCCACATGCTTCATTATAGCGTCTATATTCTCCTTGCTCCCTCTATCTTTCCACGGCTCTAAAATGACTTGCAAGACACCTAAATTAGACCCGGCACCTCCTGACATAAACGAAAATCCCGATATGGCCATCACATCCTTGACTCCGGGAACATCCTTACGTATCCTTTCTGCCAGATTAAATACAACTTTATCCGTACGCTCCAGAGATGCACCATTCGGCAGCTGTACACTCGTCATGAAATATCCCATATCTTCAGAGGGTATGTAGCTGGATGGCCATGCCATATAACCCCATATCCCTAATCCGGCAATGATAACGAACACACACATCCATCGTAACGGATGACCGAGCATAATCGATACAATCTTATCATATATACCTGTGACCTTGGCCCATATTTTATTAAACCATACAAATGGGAGAAATTTTACTTCAGTCCGTGGCACAAGGAACAGGGCACACAATGATGGTGTCAATGTCAACGCATTAAAACCGGAGAATGCAGTGGACACCGCTATCGTCAGCGCGAATTGCTTGTACAGTTGGCCCGTTATTCCCGATACGAATGCTGTCGGAATAAATACAGACATAAGGACTAAAACTTCGCCCACTACCGGTCCGGTCAATTCCTGCATGGTCTTGACTGCAGCTTGCCGGGATGTCATACCGCCCTTGTATATGATACGCGAACAATCCTCCACCACGACTATGGCATCGTCCACTACGATGGCAATTGCCAGTACAAGACCGAATAAGGTAAGCGTATTAAGCGAGAAACCCAATAACTTCATTACAGCAAATGTTGCAATGAGGGATACCGGAATCGTCAATAATGGTATAACTACCGCCCGCCAATTTTGTAAGAAGATCAATATCACTATCATCACTATCAACGATGTCAAGACAAATGTCATAACGACGTCATCAAGCGATTCACGAACATAGTCGGTCGAATTCATCACAACCGTATACTTTACACCCTCCGGGAAGTATTGTGACAGATTATCCAGCTCCTTAAGTGTGGCATCAGAGACTTCGATAGCATTTGCACCGGGGAGCTACCGGTCCGGTCAATTCCTGCATGGTCTTGACTGCAGCTTGCCGGGATGTCATACCGCCCTTGTATATGATACGCGAACAATCCTCCACCACGACTATGGCATCGTCCACTACGATGGCAATTGCCAGTACAAGACCGAATAAGGTAAGCGTATTAAGCGAGAAACCCAATAACTTCATTACAGCAAATGTTGCAATGAGGGATACCGGAATCGTCAATAATGGTATAACTACCGCCCGCCAATTTTGTAAGAAGATCAATATCACTATCATCACTATCAACGATGTCAAGACAAATGTCATAACGACGTCATCAAGCGATTCACGAACATAGTCGGTCGAATTCATCACAACCGTATACTTTACACCCTCCGGGAAGTATTGTGACAGATTATCCAGCTCCTTAAGTGTGGCATCAGAGACTTCGATAGCATTTGCACCGGGGAGCTTAGAGATACCGATAAGTGCCGTCTTCTCACCGTTGACCCTTGTATTTTCATAATACGACGAAGAACCTAAGTCAACCCGGGCGACATCAGATAAATGCAGGACACCTCCACCTGTATTGCTTCTTAAAATAATATTCTGAAATTCGGAAGCATCTGACAGCCGGCCGTGAGTGGAGACAGTATACTGAAACTGTGTATCTCCGGCGTTCGGCCCTGCTCCGACAGAACCGGCCGATACCTCCATATTCTGTGCCTTTATCGCAGATATGACATCACCGGGAGTTAATCCTCTTGCCGCCATTTTTGCAGGATCAAGCCAAATCCTCATAGAATATTCACCGCCTCCGAATGCAGTAACTCCTCCCACTCCCTCTACACGTGTCAGCGGATCAACTATATTTAACTGAGCATAATTGGTCAAATAAGTGGCATCATACAGCTCGGGATTATCACTCTCCAAAGCTATAAACATAACATTGTTTGATGAATTCTTATTGACACTTACACCTTGTTCCTTAACGGCAGTCGGCAGAGTCGCCTGCGCTTGCTGTACTCTGTTCTGGATCTCTATGGCAGCCTCATCAAGGTCGGTACCGGTCTTGAACGTCACTGTAAGATTATATGAACCATCCGAACCGGAGTTACTGCTCATATACATCATATCCTCCGTACCGTTAACCTGCTCCTCAATAGGAACCCCAACTGTACGCGCGACTGTCGCCGCATCGGCTCCGGGGTAGGTAGCAGACACCATAACTGTTGGTGGAGTTATATCCGGATACTGCGCTATAGGTAGAGTAAAGACCGTCATACAGCCTGCGATAACCATTATAATGGCTATTACAATTGCAAATATAGGTCTCTTAATAAAAAAGTTGGAGAACATTACTTACTTATTTTACAGATGATAGGATGGGGTGGACTTTTATGCCTTGCCTTACCTTGAGCATGGCTTGAGTGACATATCTATCGTTGGGATTAAGACCCTTGGTGACGAGCCTTAACGTGTCATTATATAACTCGCCTACCTGAATACGTCTGTAAGCTACAATGTTTGAATCATTGACCACATAAACATATTTACCCGACTGATCTGTTCCGATAGAAGCATCCCGCACAAGCAGACCATCCGCAATAGATGCATAGGGGAGATGTGCCTTAACATACATACCTTGGCGCAATATCCCCTTGTTATCCTTTATACGTCCCTTCAACCTGACCGTACCGGTCGATTGGCTTACATCCGGCGAAATATAGTATATCGAAGCTGAGACACCTGATAATTGATCGGTGTCGATAGATAACGGTATATTATTCATTAATGAGTCTCCCATCACTATACCGTTGGAAGCTAACCGGGAATATTGTGCATCTTCTATATCAAAAGATACGGAGAGTGAATTTTCATCATATATTGAGGCAAGCGTCACGGGGGATCCCTCTCCACCTACATACGCTCCAACATCAAACAGTGATGAAGTTATCCTTCCGCTCACAGGAGCAACAACAGTACAATGCTCTACGTTAAGTTGTGCTATTCTTAAAGCTGATCGAGCGGAATTGACCGCTGCCTGCGCCTGCATCTTGGTGTCTCGTGCTTGCATTACATCCATCTCGGATACGGCATTGCTCGTGAACGCCTGTTCAAGTGCCTGCAATCTATTATCTGCATACGACAGACTGCTCATGGCATTATTTAATGTTGCCTTTGCTTCGTCAACAGATGCAGCATATTTGGTGGGTTCAATTGTATAGAGACGCTGTCCCTTTGTGACATAAGCTCCGTCCTCAAAGTATTTCCCAGTGATCTGTCCATCTACTCGGGCTACTACATCAGCCTGACTGTCTGAAATAATCGAAGCTGGATACGGACGCGATAAAATCACTGATTGTATTATTGGAGTTGCCACCTCTACACTCTGGATTTCATCTAATGCATGACTCTCCTTGCCATGTCTGTCACACGAGGCGGATATCGTAATGGATATGACACATGCCAAGCCTATGATAATTCTGTTCTGAGTAGTATTCATTTTTCTATCGATCAAAAGACATTCAATATAAGATTATGATAAGTTATTGCACATTCCACCCACCCCCAAGAGCTCTATAAAGTTGCACCAATACGGCGAGGGTCTGATATTTAGCTGTCACTCTATTGGTTTGTGCTGTCAACAGTTGCTCCTGCGCATTGGCGACATCCGTGTAATCGGACAATCCAAGCTTGTATCGCTCCAACGCTAATTTGAGCATAACCATATTTTCATCTACAACGTCCTCCATAATTGACAACTTCTCTCTTGAAGCATCGATGCCGGACATCGCATTATTTACATCCGCAACAGCTTGAACAACAGTCATGTTATAGGACTCGATACCGGCCCTTAAATTTTCACGTGCTTGAACCAATCCCTTTTCGCGAGCTAATCCGTCAAAAATAGTCCATGTCAGGGTTGGAGCAATGACAAATCCGAAAGCATCATGAGTGAATAAATGATTAAGGTCATGTGCCGATACATGAACATCAGCACTGAGACTCAACGTCGGCAGAAATTCCTTTTTACTTATACCGACTTTGGCTGCCAACGCCGCTAATTGCAACTCTGCTTCAACAATGTCAGGCCGACGACGCAGTAAGTCTTCCGGTGCACCCGCTCCGGGGAGATAGGGAGCATCCGGCAACATTATATCCGTCGGTAAGAATGATTGAATATCTGCTGCTGAGGTGCCGCATAAAGTTGCCAAAGCGTTTATAGCCGTGCGTTGTTTAACCTTCAGATCCGGCAACACCGCCTTTGTAGACAGTAACACCGACCGCGTCTGTGACACATCGAGAGCGGAGACAAGTCCTGCATTAAACTTTGCCTCTACAATGTTGGATATATCCTCTTGAGACTCAATATGCCCCTCCGCAATATGAATCTGGCGTTGATACATAATAGCCTGAAAATACTGTAATGCAACATCGGCAGCGAGACTCACCATCAGTCCGTCATACTCGACCCTGCTGATATTAAGATCTGCTTTACCCGCCTTGACTTTAGCTGCAATTCGCCCGAATATATCAATTTCCCATTGAGCCGTCATGCCCAATGCTGAATAATACTGTTCATCGCCATTACTGTAAGGCTTATCTTCACGACCGGAATCTCGATTTGCGGTATATCCGATATTTGCTTGAATTGTGGGATAATAACCCGAATATAACGATTGAACTTGTGCCTCAGCTGACTTAATACGATGGAGGGCCGACTTTGCATCGTAGTTATTCTGCATTGCAAGTGCGATAAGGCGTGTCAGCTTCGGCTCCTCAAACATCTTCCACCATGTATCATCATCAGGCATCGGCTGTGACATGAAGCCATCATACTGCCATACGCTGTCTACATTGGCATACAGATACTCATTATTATAATTAGGGGTATCAGATGCATTGACAACACTGACATTACCGACAGCAGCACATGCTGTCAGTATATATTTTGTTATAGTAGAACTTAATTTCATATATCTATTTAACAATAAATGTTAAAAAATGTTTCTCATAAGAACGTCTAAGAGCCTATCTCATAATAAATATTAATACTGCCTCACTATCTTTACATCCTCTCCCCATGACGTCTGATTAAATAAATTCATTGATCAGCGCTGAAAAAACAATAGGGGTTGTGAAAAGTCACAACCCCTTGAAAGATAGATTTATATTCAGTATTATCAGTCTTCCTCCTGTAATTCTGCGTACGCCTTCAAGAGTTTCTCCTGAACATCACCCGGCACAAGCTCGTAAGACGCGAAATCCATAACGAATGATGAACGTCCACCGGTGATGGAACTCAACGATGTACTATATGTTGACATCTCTTTAAGAGGTACCTTGGCCGACAGTTTCTCGATACCATTCTCAGAGCTCATACCCATTATGATACCACGACGACCCTGAAGATCACTCATCACATCACCCATACAATCCGCAGGTGTCAGAACCTCAACATCATAAACCGGTTCAAGGATCTTGGGATTAGCGTCCTTAAATGCTTGAGAGAAAGCATTGCGACCTGCCAGGCGGAATGATATCTCATTAGAGTCAACCGGATGCATCTTGCCGTCATATATCATCACACGTACATCCCGGGCATAAGAACCGGTCAAAGGACCCTGCTCCATACGATCCATCAATCCTTTGACGATTGCAGGGATAAAGCGTGCATCTATCGCACCGCCTACGATACAGTTATAGACCACGAGTTTACCTCCCCATTCCAACGGGATCTCCTGCTTATCGCGGACATTCATCTTAAACTCTTGGCCACCGAACTTATATGTTTCAGGCTCTGGCATTCCCTCAGTATACGGCTCAATTATCAGATGTACCTCACCGAACTGGCCGGAACCACCGGATTGCTTCTTATGGCGGTAATCCGCACGAGCTGCCTTCGTTATTGTCTCACGATAGGGTATTTTGGTCTCCTGGAATTCAATGGGCAACTTCTCGTTGTTCTCGATACGCCATTTGAGGGTGCGGAGATGGAACTCACCTTGACCCTTGACGATAGTCTGTTTCAGCTCTTTGGATTGCTCTACCTCCCATGTAGGATCTTCCTCATGCATTCGAGTCAAAATACCTGCAAGTTTCTCCGCATCAGCCTCATTGACGGGTTTGATAGCGCGCTGATACTTTGGACGCGGATATTTGATAAAATTAAATTGATATTCACATCCCTTCTCATCAAGAGTATTTCCGGTACGCACATCTTTAAGTTTAACCGCAGCGCCAATATCACCTGCATGAAGCTCATCTATCGGAGTACGCAACTGGCCACAAATTGTAAATATCTGAGATAAGCGCTCCTTACCTCCGCGTGATACATTCTCCAGGTCAGCACCGGCTTTCAGTGTTCCGGACATAACCTTAAAGTAGCAAACCTCACCAATATGGGGCTCCACACTTGTCTTGAAGAAGAATACCGAGAGAGGACCATCTGAATTAGGCTTGACCTCTTCACCTGCGGTATCAACAGGGGCGGGCATCTCATCAACAAACGGACATACATTGCCGAGGAACTCCATCAGACGACGCACTCCCATATCCTTGGCTGCTGACAATACTACAACCGGATAAATCGAACGATCTACAAGACCTTTGCGTATGCCCTCGCGCATCTCATCCTCAGTCAGAACTCCCTGATCAAAGAATTTCTCCATCAGAGTCTCATCATTCTCTGCGGCAGCCTCTATCAATTGTTTGTTCAGCTCAGAAGCTTTCTCCATCTGATCAGCCGGAATGTCGGTAATCGTCGGTGCACCACCATCCGGACCCCACTCCAGTTTCTTCATTATCAGGACGTCTATAATAGACTTAAAGCCGGGACCACTCTCCAGGGGATACTGAATAGGTGTCACTTTGGGACCGAAATGCTCCTTGAGTTGCTCCAGAACATTGTCGTAGTCGGCTTTCTCACCATCAATCTGATTGAGTGCGAACACTACCGGCTTTTTAAGATTAGATGTGGTACGGAATATATTCTCAGTACCTACTTCCACACCATTTTCAGCATCAACAAGCAGGAGAGCAAGATCCGTCACGCCCATGGCCGTGTAGGCATTGCCAACAAAATCATCAGATCCGGGACAATCTATAATATTCAGTTTCTTGTTATTGAACTCAGCATTGAATACTGTGGAGAACACGGAATATCCGTACTCCTTTTCAACCGGGAAATAGTCTGAAACAGTGTTGGATGACTCAACACTACCGCGACGTTTTATAACGCCACACTCATAGAGCATCGCCTCTGCAAGTGTGGTCTTACCGGATCCCTTTGCTCCTATCAGAGCAATGTTTTTGATTTCATTTGTCTTATAGATTCTCATGGTTATTGAGTTTTTATGGATTTACATTGGCAAGCAAAAATGCATGGATTTTCACAAAGCGGTTGCAATTTATAAAAAAATGTTTACATTTTGCCACTATAAAACATGTTACATAACATAAAATAAAAAATTATATCATTCCTGTTTTACATCCCGGAGTGAAACATGACCGATTGCAAATTTTAACCCCCCAAACACAACTTACATTAACTATTTTCTAGCGTGAAGTACGACCTGAAGGATAAGACTCAGAGATAAATAATACCTGTCAAAATTGAATAACTTATAATTTATAATGAGAGTTATCAAATAATTGATTAAATTTGTGTCATATAAGACCTATAATTGAAGTTAAGATAATGTCAGACACATATTACAATAACGACACAGAATATAATCTGGAGACAAACAACATATCATCAAGTATCGTATCTCCAAGATTTCACAAACAGTCCGTATCAGGCGAACCACTTATAGATTATCGCAATGTGACTATAGAAAGAGCTGAACGCCAAGTTCTTGACAATATCAACTTCAGACTTAACAAGGGAGAGTTCTGTTATCTTGTCGGCAGAGTCGGGAGTGGCAAAAGTTCCCTGATGAAGACCATGTATGCGGATGTTCATGTCAAAACCGGTAATAAGGCAGAGGTGATGGGATATGATATGCTGAACATCACCCGTCGCAAAATCCCATATCTAAGACGCAAAATCGGTATAGTATTCCAGGACTTTCAGCTGCTGACGGACCGTTCTGCCACAGCAAATCTCAGATTTGTGCTGGAGGCTACAGGCTGGAAGAAAAAAGGTGAAATACAAGATAGGATAGAAGAGGTAATCAAAGCTGTCGGCATGGAGAACAAGGCATATAAAATGCCTCATGAACTTTCCGGAGGAGAACAGCAGCGCATTGTCATCGCACGTGCGTTACTGAATCGACCGGACCTGATACTTGCTGATGAACCGACCGGTAATCTCGACCCTCAAACCGGATATCAGATTGTCACACTGCTACACAAGCTTGCTGCTGACGGACATGCAGTGCTCATGGCTACACACAACCTCCAGCTGGTAGATGACTTCCCGGCGAGAATGGTCAGCTGTCAAGACAAGAGACTCATAGAGATATAATGGTTATAGAACTCAAAGATGAAAGTTTCTTATCGGAACAATCTTCTGATGACACTACAATTAATGTAAAAATATGTTTTGCAACAATTACAGAAATATTTCCTTAAAAAACTTTCATAATTCTTTTAATAATCTATATCTTTGCATTAGATAACGGATGAATGATTGCTTACATGACAACACACATATTCATTCAAAAGCAGTCATCTGTCCAATATCAGAATGTTAATAATCTAACATCAATCATATAAGCTATTTTATGGCAAACAACAGAGAAAAACTGTTTGACATGTTCCCACCCGTTTCTACTGAGGAATGGATTGCGAAAATCAATGTCGACCTAAAGGGCGCTGACTTTAACAAGAAATTAGTCTGGCGTACCAATGAAGGCTTTAACGTACAGCCTTTCTATCGCAAAGAGGACTTGGAAGGTCTCCCTACTATCGGTTCTATGCCGGGAGAATTTCCTTATGTACGTGGTACACGAGATAATAACGACTGGTTAATCCGTCAATTTATCCCCGGTTCCAATGCTGCGGAAGTCCTCAAGAACGCTCATCATGCTATCGAACGGGGCGTTGAGTCTATAGGATTATGCCTTTGCGAGGATCTTACTCCCGAGCAACTGCCCGAGATCCTTAAGGGTATTGATCTGAAGAAAATTGAGGTTAACATCAATTGTTGTCCGGGCAAGGCTGTTGAGGTAGCGGAGCTGCTCGTCTGTGAGATTATTGCTCAGGATGCTGCTACCACTTTCCGCGGATCTATCAACTTCAATCCATACAAGCGTCTGCTGAAGCGCGGACTTGAGTTCCCCAAAGATATCAAAGAGACTGCACTTGCCCTTTATAAGGTTGTTGAACCTGTCAAGAACTTGCGTTGCTTTGCTGTTGACAGCAGCATGCTCAATAATGCCGGTGCATACATTACTCAGGAACTCGGTTATGCTTTAGCCTGGGGTGCCGAGTGGATGACTCTTCTGACAGAAGCCGGACTGACTCCTTGTGAAGTCAACAAGAGAATTAAGTTCAACATGGGCATCTCTTCCAATTACTTTATGGAGCTTGCAAAATTCCGCGCAGCTCGTATGCTCTGGGCTGAGATTGTTAAGGCCTATGGTGCTGACGAAGACTGCTGCAAGATGCATGTTCATGCTGTGACTTCACAATATAATCAGACCATTTACGACGCTCATGTCAATCTGCTGCGTTCTATGACAGAAACCATGAGCGCTGCATTAGCCGGAGTTGACTCTATTGAGACACTTCCCTTCGATCTACAATACAAAAACCCGGATGAATTCTCTGAGAGAATAGCACGCAATCAGCAATTGTTGCTCCGTGATGAGTCACACCTCAACAAAGTTATTGACCCCGCTGGCGGTTCATACTATATCGAGGTGCTCACAACTTCTATCGCTCGCGAGGCTTGGAAACTCTTTAACGAGGTTGAAGATAATGGTGGTTTCCTGGCTCTTCTCAGAAAGGGTGACATTCAGGCGAAGGTCAACGAAAGTGGAGTAAAACGTCATATCGATGTAGCTCGTCGCAAAGAGATCCTGTTAGGTACCAACCAGTATCCTAACTTTAACGAAATGGCGCTCGACAAGATTCAAAAGAACAATGAAAGCTGTGGTTGCGGATGCACCGCCCCCACCGATGGAGCTGTTGAATCTCTCAATTTCGACCGTGCAGCAAGCCAGTTTGAACAATTACGTCTTGATACTGAGCGTGCAGCTAACCGTCCTAAAGTATTTATGCTCACTATCGGCAATCTCGCTATGCGCCTGGCTCGTGCTCAATTCTCAGCCAACTTCTTCGGTTGTGCCGGTTATGAGATTATTGATAATATCGGATTTAATACAGTCAAAGAGGGTGTAGATGCAGCCGTCGCTCAGGGTGCTGACGTGGTCGTACTCTGTTCAAGCGATGATGAATACGCCACATTCGCTCCAGAAGCATTCAAGGAGCTTAACGGCCGTGCACTCTTCGTAGTTGCCGGTGCTCCTGCGTGCATGGACGAGCTTAAGGCTCAAGGCATCGAAGACTTCATCCATGTACGTGTCAACGTGCTCGAGACATTAACCGGTTTCAACGCTAAACTCCTCAAGAAGTAATATCATCATGAGACCAAATTTCAAAGAAATAGATATCGAAAAGGTGGTGACTCCCACCACACACAAACCCCTGACACAGGGTGAGGAATGGATGACAGCCGAGCTTATTCCGGTTAAACCGGTATATACAGCGGCTGATCTCGAAGGTCTGGAACATCTTGATTATGCAGCTGGCCTGCCCCCGTTCTTGCGTGGCCCATACAGTGGCATGTATCCTATGCGTCCATGGACCATACGTCAGTATGCCGGTTTCTCAACTGCAGCTGAATCAAACGCATTCTATCGTCGTAATCTTGCATCGGGACAGAAAGGTCTGTCTGTAGCATTTGACCTTCCTACACACCGTGGTTACGATGCTGACCACGAGCGCGTTGTCGGTGATGTCGGTAAAGCAGGCGTGTCTATCTGCTCATTAGAAGACATGAAAGTACTCTTCGATGGTATTCCATTGAATAAGATGTCTGTCTCCATGACTATGAATGGTGCTGTGCTACCGGTATTGGCATTCTATATCAATGCAGGTCTGGAGCAGGGTGCCAAACTCGAGGAGATGGCAGGTACAATCCAGAACGATATTCTTAAAGAGTTCATGGTGCGTAATACATACATCTACCCGCCGGCATTCTCAATGAAGATTATCGCTGATATCTTTGAGTACACTTCCAAGAATATGCCCAAGTTTAACTCAATATCTATCTCCGGTTATCACATGCAGGAAGCCGGTGCGACTGCGGATATTGAGTTGGCATACACATTGGCTGACGGTCTGGAATATCTGCGCGCAGGTGTCAATGCAGGTATGGATATTGATACATTCGCTCCGCGTCTATCATTCTTCTGGGGTATTTCCATGAACTACTTCATGGAAATTGCCAAGATGCGTGCAGCACGTATGTTGTGGGCCCGTATCGTTAAACAATTCAACCCCAAAAATCCGAAATCACTTGCATTGCGCACGCACTGTCAGACCTCAGGATGGTCACTCACCGAGCAGGATCCATTCAACAACGTCGGTCGTACATGCGTTGAGGCAATGGGCGCTGTACTCGGTCACACACAGTCACTGCACACCAATGCGCTTGATGAGGCTATCG
>CAMWUY010000023.1 GCA_947177615.1 uncultured Porphyromonadaceae bacterium
ATTGTCAACGAGACCATCCAGCTGCGAAGGATCAAACTTATCCGATGTATAGAACACGTCCTCCATGTTCGACGAGTCGAGTTTGAGGACACGGAAGCCTACATCAAGACCCTTAGCCTTGTCACCGGTTTATTCTTTGACTTTCTTACCGGCACGGCGGATGCGTTCCTTGCCAATCTCACAGATATTTTCATATCCGGCTTTACGCGCTTCGCTCTTTTCATCGGTCACTTCGGGGAGCTGAACCATAATGAACTTGCGATGACCTCCGTCCTCAGCATTGAGTTTCATAACCGCGTGTGCGGTCGTAGCACTTCCGCTGAAGAAATCGAGGATAATATCCTGATCAGATGTCCCAATTGAACAAAAATGACCTACTAATAAAATAGGTTTTGGATAACTAAAGGGATTTGGGGTAAATAAGGATTTAATATCGTCATTTCCACTTTCTGTACGACCATATATGGCATCTATTAAAAGACTTCGTGGGGTAACTCCTTCTGGACGGTAGTATTTGGTGTAAACCTTATCATTCTTAAATACAAGCTCGTCATATTGGGCCTGCACTTTTGCCTTACCCCATCTCCAACATGATTGTTTTCCCTTAACGATTCGTGGACGATATACAGTTCCATCAGGTCCTGTAATATCGAAAACAAGAGATGGGCTAAACTGTATCGAGGCTTTGTCCAATGTAATTAGGCCATAATCACCTTTTTCATCTGTATATGGATATAGGTTATCATCTAATTTATATTTCTTATCCACATTTAGATGAAGATAGGATATATCTTTTGCAAAGCATAAGATATACTCATGTTCCGCAACTACAAAAGATGAATCATTTCCACCACCTTGTTTCTTTTTCCAAATGAATTGCGCTACAAAATTTGATGCTCCGAAAATTTCATCGCAAATTTTACGTAAGTTTTCAATCTCGTTATCATCAATGGATATGAAGATAACCCCATCCTCAGAAAGCAGGTCGCGAGCGACTTTTAAGCGAGGATATATCATATTGAGCCAATCGGTGTGGAAACGGCCGTTGGCTTCGGTGTTGCGCTGCATTGGGTCAATAGTTTGGTTTCCCTCTGAATCAAACAGACCGCTGTTTTGCTCGAAGTCCTCCTTACCCTTCGCGAAGTCGTCATTATATACGAAGTCATTACCTGTGTTATACGGAGGGTCAATATAAATCATCTTGACACGACCGAGGTAAGTTTCGCGTAGGACTTTGAGGACATCGAGATTGTCGCCCTCGATATAGAGGTTTTCAGTGGTATCGAAGTCTACTGACTCCTCGCGGCAAGGACGTAGGGTAAGATTTACCGGCTCGTTAGCGAGGCGTGACGCTGCCCGCTTATCGGGCCAAGTGAATTGATAGCGTTCCTCGCCATCTTCGAGGACTTCATCAGACAACTCCGCACGGAGCTTGTCAAAGTCAATGGCAAGTTCCGGCTTCCCATCTTTATTTAGTCGCTCCGTAACGCACTGCGGAAACAACTCGGCAATCTTTTCCACGTTGCAGCCCATAACATCACGGCTTTTCATTCTTAATTTTTGAAATTCATGATTCATAATGCATAATGCATAATTATTTTGAGAATGTTGATTTTACTATTGATGTAAGAATTTTAAGCACTTCCCGACAATCTATGATAATGCTCTCAAATTCTTGTGCTTGGGGTTTCCACTTATCCAACAAGTCTGTTACAACAAGTCTTTGATTTTAATTATGTCGCTCTCAGTTATATTAGCTAACTCTAATACGTCCTTTTCTTGGAAGCCTTTTGAAAGTAGCCTTTTGGCAAAGATAACCTTTTCTCTAAGAATAATATCGGCATTATCATTCTTTCTCTGGCGAGTTACAGAATGTTTTAATTTGCCAATGACAAAGTTGAATTCAAGAGTTGACTGAGTCTCGGTGGTTTCGAGGTCCGGCATAATTAAGTCAGCAAGAATATCACCGATACGTTTCATTCCTGTTTCCTTATCTTGCTGGGACTCCGTATCGTGAACCTCTAAAAGACGACGTTTCAACTCTCTTACTTCCGCAAAGGTATTTACAATCGCCAATGTGGTTTGTGTTGCGACAGGACTTTTCAATATAGTCGCAAGCATATATAACCCTTTTTCTGTAAATGCCTTAATTGTCGCTGAAGAGTGTTTTATATTGAACTGGTCAAAATTTTTGACCAGTTCGGCTTTCTCTTCTTTTGAATATTCAAGTATAAACTCTTCAGGAAATTTTTCGGGATTGTTTCTGACCGCTTGATTAACTTCCTTAGTCTGCACTCCGTATAAATGTGCCACTAAGAAATCGGGAATAACATTATGTCCTCTTAGAGGCATAATTACTTTTTTTACATCTTCAATTTTAATTATATTGCACATAAGCTATCGGATAATTTGGAAACAAATTAACTCAAAATCGTCGAGACCTTTGACTTCGTTGCCAAAGAGTGAGCCGGAGTCGCTATCGAGAAATGAATAGAGGTTGGTTGTCTCTTTTGTCGCTATAAACGAAGATATAGCGTCGCCCGGAAGTCGGGCGATATTTAAAGCAAGAACACCCCGGTAGTGTCTGAAGGCTGACCAAAGTACTTTCCTAAGTACAAATTTACAAAGAATTACTAAAGTGGCAATCGGTTAGACTGAAAAATACAAGCAATGGTTATTGAACAAAACATGTTAATTCTCAGAACTTAGAGCGCGCTCTTAAGATTGTCTATCCTCGCCTTTGCGATGCAGACCAGTCGAACCGCTTAAAGAGCAGCGCCTTTGGCAGCGATCGTTTAACATCCGTAGATTGTAGCAGTCCTAACCTAGTCCTTTCTTATTTTGGGCAAGATTTTGGACAATTTAGAAAATCTTATCATTCAGCTTATTATGTATCTGAAATACTATCCTTGGCCTCATCTTTGGACGGCGTTTGGACTTGATTTTGGACATTTGGAATTTGAGAACTACGTTTTTTGAGTTCTTCCAAACCAATGCCGAGTGCCTCAACTAAGAGTTCGGAGCTTTTGATAAAGGATTCACTTATAGTATAGTATGTTCCGGATCCTATCCCATTCTTTTTGAGAGTGCCTTTTTCAACTAAAGAATCAATTAGTGAACGAACTTGTCGCCTGCTCAAATGGGGTTCCAACAGAGCGGCGAAATCTCTCATTTTTGCATTGGAAAATTGCGATAGATGTGCTAATATTAGAGGTATAGCCTGCGAGGAATTCCAATTAACCTTCTGACTATATTCCCCTTTATTATCACTAATTTCATAATAACTCCGTGACAATATATAATAAGTGCCACTTGTTTGTCCTCTCTTTTCGATAAGGTTACGATTCAGAAGCTTATGTATAATATTCTTAGGCACTGAACGAGAATTGTTTTTCCGAATCTCATCCAGTGCAATTACCTCAAAAACGGAGAGCTTTTCTTCGTCCTTCAAATCACGTTGTTCAGATTCAAGAAACAGTGCAAATGAAACATCTTTAATTGTTGCAGAAAGATGTAGCTCCACACGGAAGAAATCAGAACGGCTATAATCAGGCTTTTCTTTTCCTTCGGAAATAGTCTCTCTGAAAATTTTATCAACCCCTTGTCCTGAACGTTCCACTAACCCGGTGACAGCCATGACGTCGGCAAGGAGTCGGTTGCGAGGAGTGCTCGGCACCTCTAGAAGGTTATCTATAGTAACGCCTAAGGGGAATCCTCCGGCATTTATAACAACAAAAAGGTCTGGATATAATTTGATAACCACCTCACTGGTTTTGCGATAGTCTCTATGAGCTACAGCATTATTTATAGCCTCTCGAATAACATCTTCCCGAAAATACGGAATATTATCAATGTATGAATTATTCTGTATGTCTATTTTGCTGTTACGCAGGTTAATATCATGCCAAAGTTCATCTATTATTCTGAAAAATGGACCACAATACTGTTGCCGATTATCAAACGTAATGGAGGATTCAGATTTCCTATATTCAAGTATAATTGACGCTTGAGGAAGATACTTTTGGATACATTCCTTCTTGCCTAACAAGATTAATGCCCCGCGTAAGTGACCTTATTGCCATTAATCAATTTGACATCACTTAATGCTTGCTTGTCTGAAAGTGCTTTGAAATGCTTATTATTTTGTTTATCGGAATACCGTTCCTTAAAGATCTTGATAGCTTCCGAATCAAGATCCGATAGTTTAAGACCAGGGCATATTTCAGACGAGAAATCCGGTTCAGTTTCTTGCAAGACGCTAAATGTTTGCTCAACCGGCATAGGCAGCAAGTCCTCTCCGACTCGAGTAAGATAGACATCTTCAAAGCTAAAAAGTTGACCAATGGGACGATCCTCCACTTCTATTACTACAACACGACCTGTTTTTGCCGTTGGGTCTTCAAAAAGCTCATATATACTCGTTAGAATGCCGGTGTCTTTGTAAATTTTATTTTCCAATTTGCCCAAGGCATTGAGGGATTGCTGAGTCCCAACAACATAATGAGGATAAGAGTCATGCATTCCGAGTACTAATGCACCACCACCAGCATTGCATAATGCTGTAACATAACCGAGAATACATTTGCGCCGATCCTTAGGATTGGGTTTTGTCCCTCCGTCATAGGCAAAATTACCATGTTGGGCAGCCTTGAATTCGACATGGTCTTCTGACTCCCGGAGACCTCTGAGATATTCTATAGTATAATTTCTCATATTTATCGTATTATTAAAAAAACATATTAGCTCAAAGTCATCCAGTCCTCGTACTTTGTTTAATGACCGGTCATTTTCAGACAGACGTTACTTTCATAAGTACAAATATACAAAGAATTACTAAAGTGGCAATCGGTTAGGCTGAAAAATACAATCAATTGTTATTGAGCAAAACATGTTAATTCTCAGAACTTAGAGCGCTCTCTTAAGATTGTCTATCCTCGCCTATGTGAAGGAGGAGGAGGGTCAAGTAGTCGGGGGTTATTAAGCAAAGAGCGGCCACCTGTGAAGGCGGCCGCTCTTATTAGTTTATCTTATTCAGAGTATTACTTTATGTCCGTTGACGATGTAGATGCCGGCGGGGAGATTGATTATAGTCGTGCCGGGGATCAGTTCGTAGGTGCGTACATGGCCGGTGAGATCCACTACCTGTACGGGACATTCACGATCGGAGCGGATGATAAGCGCACCTTGCTCTGCGTAGAATGTCAGACCGTCTGCAGGAGTGACCGGGAGAACAATCGTGGTGAAATCGCTGCGCACGTGCTCGTCGTTCAGGTCGCTCTCCGCGATATTATTGTCATCACCGGTATTGCCGTTGGAGAAGCTTACCTTGATATTGCCGACATACTTCTCGGGGTTGAAGGTGTGAGTCCAAGCTACGGTGTGGGCGTCGTCAGCGAGTGTCATTGCCACAGTTTCGCGGCTCATAGCCTCACCGGGCCAACCGGCCGTGTAACGCTCGGAGGTGTCGTCACCATTCCAGGCCTGGACATATACCTGCTCCCAGGGCTCGCTGTGAGCGTCTATGAAACGAACGGTTTTACAGTATTCGTCCGTTGGCCATTCTGTCTGTATGATGAATACACCCGAGATATTTTCGGGATTGTATGTCAGGACGAAACGTGATCCGGCGGGGATATCGTTGGTGAAGTTTGTGCCGCCGACCACACCGGTATAGGGTTGGTTATACTGCAGCGCCACACTGCCGTTCGCTCCAAAATTAACTTCCCAGTTGTCAGTATCATCTTTGATCTTCCATTTTTTGTCATGGATGGTCTCTGTGACATTGTAAACGAAACGGTTGCGGTCGGGCTCGTATGTGAATTTGTAAGCCGGATCCCTGGATGCCCATCCGTTAAATTCACCGCTGAGGTAGAACTCGATGTCGGGTTGAGGAGTCGGTGTCGGGGGGATAGGATCATCCTCTGACTTGGGCACTATCTTGAGGGTGGACGTGCCATTCTCGACATACTTGAAGATCAGTGTGGCTCCTGCAGGAATGGGAGTGGTGAGGTTGTTGTCGGATCTCTGGAGTGAATACTCTGTGTTGATGGTGATATCAGAGTTTCCCTTACCGAAACTCAGGTTCCAGTTGTCTACATATTCCTTGATTTTCCAACCAAATTCCTGTCCCTCTATGGGTTGAATGGCATTTGTGCAAGTATAGACATATACGCCGTTCTGTTTGGTAAACTTATAGTTGGGATCGGCCTTGGCCCATGTATTGAATGAGCCGACGAGACAGAACTCCGGACCTTCATCAGGATCGGGCACAGAATATGCTCTGTTGAGGTATGAGGTGGAGGCATTCAGGAAACCCTTGACCTCGTTGAGTTTACCATCAAGGTTGTCATTGCCATACTGTGGCCAGCGTTCCTTATCCTTGGCGGCTGCGCTTTTGATCTGATTGATAAAGTCAGCTGCGAAAGTGTCGATATCCGCTCTCTGATCCTTAAGGATGGCCCAGTATTGAGCTATTTTTTCTTTGAGCGCGGGGAATTGGAGTAATTCGAGCACCCAGTGATTGTAGTGCATATTTCCGTCGCTCTGTTCAAAGCAGGGATGGTTGGGGTGTGAGCGCTGGAATGCACTTCCGAAGTCCCATACGGGTGAGAAGTGCCATTTCTCGCCGTCTCCCTTCTCGCGATAGATGTAGCAGCTGCCGTGGAATGATTCATAATTGTCCATAAATTCCTGTACAACTATGAAGCGTGCCAGATCATCGATATCCACGAGATCCCAGAGTGCACTGGAATTGCGGTCTCCGTTGAGGATCAGATCATTGACCGTGCCGAGGCTGCTCTTGAGCCAATTGATGTATCCATCGGGTTCAAATCCCGGATCGACACTCTTGTCGTAAGTGAAACGCAGTGGTTCGGGAGCGCCGTTGTTATAGATCTGTATCTGTGCCTCCTCCGGGTAGTTGTCGAGCTCTACGAGTGTGCCGCCTTCGATCCATTTGTCGAGTGCGACACCGTTTTCGTCCTCTTCGCCCCACTTGGTGATATTGACACGGTCAGAGTCAATACGTATAATCTGGGTGAGGAAATACAGGCCTCGATAAGTGCCGTTGACCACGAGCTCTACGGGGTATTGCTTGGGAGTCCAGGGGAGACCTACGAGCTCGGAAGCCTTAAATCCGATAGCGTTGCGCAGGAAACCGCGATTGTCATCAGCGTGAGCCAGAAGTCCCCAGTGCTTGCTTGACTTAAGGCCGCAGAGAGCCGCCTTTTTGTCGAGCTTGAGACGATAGGGTTTCTTGTCAAATCCGGTGAATGTATAGTTGCCGCGCCCTTTGATCTTGGTCTTGAGGGGGCTCTCCTGTGATCCGAAAGCCTCCATACCGGTGACACCCTTCGGGTCGAGCCAGTATACGGCATTAAGATACGGTTCTTTGGTTACTACTTCCGCCCCGTTGTCTATGTTGATATAGAGCACAGGCAATGTCCCGCTGGGTTCAGCAGCAAAAGAGCTGATACATCCCGTGACGAGAAGGATTAGAAATAATAAATGTTTTCTCATGAGTTAATCTGAAAATTAGATTGAATATTGTAAGCCAAATAGTTATTGCGAATGTATCGGCACGCTCGGGTTCTATTCCATTGACCCGGAAAGTGTCGCGTGAGTGAACAAATGCAAAATTAATACTTTTTTATGTTATGCAACCTAAAAATGGTTAAAATTTTTGGAAATTCACAATAATAATATAACTTCGCATATAAGATTATCTATCAGGCTGTGGCATTATGCTTGTGAGATAAGCAATTTATGGCGACAAGTTGCCATTTTTGTAGCAATTTGTCACCCTGTTTTGAATAAATTTATAAAAATAATTATAAAAATGCAGATTTCTACTTTCTTTAAGGGTATAGCCGTCGGGGCACTCATCGGAACATCGGTTGTGGCATCGGCAGGCAATATACCTCAGTATGCGTTCAAGCAGTCGAAGGCTGAATTTGCCTTTCTTGAGAATGCGACTCCGGTCAATGTCACATACGGTGTGGCAAGTGAGATGGTGTATCCCGACCGTCAGACTATCAATGCCTACACGGGTAAGGGTTTCCCCATCGGCTTTGACTTCAAGTATGGCGGCCGCGTGTTCAATCAGTTTGCCATCAACAACAACGGCAGCATACTGTTAGGAGAGGATAAGGTTGCCTTCCGCGGATATTGCAACCTGTTCTTTGACGATGCCAGCCGATATGCCTCCAACGAGTTCTATATGGGCATCATGCCTTCGAGCTACGGTATCAAGGAGGGTGAAATAAGCTATAAACTCGATGGTGAGGAGGGGAACCGCACTCTGACAGTGCAGTTTGCCCATCTCGGTGTCAATGAGGGCAATCCGCGTGGGAATGCTATCTATAGCCTGCAGATTGTCCTTTCAGAGAAGGAGAGTCAGGTGAGCTTAAACTTCCTCGAGGAGGAGAGTCCCTACAGTTCGTTCGGTCTGATATGTGGACTATATGGTTGGAGCAATGATGACTCCATGCTGATCACATCTCCGAGTATGAGCGATCCGGCAACCGTGTCGACCGAGACTGTCGCCAATATGCTGCAAAAAGGTGCGTTGCTGGGATGGTCGGCAGAAGATGCGTTGGGATATGAGCATGATGATCCATATTGCTATGCATTCACTTTTGATTCCACGGGCGCTCCCGATTTCGTGTGCGAGGCTCCGGGCAATCTCTTTGTCGACCAGGACGGCAATACGGCTATCGTGACCTGTACGCGTCCTGCCGATGCTCCCGCAACAGCAATCCTGATTTCCGAGAAGCCTATCGAGACCTATCCCGAACAGGGGGTCACTTATCCGGTATATAACGATGAAGGTGAACTTGTCACTAAATTCGGTGAAGCAACGCTGATATATTACGGTGATGATGATGATATCACCGCTTACTTCCCCAATCTTAAGGCGAGCACTCCATATTACATCCAGGCCATAGGTGTCAACGGCTATCCCTGGTATAGCACCGGGTCGACGGCCTCTATTGAATTTATCTCCTCTCATCCGGCTCCATACGTGATGAGAACATATTCAGCCAATCATGGTATCCGTATCAATACTATGGGTGATGACGATATCGTGATCGCAGCTACTGTGGATCGTGTCAATACCACTAACCTCGGTGCTACCGGTATCTTCGGTCATCCGGAGGATAACTGCTCGGTAGGCGACATAATCGAGAAGGGTGGTGAGATTATCTATATCGGTCCGGCCGGAGACTTCACTTACGAGCAGGCTGAGCCCAACCGCCAGATATTCTTCCGCGCATGGAGCGTGCGTGACGGCCGCGTGTCCAAGACCTATATCAATGCGTCAGGCGTCACCAATCCTGAAATGCCATACGAGCCTCAGCTCGAACTCTATACGCTCAATGAGGTACCTCTCAACTGGGTGGCTCAGTCTAACAATACCAGCACAACATACAATGGATATTTCGTGCCTCGTATGCGTGGCGAGAATGAGACAGAACCCGCATTGGCAGGAGTGTCGGGCGCTACGACAAGCACCCTGATCTCACCGACATTGAATTTCGGTGCCGGCGCGACACTCAAGTTTGAGTGGGCGATGGAGACTGCCCGGGATTATGAGGGTATGGAAGATCAGATGGTAGTGCTTCCCGAGGGTAACAAGCCCGGTGTATTCGGAACAGGTCACGAATTCAAGGTGTATGTTGCAGGTCGTACCAACACTGATCTCTTCGTCACCAACCGATATGATGGCACTATGATGGTGAGTCCGAACGATGCCGATCATTTCATCAGCGGTACATCAGAGTTTATCCCCGTGAGCATCACGATGCCCGAGGGTGTGACTAACGGTAAACTGACCTTCACCTTCTCAACCGAAGGTTTCTCTACACTCTATCTGCGCTATATCACAGTGACTAACCCGAGCGGTGTCGAGACTGTCGTCCCGGTATCTGAGTGTGACGTGATCACAGCAACTGACGGCGCTATCTCAATCCTTTCGGTCGAAGGTGGCGTATATGACGTATATAGTGTCAGTGGTATGCATACCGCTCAGGTTGAGGTGTGCGCCGGCGAGACTGCAACGGTCGCTCTCTCCAAGGGTGTCTATCTGATCAATGGTCAGAAATATATAGTAAAATAATATAAAATATAATGCGGAGTGTCACATTATATTCACAATATTAATGTGGCACCCGCACTAATTTGTTATCAATTATTAACTAACCAATAATGACATTATGAAAATGAATGTAAAATCTCTACTATGTGCAGGGATGTTGGTGTCGGCCGGTCTGAGTGCCTCGGCTTTCAACCTCATCTCTCCGCAAGAGGGTGTGGTCAATGATGTGACCAGCCTCGCTCAGGTTCAACTCTTGTGGGACAGTGAGGTAGGTGAATTTCCGACCGGTGTGGTACGGCTTCTTGACGAGTCAGGCAATCTTGTAGTTGTAGGAACCAACGATTATGATATGGTCAACTGGTCTGCCTATCTCATCAAGTTTAATCCTGCTCCGACTCAGTCCGGTATGTACACTATGGTTGTACCTGCAAATATGGCCGACGATAACTCTAACAAGGAGTATCGTATCCAGTACAAACTCGAGGCTCAGAGCGAGACAGCAGTACCCACAGCTGTCACTCCCGAGTCCGGCAGCTCAATCGTGCAGGGTGAGGGGGTCAGCTTTGATATGATCCAGATCACTTTCGGCGGCGCAACGGCCATGACTGTCAATGAGGCGAACATATCGTTTACTGACCAGAACGGAACTCCGGTTGAGTTCACGATCGGTGGATGGTATAGCGCTGATGATCCCATGCTGGAGTGGGCTGCCAATGGTCCGTTTGTCAATATTCAGTTCAACCAGAATGGTCAGATGCCCAGCGGTACATATACCCTGAAATGCAACCCCGGTGCATTCAGTACAGCTTCAGGCGTGATGCTTGAGACAGCTCTTGAGTATACGTACACCTATACCAAGACTATCGCAGATGCCGATCCGACTCCTCTGGAGATCACTTCTGCTCTCTTAGGTATCGCCAATGCTCATTCCGAGGGTATGGATACTTCCAAGTTTACCTACACATGGGATGGCACAGACGCCAAGCCGATCACAGCCAATATGCCTCTTGCCGAGGTAGTGGGTACAAATGGTCCGGACAATACATACGTTCCCGGTACAGGTATGCTCGTCTCCTTCAATCATGGTGAGAAAGCGGGTTATGTGACAGCTGAGCTCAGAGAGCTCGGTACGAGCGAATTGCTCTATTACAGCGAGCCCAAGAAGCAGGAGGATAACTCATGGTTGCTCTGCTGGCCGCTGACTATCCGTCTATATGAGGGTAAGAATTACGAGATCTTCTTCCGTACATTCAGCAGCGAGGCTGAGATGGTGCAATACGGTGACGGTGCGTCTCTGACATTCGTCGGTACAAGCGAAGCCTTCAAGTATAGCTCCGCTCAATATGTAACAGTCGTGCCGACTTCAGGTGAGACTCTCAACAGCCTCAAGGAGAATAAGTGCACAGTCCTCTTTACCGAGCCTGTGACTATAGAAGCTGTCGTCAATACCGGTTTCGGATCTTCAACTCCTGCCGTGTGCGAGGCTGCCAATTATGAGGAGTATAGCAACGTATGGTACGTTTATATTCCCGAATCAATCATGACAAGCTATCCCCAGTGTGACATCTCTCTGGTGGCATACGGTGAGGACGGCAACATCGTGGATGACGGCAATAATGCCGAGGATAAGTCATTCCTGCAGTTCAACTACGAACTGACACTCTGTCAGCCCCGTGTTAAGCTGCGTGAGACCAACAGCAGCGTTTCAGAGATCAATACCTTCCGTGCATATTCAAGCAAGGGTAATGCCTTCAATGCTTCATGGTCGGCATTCCCGTATGTAATCGATGAAAATGGCAACATCGCAGCTAATCTGAACTATGAGTATACAACAGATGAGTGGGGTGATAAAACTCCATTCAAGGTGATCTCTTATGACTCGGACAGCGAGTGGGAGAGAAATCCGCTGGAACTTGAATTCCAGATGGTACCAGCTATCACCAAGAAGGGTAAATACACTCTCGTGATTCCGACAGCCACATTCAATTTCGGTACTCAGTTTGACGGTGAGACATCAGTTGAGCAGAACTTCGAATTCAACGTGGTGGACTTCTATCCCGTGACTTTCGCGGTAGACAACTGCGTTGTGGCTCTCAGCCCTGTAGAGACCGGCGCTACATCCAAGCTCTCTCTTGACATCGCTGATGGTTGGCTGCTCGAGTCTCTGACTCTGAATGGCAACGATGTGACAGCTGATGTGGCCAATGGCCGTTATGAGTCAGCTCCCGTTGTGTCCGCTATCAATTATGCCGCTACATTCTCATACGATGGTGTCGTAGTGACTCCGACCGGTGTGAATGATGTAGTGACCGATCTCAACCTGCGTGGTTGGAGCGATGGCGGCAAGCTGTACGTTTCAGGTCTGAAGTTTGGTCAGACAGTGAATGTTTACACAATCGGCGGTGCTGTGATGGCATCAGCAGTGGTTGAGAATGATGAGACACTTATCTTCTCACTCGCTGAGGGTACATACATCATCACAGTGGCTGACGGTGATCAGCGTGTGGCTCTCAAACTTATCAATAAGTAAGGGGGTAGGCTACAGATGCTTTTAAACTTATCCATGAGATAAGAGTCTTGAATTAAGAAGTGGTGATATATGCTCGATGCGGTATCACCACTCCGCCCGGGGCGGGAGGGCTGAATCCCCTCCCGTCTCACAGATACCATCGAAAAACGGTCGCGGACTTTATTTTTAACATTTATTTGTAAGATCAGGCTCGGGACTTGCATGAATATGGGTGTAACCCAAATAAGTTCAGACGGAAGTATTACCCATATCAGCACTGCGGGTGCTTCATGCTCAGATGGCTTTTATTATTGAAAAATATAAATTTTTAATTACTAATATACAGTGAACAGATTCTTATTATCCCTTGCAGCGGCCGTGACACTGACGGCGGCTGCTGAGTCCGGCACTCCGCGACTCGTACCTTTCTCGGTGGGAACAGATTCGTTTGTCAATGGCATGAGCACCAATGGCCGCTACGCTACCTACGAGCGTCAGGCCGGTGAGGAGACAGTGACCTCAGATGTACAGTTTATTGACATGACTACCGGTGAGGTCATCAGTTACACCCCCGAGCGATATCTCGAGTTCAACGGCCGTGCCAAGAGTATCCCTACCGGCTCGTCGTCGGTATGTACCGGTGTGTCCAATGATGGTAAAACAGTGTATGGTAACTTTAACGGTACTCCCGCTTACTTTACGGTAGATGACCTGACCTGGCATCACCTCTTCCTGGGCTCAGCCTCCAACAACCGTAATATGAGTGGTAATGTCTACGGATGGAGCGCTGACGGCAAGCGTATGGCCGGTTGGTTCTGTGGTGATGATATGACCAAATTATACAGTGCGCTCTGGGAGGATGGCACTATCCGCAAATTGTCCAATCTGCCGACTTATCAGACTCTGTATGATCTCGATATCATCGATGCCGGTGACTTTGCGACATCGCGCAACGAGACTCCCAACTATACATTCCGTACCCTGTCCGAGGATGGCCGGATATTGTTGGTCGGTATAGACCACAACCGTCCTAACTGGGGTTGCTCATACGGTGTGTATAATCTCGATACCGAGGAGTTCTCATTCATCCTTGCAGATTATGATGAGTACGGTGCGAGCTTTACTGACAGCGCGGCTCTGAGCCCCAACGGTGAGTGGGTGACCGGTACGATATATTTTGTCGGTAAGGATGCCAATGGTTCGGATGATTCCGACGCCGTATATCGCTATCATGTGCCGACCGGTGAACTGGAGATATTCAATGACGTACAGTCTCACGACCTTCTGGCGACAGCTATCGACAACAACGGTACAATCTTTGCCTCCTCGCCTGCATCCAACCCGATCCGTACCCTTCTGGTGCGCAGTGAGGGTCTGTGGGTGGACCTCGGTAAGATACTGGATCAAAAGTATGGCATAGACTATTATACATTGTCCGGCTACCCGACTTCAGGTTATGCAGTGGGTGTATCTTCCGACGGTAAGACAATATTGTCACAGGCAGAGTTCCGTGGCAGTGCCTTCGGCCTGACTCTCCCCGTGCTCTATGGCGAGGCTGCCAAGGGTGTTAGTCTTTTGACTGACTATATGGTCAGCCCCGTGGCCGGTCAGAAGTTCTCTGAGCTGTCATCGATGATGATCCGTTTCACATACAGCTGTGCTCCCGCCGAGGGCGCTAAGGTGACGGTGACCGATGAGGATGGCAACACAGTCGGTGTCTCCAAGGGTTTCGTCCCCTTCAGCTCGCAGAGAGTGCTGTATACTATAGAGTTTGACAAAATCGCTCTTGAAGAGGGTAAGAAATATAACGTGAATATTCCTGCCGGAACGTTTATAGTGGATGACACCACTATGGGTAATGCCGATATCACAGTCAGCTACACGGGTCGTGCCAATACCCCGGTGACCTATAGCGCTGTTACTCCCGAGCAGGAGTCTTACATCAATCTCTTCTCATACAACAATCCCATAACATTGGATTTTGATGCTGACCTGAGTGTCAATACTGCTCTTCAACCCCGGCTCTATGAGGAGGGTCGTGAGGCTGCCCTGTGCAACCTGAGTGTCACAATCGACGGCTCCCGTCTGATCATCTATCCCGCCTCCGAGCGCCGTCTGGCTAAGGATCGCGAGTATCGTGTGGAGATACCGGCATCGTTGGTATCAGATATCTCCGGTTGCGGCGGCAACGAGGCCATAACGCTCAAGTATTACGGTGCATACGTGCCCACTCCGACTGAGGATGCGGCCCGTCCATTCTTTGAGGACTTCAACTCTCCCAATGATGCGATGTACAACTTCCTGCTCTTCGACGGAGACCAGCAGATACCTACCCAGGAGATGCAGGCCATAGGCTTTGACCAGTATAACACACCGTGGAACTTCTCGGTGCGTGATGACGGCAACTACGATTATTGTGCTGCTTCACACTCCAACTACAATCCTATCGGTGAGAGTGATGACTGGATGATCATACCTCAGATCAAACTTAATGACGGAGACTACTTCCTGACGTTCAAGGGTCAGAGCTATGACGGTGGCCGCACTGACGTGCTCAAGATCTTCGTGTGGGAATGTGATGACGTCTATGGCTCTCTGGATGAGTCGCTCTTCATGACCATCAAGAATGAGGCCAAGCAGCTTGCCGAGGTGACAATGGTGCCTTCACAGACCAAGGGTGTGCTCGAGGGTTCATGGAAGGAATATGAGTTCCCCCTCTCCGAATATGCCGGCAAAAATGTGTATATCGCTCTGGTCAATCAGAATGAGGAGGAGAGTATCATATTTATCGATGATCTCGCTGTAGAATATCGTGGCGCCTATACTCTGACTGTCGCAGCCGAGAACAATCTCGTCGAGGCAGAAGAGACTGATATCACTGCATACGTCAATGTAAACGTAGAGGGTCCTTTCAAGGCTATCACAGCTACCCTCGAGTTGCCCGAGAACGGATATAAGGATATCATCAATCTGGAGGATCTTGATCTGACTACCGGTGACCGTCAGGCTATCGAATTCAAGGATGTGCCTCTGGAGGCCGGCAGCACTAATGCCTTTGTTGTCACAACGGTGATGGGTGGTCTGGAGCAGGTATATAAGGGTAACATCATCAATCACGCCTTTGAGATCAACCGTCGTGTAATGATCGAGGAGGGTACAGGTATGTGGTGTGGCAACTGTCCTCTCGGTGAGGTCGCTATCGAGGATATGGAGTCTTCGATGCCCGACAATGTCGCTGTCATCTCCGTTCACAATGGTGACGCTGTGGTGATGACCGATTATGATGAGCTTCTGGCGCTCGGCGGATATCCGTCCGGTCGTATCAACCGTATCGACAAGGTTTATCAGCCTATGTATCAGAGTGAGGAGACAGGCTACTACGAACTGACCTCACCGATGGGCAATATGACATTCAAGGATATGGTGCTCAGTGAGATCGGCAAGGTTGCCGAGGGTGAAATCAAGGTTGTCGAACCTACATATTATTCAGCGGACGGCATCATGTCACTCCCTGTAGATGTTCGCTTCTCAGTAAGCCGTAAGAACACAATCTACAATATCTTCACCTGCGTATTGGAGAACGGTCTGCAAGGTCGTCAGTCCAACTATTTCGCCGGTAATACATCTCCTGTGATGGCATGGTGGTCAGCTCAGCCGCGTAAGGTGGACTATACTTATCACAATGTGGCTCGCGCGATGATCGGTGGTTTCTATGGTATCAGCGGCCGTGTGCCGTCAGATGTTGAGGCCGGCGAGGCTTACACTACCGATATCCGCTTTGAGGTGCCTGAGGCTGTCAGCAATCCTGACAACATGCACTTCGTGGTAGCGCTTATCGATGCGACTTCCGGTCTGGTGGTCAATTCAGATGTCTGCAAGGTCTACACTGTCAATCCGACCAAGGGTGCCGGTGTTGATGAGATAACCGCCGATGATGTCGATAGCGTTGTTGTGAGCGTTGCGGACGGTACTGTCTATGTCAATGGCTCGGCCGATGTAGAGGTCTACACTACAGCCGGTGTACGTGTGCGCAATGACAATCTTGACAAGGGGGCGTATATAGTACGCAGAACCTTGGCAGACGGTTCAATCTACAGCAAGCTCGTGATGGTAAAGTAATGCTGCTCAGAACTACTGAAATATAATAAGTGTTCCTCCACCGGAACATTACCTGATAAGATGACCCATAGTCCATCCCGGACTATGGGTCATCTTATAATTTATTATCATCATATTGAGAATTCCATTGACAAGTCTCAAAATTCTTTTCTTTATCCATACCATAAGGCACGCGCTCTAACCACTCCATGACGAACCCATTCTATGGAGAGATATGTAGATTGAATGACCGCGAATGATAATGATAGGGTAAATCTAATACTACTAATCTGCGTATTACAATGTTGGTATTATAGATGTGTAAATGAAACGAGACGTATGCATGCCATATACAGGCAGAGTTGCAGTGTCGTTTCATGTCAAATTTGATTTTGTCAGAAATTTATTGTAAATTTGTGACAAAATAATCGGTAAAAACTAATGCAATCTATTGAAAAAAAGATATTAACAAGTGTATCTAAGCGCGGAAGGGGTACAATTATTTTCCCGCAAGATTTCGCTTTATATGGCACTCCGGATGCTGTTCACAAGGCTTTCGGACGGCTTGTCGCGTCTGAAAAGTTACTTCGGGTAGCACAAGGTGTCTATTGTTATCCAAAGATTGATAAGGTTTTGGGGTTGGGTATTCTTTATCCGACCATTGAGGAAATTGCCGCCGCTATTGCGAGACGCGACAAGGCTAAGATTGTCCCGACCGGGGCGTATGCACTTAATAAGCTCGGACTGTCAACCCAGTTGCCGATGAATGTTGTATATCTGACAGATGGATCGCCACGTAAAGTCAAGTTGGCAGGAAACAGGGGCATACAGTTCAAGCATACTGCTAAAAAAAATCTGGCTTTTCAGAATGAAATCGCAATGCTTCTCACATTTGCCATACGCGAAATCGGAGAAAACAATATCACCGATACTCAGCTTGCCCATATACACAATGTGGTCAAGTCCATACCACTTGAAACAATAAAAAAGGATTTTGCCCTGATTCCAGCATGGATCCGTAAAATTATACTCGATTCCTATGAATAAATTTCTGACACTTACCGAGGCACAAAGAAGAACCGTATTTGAGCAGACAGCTACAAAGATAACACTGCCTGTAGTTGCCATTGAGAAAGATTTTTGGGTAACTGAGATACTCAATATTCTTTTTTCACTGCCATACGCAGACAAGATGGTGTTCAAGGGTGGTACATCACTCAGCAAAATCTGGGGTGTCATCAGACGGTTCTCAGAAGATATTGACATTGCCATAGATCGCAGTATGTTCGAGATTGAGGGTGATGTTACCAAGAAGCAATTAAAGAAGTTGCGTAAAGCGTCATCGGTATTTGTCCGGGATACTCTTGCCAATGACCTGATATTGGAGGTAGAACAAGCAGGATTAAGTGAATTTGTGGCGATTAAGACGGATCCCGATGGAGAAGGAGACGCGACATACCCTGAGCCTCGACAGATTCATATAATCTATAAATCGGTATTACCCTCTGGAACTAATCCATATCTCCGTGATGAGGTTCTGCTGGAAGTTGGAGCACGTTCTCTGTTTGAACCTACAGCCAAAGCAAGGGTTGAATCCTTTGTAACTGGGGCGTTTCCGCATCTTACATCAAATGATAGTGAAGTTCAGATTGTCGCCGCTGTTGCAGAAAAGACATTCCTTGAAAAGGCATTCCTACTTCACGAGTTATTCACAACCGATGGTTGTCGGAATGCCAATCGTAAATCCCGACACTTGTATGATCTATGCAAGATGTATGAGGCTGGAATTGCCGACAAGGCTATTCCTAATTATGATCTCTGGGAAACCATTCGCCATCATCGGGAGGTATTCACTTCAATACGGGATGTAGACTATACTCCGGACATTCGTAAAAGGATTACCCTCACTCCCCCTGAAGGTGTCATCGAGGAATGGAAAAGCGACTATGATACCATGGTTGCGAATATGATATATGAGGATATAGTACCCTCATTTACGGACATTCTCGGTGTTGTGTCAAAAATAGAAAACATGTTTAAGGCTTAGAGCGCGTTCCTTAAAATTTCGGGGTCGTAGAGGCGGCGATTTTTGAGCAGATTTTTCGAGTCGAAGAGGGAGCGATGCGAGCATCGTGACTGATGAGACCTCGGAAAATATGCCAAAAAGCGGCGGACAGATTCTAATTCATTTCCCGAATCAAGCCATTCTTTTATGATGGAGAGCAGTCGTCAAACATCTTGGTAAAAAGTTGTTTGGCAACTGACCAGTTATCGGGATTGATGCAATACTTAACCTTCGGTGGTTCTATAGTACCTTGAATCAGTCCGGCTTCCTTCAACTCGCTCAGATGCTGCGATACGGTAGCTTTCGCGATGGGCAAGACCTCATGAATGTCTCCGAAGAAGCATTCATTGCGTTGAGCGAGAAAATGCAATATGGCAATGCGTGTGGGATGCCCCATCGCCTTTGCAAATCTTGCAAGCCGTTCCTGCTCAGGTGTTATCTCAATTTTTGACATATTC
>CAMWUY010000024.1 GCA_947177615.1 uncultured Porphyromonadaceae bacterium
GTGGAGCGCGTTGACGAAAAGACCGGTGTCGTCCGCGAAACAGTCATAGCCATATCTCTCCGCGACCCATCGGGCCTTGATGAGGGAATTGCCCTCGATATCTCCGGCGGTCTCGGGGATGTCGTCATAACAGCCGATATCGCTGAGGGAGAGTATGTTGATGCGCCCGTCGGCGAGGCGTCTCGCCTCGTCGAGCTTGTGAGCGTTGTTGGTTGCGAAGACTATGGAGGTCATGAGATTATAACGTATGTACAGGGATATTATTGTGTGGAGGAGGTGAGATGAGATCGCCCGGTTCTCCTCACAATGTCAGCCGGGCGGTATCTCAGATAACGATGTTGACAATCTTGCCGGGCACTACGATAACCTTCTTGGGGGTCTTGCCGTCGAGCCATTTGGCGGCAGCCGGGTCGGCGAGCGCCTGCTCACTGACAGCATCGCGATCGGCGTCGGCGGGAGCCTCTATGACAAAGCGGACCTTACCGTTGAATGATACCGGATATTTGACGGTAGCCTCGGTGAGTGCGCTCTCATCCCATTGCGGCCATTCCGCGTCGGCGACAGAGCCGTCGTGTCCCAACTGATGCCAGAACTCCTCGGCGAGGTGTGGTGCGAAGGGTGCGATCAGGCGTGTGATGGTCTCGAGGGCGACGGTGGAGTCTGACTTGAGAGCCGAAAGGTCATTGACAGCGATCATAAATGCCGCCACTGATGTATTGAATGAGAAATTCTCGATATCCTGAGTCACCTTCTTGATGAGCTTGTGAACGATCTTGCGCTCTTCAGGGGTCATGTCGCGACGATCGGCCTGATCACATTTGGAGAAGAGTGCCACGAGTTTGCGCAGGAAACGGTTGACACCGTCGATGCCGTTGGTGTCCCAGGGCTTGGACTGTTCGACCGGTCCGAGGAACATCTCATACAGGCGGAGTGTATCGGCGCCGTAACGCTCCACGATATCATCCGGATTGACGACGTTGAACATCGATTTGGACATCTTCTCGACGGCATATCCGCATATATATCGGCCATCCTCGAGTATAAACTCGGCGTCGGCGAAGTCCGGTCGCCATCGGCGGAAAGCCTCGGTGTCGAGGATGTCGTTGTGTACCAAGGATATATCGACACGGATGGGTGTCGTATCATAATCCTTGCGAAGGCCGTGGGAGACGAATGTGTTGGTATCCTTGATACGGTATACGAATGATGTGCGTCCCTGTATCATGCCCTGGTTGACAAGCTTTTTGAAGGGTTCGGGTCTGACGACGAGTCCCAGGTCGTAGAGGAACTTATTCCAGAAGCGTGAGTAGATAAGGTGGCCTGTGGCATGCTCGGCACCACCGACATACAGATCGACATCCTGCCAGTATGCGTTGGCCTCCGGGCTGACGAGTGCCTTATCATTGTGCGGATCCATATAGCGGAGATAGTAAGCGGAGGATCCGGCGAAGCCCGGCATGGTGCACAGTTCCAGGCGGTATCCCTCCGGAGTCTTCCAGTCAGCGACGTTGCCGAGCGGGGGCTGACCGTCGGCCGTGGGGAGATAAGACTGTACCTCCGGGAGATGCAGCGGTAGCTGAGACTCGTCGAGCAGATAGGGGGTGTCATCCTTGTAATATACGGGGAAGGGTTCGCCCCAGTAGCGCTGACGGGAGAAGATGGCGTCGCGCAGACGATAGTTGACCTTGACACGTCCGATCCCTTTGCGCTCGATAAACTCCTTAGCCCGGGCGATAGCCTCCTTGACCTGCAGGCCGTTAAGGTTGAGCTCCGGACCGGCGGAGTTGGTCATGACACCCTCCTTGGCATCGAATGACTCTTCGGAGACATCCGCACCCTCGATCAGGGGTATGACCGGCAGATTGAAATGACGGGCGAAAGCGTAGTCGCGTGAGTCGTGAGCCGGCACCGCCATAATGGCGCCGGTGCCGTATCCGGCCAGAACGTAGTCACTGACATAGATAGGGATCTCTTTGCCAGATAGTGGATTGATGGCATAACTTCCGGTGAAGACACCACTGACCTTTTTATCAATCTGTCGTTCACGTTCGGTCTTGTGGCGCACCTCATCGAGATAAGTAGCTACGGCCTCCTTCTGCTCCGGTGTTGTGACCTGAGCGACATATTCGGACTCCGGTGCGAGCACCATGAAGGTGACGCCGAAGACGGTGTCGGCACGTGTGGTGAATATCTCAAGTTCGATATCGGAGTCCTTGACGGCGAAGCGCATCTCGGCGCCCTCCGAGCGGCCGATCCAGTTGCGCTGGGTCTCCTTGAGCGAGTCGGACCAGTCGACGAGTGACAGATCGTCAAGGAGTCTCTGAGCGTATGCCGATACGCGGAGTATCCACTGAGTCATGACCTTCTGCTCCACCGGATGACCGCCGCGGACACTCAGACCCTCGGAGACCTCATCATTGGCAAGGACGGTGCCGAGAGCCGGACACCAGTTGACCATCGACTCACCCTGATAGGCGATGCGGTAATTCATCAGGATCTCGCGTTGCTTCTTCTCATCCCATGCGTTCCAGTCGTCGGCGCTGAACGAGAGCTCCTCGGAGCCGGCCGGGCGTATGCCCTCGGTGCCGTGCTGTGAGAAATGATCAACGAGGTGAGCGACAGGGAGTGCCTTGTCGGCATCGAGGTCGTAGTAGTGATCGAACATCTGCATAAACGCCCACTGTGTCCAGCGGTAATATTCCGGGTCGCATGTGCGCACCTCGCGGCTCCAGTCGAATGAGAAACCGATCTTGTCGAGCTGTGAGCGATAACGTGCTATATTGTCGTTGGTGGTCTTTTCGGGATGTTGCCCGGTCTGAATGGCATATTGTTCTGCCGGGAGTCCGTAAGCGTCATATCCCATAGGGTGAAGGACGTTGAAACCCTGCTGACGCTTGTAGCGTGCGTATATATCAGAGGCGATATATCCGAGAGGATGACCGACGTGGAGACCGGCTCCCGAGGGGTAGGGGAACATGTCGAGGACGTAGAACTTTTTTCGGTCCGGACGTTCGATACATTTGTAGGTGTTGTTATCGCGCCAGTATTGTTGCCAGCGCGTTTCGATATCTTTGTGATTGTATTCCATGATGTATGCTTATATTTTTAGAATACAAAGGTATAAAAAATAGGTGGAATAATAAAATATTAGCCTACACTCCATATTGTCGCTGTGTGTTTGCGTAGGCTGAAGCCTACACTCCATATTGTTGCTTTGTGAGGGCGTAGGGGGCGTAGGCTAAAGCCTACACTCCATATTGTTGCTGTGTGTGGGCGTAGGCTGAAGCCTACACTCCTTGCTGTATGTCGGTTTTTTTTATGATATGTTGGGAGAAATGATTATATTTGTGGCGAAATATTTAATTTGTATCTTTATGAAGAAGGAGATATGGTTTGCGGCTCTTATGATAGGGAGTCTCGTGGCGGGCGGCCCGGTTGTGAACGCCGCTGATGTGTCCGGTGCTTCCAAGGTATCGGAGGGAGCAGATGTTAAAATGCTCAGAGTAAATCCGGAATGGATAGACAATGCAGTGATCTATGAGGCTAACCTGCGTCAGGGCACGGCGGAGCGTAATCTGAAGGGTCTGCAGAAACGTTTGCCGGCTCTCAAGGATCTGGGCGTCGATATAGTTTGGCTCATGCCGATCCACCCTATTTCGGAGAAGAACCGTAAAGGTACGCTCGGCAGTTATTATGCCGTGCGCGACTATAAGGCTGTCAATCCGGAGTTTGGTACTCTGGAGGATATGAAGGAATTTGTGCACGCTGCACACCTGCTCGGTATGAAGGTGATCCTCGACGAGGTATGCAATCATACCGGTTGCGACAACGCTTGGGTGGAGGAGCATCCGGAGTATTATGCCAAGAACGAGGCCGGTGAGATGTACGGGCCTTTTGACTGGACTGACACCTACAAACTCGATTATACCAATCCCGGAACACGGGCCGCGATGATCGATGCTCTCAAGTTCTGGATAGAGGAGGTCGATATCGACGGCTACCGTTGCGACGTGGCCGGCGAGGTGCTGACCGATTTCTGGCAGGAGGCCATCCCACAGCTCAATGCGATCAAGCCTGTATTCATGCTGGCGGAGAGCAGCAAACCCGAGTTGCTGACGGTCTTTAACGCTGACTATGCGTGGCCGATGAAGGACCTCTTTAACGATATCGCCGCGACTCAGGGTGTGAACGCTTATGCCGTGGAGCATGATCAGAAGCGAGCCAAGGCAGATGCGCAGGATATCGTGAAATTGCTTAAGAAACTTGATAAGGAGTATCCCGCCGGATCGATCCACATGAATATGGTTACAAATCATGATCTCAATTCATGGGAAGGAACGGAGTTTGAGCGTTACGGTGCCGGTCTGGGCGCATTTGCGCTGTTGAGCTACACGCTCCCGGGAGTGCCGATGATGTACACAGGTCAGGAGGTTGGCTTCAATCATGCGTTTGAGTTTTTCGAGACTGATCCCGTGCAGCCCGATTATACCGCCAATGAGTTGACGGCATATTACGAATTGCTGAACTCACTGAAGCACAACCACTCCGCTCTGAACAGCAATGGTCAGCTCGACACGATGCGTGTATGGGATACGATCAATCCGAACGTGTTGGCTTTCACCCGTTCAGATTCAAACGGTGACGCAGTGACAGTGATAGTCAATCTCTCCAATGAGGAGACTCCTGTGACCTTCAGTGATCTGGCTCCATCGGCAGACTCGATGGTCAATTATTTCACCGGTGCGCCGGCCGAGATGCCCAATCATCTCGGTGCCTGGGGCTTCGTGGTGTGGGTTCCGGCAGAGTGAAAAGTGTTTGAAAGGAGAAATTCCTGAAATAGAAAGGTAATGTCAACTAATACAGCAGATAACGCCCGCAAGGTGACGACGCGTCGCCTTGTGGAGATGAAGCAGCGTGGCGAGAAGATCTCAATGCTGACAGCATACGATTATTCGAGTGCGAAGTTGCTGGATGAGGCCGGTATAGATGTGTTGCTGGTGGGTGACTCCGCGTCCAATGTTATGGCCGGCAATGTCACAACACTGCCGATCACCCTTGATCAGATGATCTATCATGCCAAGTCGGTGATGAAAGGCACATCGCGTGCTCTGGTGGTTGTCGACCTCCCCTTCGGCACATATCAGGGAAACTCGAAGGAGGCGTTGGCATCGGCAGTGCGCATTATGAAGGAGAGCCATGCCGAGGCAGTCAAGATGGAGGGTGGCGCCGAGATACGTGAGAGTGTCGAGCGTATCCTGTGTGCGGGAATTCCGGTGATGGGTCACTTGGGTCTTACGCCTCAGAGCATCAATAAGTTCGGCACATATAGCGTGCGTGCCCGAGAGGAGGCTGAGGCCGAGAAACTGATATCCGATGCCAGGATGCTGGCAGAGATCGGTTGCTTTGCGATAGTGATCGAGAAAGTTCCGGCGAGTCTTGCGGCGCGCGTGGCCCGCGAGGTCCCGGTGCCGATCATCGGTATCGGTGCCGGTGGCGGAGTCGATGGCCAGGTGCTCGTGATGCATGATATGTTAGGCATTAACAAGGGTTTCTCACCGAGATTTTTGCGTCGTTATGCGGACGTGGCCGGTGTGATCACCGACGCTGTAGGCCGGTATATCGAGGATGTCAAGTCGGGATCCTTCCCTAACGAGTCAGAGTCATATTGATATGTAACGTTCTGCAGTGACCGTGCGGGAGACCGTGTCGGTCAGTTGCAGAAATGTGTTATACAGCCTATTTGCGTGTAAATGATATGATATTTTTGCAGATTAAAAAGAAATATCATAATTTTGCAGAAAATAGGGCTTTGGGCGGTCGGGGGCTAACATAGCTAAAATAGCTATCATAGCTAGATTAGCTAAAATAGCTAGATTAGCTAGATTAGCTAAAATAGCTACCATAGCCGGATTGCACTATAAAAATAAAAAAAAACAACTAAACAACTTAATCAATAACATCTATGTGGTTATCAAGCTCTTCAGTAGGACGTAAATTTATCATGGCCATCACCGGCTGCGTACTCGTCCTATTCGTAACATTTCACTGTTTGATGAACACTATCGCGATCTGCTGGCCGAATGCATACAATACGATATGTATGTTCCTCGGTGCAAACTGGTATGCACTGGTGGCGAGTGCAGGTCTCGCAGTGTTTATCTTAATTCACATTATCGATGCGTTTGTTCTGACCGTTCAGAATCGCCGTGCCCGTGGCTCGGAGCGTTATCTGATCTCCAAGACTCCCAAGGGTGTTGAGTGGTCATCCAAGAACATGCTGGTGCTCGGTATCGTGATTCTTGCTTTCCTTGTAGTACACCTTATCCAGTTCTGGGCAAAGATGCAGCTTCAGGAGATCCGTGGCATCGAGGGCGCTATCCCCGCGACTGCCGGTACTCTCTTCCTGCAGGAGGCCTTCGGTAACAACTGGACATGGATCGTGTACATCGTCGGCTTTATCGCTCTGTGGTTCCACATGAACCACGGTTTCTGGTCAATGTTCCAGTCTGTGGGTTGGGATTCAACAGTATGGATACCGCGTCTGAAATGTATCGCGGCATGGTGGACCTCAATCGTTGTTGCGCTCTTTATCGCTCAGTGTATAGTGTTCACAGTCAAGGCTCATCAGGGTTACTATCTGACTGATGAGAACCTTCGCACTCAGTATAAGGTTATGGTATCTCCGGCATTCGATGACTTCTTCGGTGCAGGCGTATCACAACAGATCGCAGCCATGCCGTTCGAGCAGTATGAGGAGGCAGTACGCGGCCAGTACGGTCAGATGTCCAATCCTCAGGCTCAGGTCTACTTCGCTCAGGATCCCAAATTCCCCGCAATGCTCGAATTCCTGGAGCATCAGGTAGCACTTCTTGACTATCTGCATTCCAAGGATGAGGCTCAGCCCGTAGAGGAGATATCAATCGAGGCAGTACAGGGTGGCCAGGATGAGGCAACCCCCGCTCAACATCAACATTAATTCATTCTCACGATATGGAAGCAATAAAGAACGTAAAGATAATGAATCCGGCTGAGAGCAAGATACCGGAGGGTCCTATCGCGGAGAAATGGACCAACTATAAGGCTCATCAGAAGCTGGTTAACCCTGCCAACAAGCGTAAACTGGATGTGATCGTAGTAGGTACCGGTCTGGCCGGTGCGTCAGCGGCATCCACTCTGGCAGAGTTAGGCTTCAACGTATACAACTTCTGCATCCAGGACTCACCCCGTCGTGCTCACTCAATCGCGGCTCAGGGTGGTATCAATGCAGCCAAGAATTACCAGAACGACGGTGACTCTGTCTACCGTCTGTTCTATGACACTGTCAAGGGTGGTGACTACCGTGCCCGTGAGGCAAACGTATACCGTCTTGCCGAGGTGTCCAACAATATTATCGACCAGTGTGTCGCTCAGGGTGTCCCCTTCGCACGCGAGTACGGCGGTCTGTTGGCCAACCGTTCATTCGGTGGTGCTCAGGTGTCTCGTACATTCTATGCCAAGGGTCAGACCGGTCAGCAGCTGTTGCTCGGCGCATACAGCTCTCTGAACCGTCAGATCCAGCTCGGCAAGGTGAAGAGCTTCAATCGCTACGAGATGCACGATGTCGTGCTGATCAAGGATAAGGATGGTGTGGAGCGCGCACGCGGTATCATAGCCCGTAACCTTGTGACCGGTAAGTTCGAGCGTTTCTCCGCTCACGCCGTTGTCATCGCGACAGGTGGTTATGGTAATACTTACTTCCTCTCCACCAATGCTATGGGTTGTAACTGTTCTGCAGCTATGGCATGTTATCGTAAGGGAGCATACTTTGCTAACCCGGCCTTTGTACAGATCCACCCGACCTGTATCCCCGTGCACGGCGACAAGCAATCCAAGCTGACACTGATGTCAGAGTCACTGCGTAACGACGGTCGTATCTGGGTACCGAAGAATATCGAGGATGCCAAGAAACTGCAGCGCGGTGAGATCAAGGGCTCCGATATTCCCGAGAGCGAGCGTGACTACTATCTGGAGCGTCGTTATCCGGCATTCGGCAACCTCGTGCCTCGTGACGTTGCGTCACGTGCGGCCAAGGAGCGTTGTGACAAGGGCTATGGTGTGAACAACACCGGTCTGGCCGTGTTCCTCGACTTCTCCGAGGCTATCAACCGTCTCGGCATCGATCAGGTGCGTCAGCGTTATGGCAACCTCTTCGATATGTACGAGGAGATCACCGATGTCAATCCCGGTGAGCTGGCATGTGAGAAGGATGGTGAGAAATATTATAATCCGATGATGATCTTCCCGGCTATCCACTACACCATGGGCGGTATCTGGGTAGACTATGAGCTGCAGACCTCAGTCAAGGGTCTCTTTGCCATCGGTGAGTGTAACTTCTCCGACCACGGTGCCAACCGTCTGGGTGCATCCGCTCTGATGCAGGGTCTGGCTGACGGTTACTTCGTATTGCCTTATACCATCCAGAACTATCTGAGCGATCAGATCAGTGTGCCCCGCTTCTCAACCGAGTTGCCGGAGTTTGCCGAGACTGAGAAGAAGTGTCAGGCACATCTCGAGCACCTGATGAGCATTCAGGGTAATCTGTCGGTGGACACTCTTCACAAGGAACTCGGTCATGTGATGTGGGAGCTCGTAGGTATGGCCCGTACCAAAGAGGGTCTTGAGCAGGCACTCTCTCAGCTGAAAGAGATACGTAAGAAATTTAATACAGAACTTTATATCCCCGGTTCTCTGGAGGGTATGAACGTAGAACTTGACAAGGCGTTCCGTCTGAACGACTTTATCACTATGGGTGAGCTCGTGGCATACGACGCACTCAACCGCAACGAGTCATGCGGCGGACACTTCCGCGAGGAGTATCAGACCGAAGAGGGAGAGGCCAAGCGCGATGACGAGAACTTCTTCTATGTAGCATGCTGGGAGTACCAGGGTAGTGACGAGAAGGCTCCCGAGCTCATCATGGAGCCCCTGCACTATGAGGCTATCAAGGTTCAGACACGTAACTATAAGTCATAATAATTAAGTATCAAAGAAATGGAAGACAGCATAATGAAAGTCAATCTCAAAGTCTGGCGTCAGGCCGGACCGCGAGCCAAGGGTCAGTTTGTGACTTATACTGATGTTGAGACTACCCCGGACACCTCGTTTCTCGAGACTCTGGATATCCTCAACGAGCGTCTTGTAGAGGAGAAGCAGGAGCCGATCGTATTCGATCACGACTGTCGTGAGGGTATCTGCGGTATGTGTTCGCTCTACATCAACGGTCATCCTCACGGACCTGCGACGGGTGCCACTACATGTCAGCTGTACATGCGTCGCTTCAGCAACGGTGAGACTATCACCGTGGAGCCCTGGCGTTCAGCGGCATTCCCTGTGATCAAGGACCTGATGGTGGATCGTAATGCATTCGACAAAATCCAGCAGGCCGGTGGCTACGTGTCATTCAACTGCGGTGGTGCACAGGATGCCAATGACCTGCCTATCAGCAAGGTTAATGCTGATGAGGCAATGGACTCAGCTTCATGTATCGGTTGTGGCGCGTGTGTAGCGGCTTGTAAGAACGGTTCGGCTATGCTCTTCGTGTCAGCCAAGATCGGTCAGCTGGCTCTCCTGCCGCAGGGTGAGGTCGAGAAGGATCGCCGTGTCCGCGCTATGGTCGACAAGATGGATGAGCTCGGTTTCGGTAACTGTACCAATACCGGTGCCTGCTCCGCTGAGTGCCCCAAGAACATTAAGCTCTATAACATCGGTCGCATGAACCGTCAGTATATAGCTGCTAAATGTAAGCAATAATAATTCTCGGATTTTTAAAAATGAGTTCATATTAAAAATGATGATTGTGCCTGTGCGTGATGCATAGGCACAATTTTTTTTAATATATTTGTATTCATTTATATATTTGTATTCATGGGGAGCGGAAGATCGTGGTGGATGCTGACTTTGCCCGCGTCTCACCGTAAGGCGGAAAGGGTATCTGCGGAGAATGATGGTGACAGGGGTTTTGATTGTGGATGTTATGTTTAGAGAATGGAAATACAGGGATGGTGTGATCGGGTTGGCTGTGATAGTGCTGGCGGCGGTGGGGATGAGTTGCGCGCGTATAGGCACGCCGAGCGGCGGCCGCCGTGATGAGATGCCTCCGCAGATGACTAAGGCCCACCCGGAACCCAACAGCCGTAACTTCGCGGGACATCGTGTGGTGTTGGATTTTGACGAGTTTGTCAATGTCAAGGATGCGATGACCAATGTAGTGATATCGCCTCCCGGTGAAACGACACCGAGAGTGACCTCACAGGGTCGTCATGTCTATGTCAACTTTCAGGACACACTCCTTTCCAATACTACATATACCATAGACTTCGGTAGCGCTATCGAGGATAATAATGAGGGTAACGTGTTGGAGAATTTCTCATATACATTCTCTACCGGAGATGATCTCGACACGTTGCGAATAGCAGGTATGGTGCTCTCATCCGACGGTCTCGAACCGATGCAGCGCAAGCTGGTGGGTGTGCACCGTAATCATGCCGACTCGGCGTTTATCAAGATGCGTTTTGACCGTATGGCACGTACGGACGACCGTGGCCGGTTCTCGATCGAGGGATTATCTCCGGGAGAATATCGTGTCTTTGCAATAGACGATGCCGACGGCAATCTGCGTTATTCATCTCCGGAGGAGGAGATAGCATTTTATGAGGTCTTGGTGACACCGAGTGTGACAGAGACCGAGACGATTGACTCGATATATAATCTGAGGAGTGAGCGACTCGACACGATTGTGAAGCGTGTGCGGCCATTGTATCTGCCGAATGATCTGTTGCTGCGTTCGTTTGTTACTGACCGTAAGCAGCAGTATATTGCCTCGTATACACGTGTGGACTCCACACGACTGGATATCAGAATGGGCGCGGCCGGTAAGACGATGCCGAAGTTTTCGCTCGTGGGAGCACCTGAACTCGATGACTGGTATGTGTGTGAGCATTCGGCGACCAATGATACGATCTCGCTATGGCTGACCAGGCCGTCAATAATACGGAGTGACACCCTGAGAGTGTCGGTAAGCTATGAGAAGCTTGACTCATTGAGCAATTATGTCTCCATGACGGACACGTTGCGGTTTCTGACCGACAGACCGAGGGTTCGCAAGAATGATAACAAGAAGAAAAAGGTGGAGGTAGATACCGTGCCGCCGCCGACTGTCTTCATGATGGTGTCCAATCTGAGCGGATCGATACTGGATTATGGCAAGCCGATAGTGTTTGAGACCCAGGTGCCATTGGCTCGTCTTGACACTGCGGGTTTTCATCTGGAGGAACGCAGGGACTCGTTGTGGGTGCCGATGTCACCGCCATTGCCGGAGCTCGTGGACACTCTCAATCCCCGACGATATAAGGTGGATGTCCCGGCAGTGTATGGCAAGGAGATGCGTCTGGTGATCGACTCCGTGGCACTGTCAGGGATCAACGGACTGCATAATAACAGGCAGGAGCTGCAGGTCAAGGTAAGGACACGCGATGAATACTCCTCGCTCAAGGTTAATCTGAGCGGGATGCCGGCGGGTGTTCCGGCATTTGTGGAGTTGTTGCAGAGTGCAGACGTGATATCGCGTCGCGTTACAGTAAAGGATGGCGTGGCTATTTTTGAGAATTTATTGCCCGGCAAGTATTATATGCGTCTCTATCTGGACTATAACGGCAATGGCCGTTACGATACGGGCGATTATCATCTGCAGCGACAGCCCGAACAGGTATTCTATTATCCTAAACAAGTGACCATCAAGCAGAACTGGGAGAAGGAGGAGAGCTGGAATATCCTTGCGACAGCCATGGATCAGCAGAAACCGCGCGCATTGCTAAAGAATCGTCCGACCCTGAAACGTGGTGAGAAGGAACAGCCTGTGAATGATGATGAGGAGGAAGAGGAAAATTTCTACAGCAGCGGCTCACGAGGTATGAGTACGTCGGGTAACGGGATGTCCGGAGGCTCGTCACGTCTGCGCGGTCTGTAGCGTGAGAGTAGCGTCAGAGCGTCAGAGTAGCGTCAGAGTGACTGAAAAAAATTGGTGGAATAGTTTCCAGAATCGAAAAAATACGCTATATTTGCAAGCTGAAAGATAGGGTTTTAGTCACTTGTGGACCAAAACCTCGGTCTTTGCGTTTATGATAGTGTGTCGTAATGATTGGATAATCAGCACGATAAGAGGTGGCGGAGTTGTTCCATGACGTGTTGTCCCTTGTTTGTCCAATCGGCACGATGCCGTGAGCTAACCGTTGAAATAATAAAAATAATACAATAACGAATTAACAGAACATGCAGAACAAAGGATTTATCGGCACGATAGCCGTGCTTCTTATCCTGATTTGCGGCTTCTACATTTCCTTCTCGTTTGTGACTTCCCACTACGAAAAGAAGGCAAATGAGTATGCTGCTAAGATGGCAGGTACGACAGACGTTACTAACGATCTGTACAAGCTGAATCTTAAACAATTTAATGATTCGATTGACAAAGAGAAAGTTTACCTGGGTTATACTTACAACCAGGTTCGCAAGATGGAGATAGGCATGGGCCTTGACCTGAAGGGGGGTATGAATGTCGTTCTCGAGATTTCCGTTCCCGATATCTTGCGTCAGTATGCGGCCGGTCCTCAGCAGGAGGCTCAGATCAATGCCGCCATCGCCAAGACCGAACAGTCAGGTGTCAAGGCGTCAGACAAGGACTTCATCAATCGTTTCGCTCAGAATTTCCAGCCGGGCACCATGGCCGGTCTCTTCACTCGCGAGGGTGAGTATCTTGGCAAACTGACTTCTGCATCTTCAAATGCTGATGTTACAACAGCTCTCCGTGAGCAGGTGGAGTCTCAGGTGGACGCGGCTTTCAACATCTTCCGCACACGTATCGACCAGTTTGGCGTAGTCGCTCCCAATATCCAGAAACTTCAGGATAAGACGGGTCAGATACTGCTTGAGCTCCCCGGTGTCAAAGAACCGGAGCGTGTGACCGACCTGTTGAAGTCTTCAGCCAACCTTGAGTTCTTTGAGGTCTACAACTATAATGAGATAGTAAATGATCTGGTCAACTTTGCCGAGGCATACGCTGCTCAGGATACGATCAATCATACCAATATCATCGAGCTGCTCGGTGGCCGTCAGCGTGAGGGAAGTCCGGTGATCGGTCTCGTAGCTCCCGCCAATCAGATGCTGGTAGACTCAATTCTGAACTCACCTCTGGCCAAGAGCAAGTTGCCGAGCGACTTCTCAGCCGTATGGGAGGTCAAGCCGACAGAGATACCTCTGACAGATGCTCAGGGTAATCCTGTCAAGAAGAATGACAAGGAGTATCGCACCACTCCCTACTGGCAGCTTATAGCCCTTAAAGGTCAGGCCGCTCTGGAGGGTGACGTCGTGACTTCGGCATCAAGTGAATATGACAACATGCGCGGTAATACCGTCAATATGCGCATGAACGATCGTGGCGCACGCGAATGGGCCACTCTGACCCGCAACAATATCGGTCGTCCGATCGCTATCGTACTCGACAACCGTGTATATTCATATCCTAATGTAAACAATGAGATCACAGGTGGTTCATCGGAGATCACAGGCAACTTTACCCCCGAGGAGGCAAATGACCTTGCCAACGTTCTGAAGAGCGGTAAGATGTCGGCTCAGGTGAAAGTGGTGAGCAACAACGTGATCGGTCCGTCACTCGGTGCCGAGGCCATACAACAGGGTTTCCTGTCATTCATAGTGGCTATCGTGCTGCTGATGATCTTCATGATCGCCATCTATGGTGTGATCCCGGGTCTGGTGGCTAACATCGGTCTGATCCTCAACCTATACTTCACTCTCGGTATTCTGGCGTCGCTCCAGGCTGTATTGACTCTGTCCGGTATCGCCGGTATCGTGCTTGCATTGGGTATGGCTGTGGATGCCAACGTGCTTATCTTCGAGCGTACCAAGGAGGAGCTCGCCAACGGCAAGAAATTGCGCCAGGCCATCTCCGAAGGTTATAGCAATGCCTTCTCTGCAATCTTTGACTCCAACCTGACCTCAGTCATCACCGGTGTCATCCTGTTGATCTTCGGTTCGGGTCCGATCAAGGGCTTTGCAACGACTCTGATCATCGGTCTTGTCTGCTCATTCTTCACAGCAGTGTTCCTGACCCGTATCGCGTTTGATCTTATCACCCGCAACGGACGTTGTGCCAACATGACCTTCACTACCGGTCTGTCTCGCAATCTCTTCAGCAATACAAAGATCAACTTCCTCGGTCAGAGCAAGGTGGCAGCCGCAGTATGGGTGGCACTGGTCGTAATCGGCATCGCTTCGCTCGCCATCCGCGGTATGAACCAGGGTATCGACTTCTCAGGTGGTCGCAACTACGTGGTACAGTTTGAGAAGGATGTCAATCCGAAGGATGTGGAAGCCAAGCTGCTCGATGCGTTCCAGACGGCCGGCAACGACAAGACAATCTCGGTAAATGTCATCTCAATCGATGATCCCTCCAAGGCACGTATATCAACCAACTACAAGATAGATGACGAGACAGAGGGTGTTGAGTCCGAGATCACGGACATTCTGTATCAGAACCTCCGCGACGAGCTCACCAACGCAAATGGCGAGACTCTGAGTGCAGACTCATTCACAGTGGCCGATGAGAGTCATGGTATCATCTCAATCCAGAAGGTAGGTCCGAGTGTGGCTGACGATATGCGTCGCGATGCTTATTGGGCTGTCGGTATAGCCGTGATCTGTATGTTCCTGTACATCCTGCTGCGTTTCCGCAACATCGCCTTCTCTGTAGGCGCAGTATCAGCAGTGGCTCTGACAGCGTTCCTGATCATCGGTTTCTATTCTGTCTGCTGGGGCTTCTTCCCCTTCTCTATGGAGATCGACCAGTCATTTATCGCTGCTATCCTGACTATTATCGGTTATCAGATCAATGATACGGTGGTGGTATTCGACCGTGTGCGTGAGATGATGAAGGTATATCCCAAGGAGGATCGTTATCTGACCTTTAACAAGTCTCTGAACACAACACTGACTCGTACCATCATGACATCGTTCTCAACTCTGCTGGTATTGTTGTGTATCTTCTTCCTGGGTGGTGATACTATCCGTTCATTCACATTCGCAATGATCTTCGGTGTGATCGTGGGTACATTCTGCTCTCTCTATTGTGCAGCTCCGATCGCTTACAATATTATCAAGCTTTCTGCCAAAGGTAAGAAGGAGGAGGGCGGCAAAGTGGTGCTTGAGGGCAACCGCCGTTTCAAATAAGTATATATACCGTATTTTATAAAGGGACCCGCTGTGATTGTCACGGCGGGTCCCTTCACTTATCCAAGGTGGGATGCAAACTATTACGGCTCGTGTTTTGTTTAGATGATACAATATTTATTCGCTATAATTATGAAGTATATTTCCGGTGTTATTCGCTCCCTTTTGTCTTTGGTAATGTCGCTTGTGTCTATCGGTGTCTGGGGACAGAGCGTGTCCGGTATGATGGTGTCGATGGCTCCGTTGGCTTATCAGGAGGCGGTGGAGGATGGTGTCAGTCATGCTCCTCTGCATGTCACGGCTGAGGATCTGATGACCAAAGCATACGGAGTGTCTGAATGTTCACTGGATTCGACTTCAAGCATTGCGAAGGTTATCGCGGTCCTGGGGATGACGCCTCAGGAGGATGAATATGGGCAATGGCTTGACTCTGCGGACGGTTATCGTGTTAATTATGGCGGAATGTGTCCGGAGGTTTCAGCTATGGCTAACTATGATAATGGTACGCTTGAAGATATGGCATTCTTCTTTATCTTCCCGTATGCCGAGGGTGAGCGTGAATGGGCGAATGTCAATCAAGCGCGTTTCTGTGGGTGTCTGTTGCAAGAGATGTCTGATATGGGGTTGGAGTTAGGCGCGGACAGTGATGTCCTCAGTCCGTTATATTTTGATGTGGACACAAGTCATGAAAATCACCCGGTGAATGTAAAATTGCGAGAGTATGACGGTGCATACGTTCTGGCATTGCATGTAGGTGGTTTTGGAGAATAGCGGAAAAAGTGCTAACTTTGAGTCATTATGGCGGATAATTATTTGGAATATAGGATGGAGGATATGCGCTCCGGGCGTCTGTCATCTCCCAAGAAGTTTGTGCCTCGCAAGCGTAAACCGGTCTCTCAGGATGATAGATCCTGTATACAACGGCACGCCGAGATGAAAAAGATCGCAAGTTTCACGATAGATCATACTCGGTTGGAGCCCGGTATATATGTGTCTCGTCGTGACGTCACTCCATCGGGTGATGTAGTGACGACTTTTGATATCCGTATGACCCGTCCCAACCGTGAGCCTGCGTTAGACCCGAAAGCTCTGCATGCGATGGAACATCTTGTGGCCACATATCTGCGCAATGATCCGGAATGGAGTGACAGAATAGTATATTGGGGACCTATGGGATGCTGCACGGGCAATTATCTCCTTATCTCAGGTGAGTGTTCAAGTGAGGATGTCAAGGAGTTGGTGCGGTCTGCCATGAAATTTGTTGCCGACTTTGAGGGCGCTGTCCCGGGAGCGTCAGCACGTGATTGCGGCAATTATACCTTTATGGATCTTCAGGGTGCTAAGGATGCTGCCGTCCGTTATCTGAATGAATTTGACGGTACGGACTTCAGTCTGGAATATCCGGATGCCAGCGAAATATCTTCAGATCAATAAGTCCGGAGGGTCGGATCAAAATACCTTCGTTACGTAATAGTGCCTGTTGTCCGTGCCAGTGAGGTGCGGTTCTCCCTTGTGCATTTACGACTCTGTGACAGGGTATATCCGATTCTGTGCCTATACATCCGAGAATTTTTCCGACCATACGGGCATGAGCCGGGTGTCCGGCTAATGCTGCGATATCTCCGTATGTCGCAACTTTGCCGGATGGTATTGCCGACACGATTTGAGTTACGGCCGAAGCAAAGGATATGTTGTCAAATTTCATAATGTGCTTACGTCTGCGAGGACTGTATAATCTTTGAATTTTTATTATTGAGTGAGTTTTGAGTCGACAACAGGTCCGTTTTCTTTTAAAGTGATTTTTGTGAAGGATTGGAGGTTGGTTTAGTATATGCAAATATAGCAAAAAGAATTAATATCTAATAAATAGATATAAATTCATTATCGGAAATATTGCACGTACAGCAAGGAGTGTAGGATTTATCCTACGGTTGTGGTGTATTTGCTTTTTTTGTGTAGGATGCATGATGCGCTTCTTGATTTGGGGCGTAGGCTAAAGCCTACACTCCTTGCTGTACCGGGTGTTGCTCTGACGGGGTGTGGCGTAGGCTAAAGCCTACACTCCTTGCTGTACCGGGTGTATGCCCTGGGTGGTGAATCGTTTCGACTGATTATCTGTGTATTATAGCCTTTTATTAGAAAAATTTGTTAATTTTGCATCTTGATATCAGAATCAGATGGAAGAGAACAACCTTATCAACGCCTATCCCTCATCGGAATCTCATGATTCCGGTCTTCTACCTATTGAAAATCTAATTCATATTATTCGAGGTCAGCAGGTGATGATCGACAGCGATTTGGCGCGTCTTTACGGAGTTGAAACTAAGTACTTGAAAAGAGCTGTAAAGGCGAACATTAAGAGATTTCCGTCTGATTTTATGTTTGAGCTTGAGCCTGCAGAATTCAATAGTTTGAGGTGCAAAAACTGCACCTCAAATGATAAGGCTCAGCGTGGAGGAACAAGATACATGCCTTTTGTTTTCACCGAGCAAGGTGTTGCTATGCTCAGTGGTGTGCTTAAATCTGATGCCGCCATAGAGGTCAATATTCGTATTATGAGGGCTTTTATTGCGATGCGCAGTTTTATTATGAGTAACGCACAGATTTTTCAGCGATTAGAAACTATAGAGCATCATCAGCTCCTATTGCAGAAACACCAGAGCGAAACCGATAGAAAAATTGAGGAAGTGCTGACTCGTCTTGAGGACAAGGAAGCAGAACCAATCGAAGGTTTCTTTTATGAAGGACAAATATTTGATGCCTATACTCTGATCTCTGATTTAGTCCGAAAGGCTGATACTCGTATTATCCTCATAGACAATTATGTTGACGATCGAGTTCTGAAAACACTTGATAAACGTAAGGATGGTGTTTCGGCTACAGTATTCACAAATCCGCGTAATTCACAAATCAATCTTGATATTAGAAGACATAATGCCCAATATCCTGAAATAAACCTCCGGCATTGCTCTAACGTCCATGATAGATTTCTGATAATTGACGATACTGTCTATTTTATCGGCGGATCTATCAAAGACCTCGGGAAAAAGATAGTTGCATTCAGCCAAATGCATCAGTCTCCGGACGATATTCTATCCAAAATCAGGTGATAACTCAACATTATTGGGAATATGGCCAAACGTCGTGATGAAATGGACGGGGGATAGTGATTACAAGTCAATTTGTGGAATTTTTGTTAATTTTGCGATATGAACGAGAATACTCCTGTACCACTTGCATCATCATCGCAAGAGAATGAAATAATACTTTACCAACCGGATTCATCTGTTAAGCTTGAAGTGCGTCTGGAGAATGAGACTGTGTGGCTGACTCAGCAGCAGATAGCTGATTTGTTCGGCACTAAACGCCCGGCCATAACAAAGCATCTTGCCAATATCTATAAATCAGGTGAATTGGAAGAGA
>CAMWUY010000025.1 GCA_947177615.1 uncultured Porphyromonadaceae bacterium
TATCAATACAGGACTAAATACCGTACGGCAGACTCTCTCCGTTCAGCATCAGATACTCGCTAAGGCCGAGACTCTTATACCCGAGCTTCCGCTCCGTCGCCTATCCGCTGAGAAGCTCAGGCTCGACTCGGCAATGCAACAGATCGTTATGACTGCTACCGGCATGACAGCCAACGCTATGCAACATCTGCGCCTCATACCCGACATCATACGTACTGCCCTGCATGAACGGTTGCGCAATGCCGCCGAGCGACTTGATGCGCTTGATAAAATGACACGCATCCTCTCGCCCGCCAATACGCTCGCCCGCGGATACAGTATCTCCCGTATAAACGGCCGTGCGCTCCGCGACACACATCAGCTTAAACCGGGAGATGTCATCACCACCCAACTCCATGACGGCACACTTCAATCAACGGTAACCGACATAACCACTAATTCTAATTCCCAATCATAATGGCTAATAAAACATATTCCGAAGCTCTGAGAGAGCTGCAAGACACAATACAGAAAATGCAGGATCCCAACTGCGACATAGATTTGCTCGCACAATATACCGAGCAAGCCCTGCAATTGCTTAAATTCTGTAAGGACAAGCTGCACAAGACAGATGAAGACGTGCGCAAATGCCTCGAGCAGCTCGCCCCAACCGCCACCCCTTGAAAGATCCAAGAATATCTAAAATCTATATTTCCAAATACCCGGATATAGACTGACCATTGATTTAATAATTCTCAGTATTTATTAATCTGTATATTATAAAACAGGATCTGAGAGGCTATGACAAAAAAATTCTTCACCTGTGCTGCCAGGTGAATCTGCAAGAGATTTATAGAGGAGGCCGAGCGTAACGGCAAAGAACCATGATTATTTTATTCTTGAGCGTGATGCCGTGATGTAGTCATATACGGCAGACATCGCAGCATATTGAACAAGTCTGATTAACTCCCAACAATCCTGCATATCTCATCCTCATTTACTTTTGTAATCTTGGAAATTTTCTCTATAGACATACCGCTCAAATACATAGCCTTAATCATCTCAGCACGACCCTCTGCACGACCCTCTGCACGACCCTCAGCACGATTTTTTATCGCGGTATACTTTAACTGTCCGACTGCTGTGCGATATGCTTTAACATCCGCATCATATTCACGGCGGGCATCCTCATCCAGGGCGGCATAGGATGCCACATCATCCAATCGCTGGAACAATTCGTTATTCTGAGTAAAAGCAAGACTCTCCATATCTGCCATATTTATTATGTTATACATCCATCGCTCCAATGATGTCTTGCAACTTTCGACATCATCACGCTTATCGAAATTAGGTAATTGTAGTAGTATGTAACGTACTTTATCTGTAATCGGTTCATGAGTTATTAGATCACATATCGCGCCGTCTATCCTGAATTTACCTTTGAAACGACCAAGCTCAAAGTTCATTAAGGCCACATTATAGACAGGAAGATAGTCATATTGCCAATCTCTTCCTGGACGTCCCTGGTCAGTGATGGTTTTGGATGAGTAGAACAGCAACCGCTCCACAAAATATATCTCCGACGCATTCTGCATTTCAACCGTAAACAACTTTCCATTGTCCGTCCGACAATGTATATCATATATGACACCACGGTTCTCCTTATTCTTACGACTCTTCTCCTTGTCAAGATATGTAAGCTCAACTATGGGAGAATAATCCGGCTCGTTTTCAAACAATGCGTTAAGGAAATCTATCAAAAAATCCTTGGTCTCATCTCTGCCGAAGATATACTTAAAACCAAAATCCACAAACGGACTGATATACTTGCCAATATCATTTACCTTTATATGCAAATATAATATATTTCCGACATATTCCCAACTATCCGTAGTTATCTTACAAAACATTTAACACTTTATCGGTTTAGGAATTATAAAATAATTTATATCTTTGCAAACGCAGATCGTCTTGCAGAGACCCGGTCATGGGAATATGCGGGCAGGAAGCAACTTTTTGGAAATGCGTTTACTTGACGCTCTTTCTTGGCTATCTGAAACTTCGCAACTTTCAAATGGAGTCAGGATTGAGACAGAGGTAGACGCCTTATGTAGGTATGGTATATACTGTATGATAGCGAATACACTCTCGCATCAATCATTATATTATGTAATCATATCCCGCGTGAGGTCTCTGCATCTGTCCGTTCTACTCCATTGGGCAATGCGAAGGCCTCAGATAGCAAGAACGGACAGGCTTGTACGGCTCTCACGCGTTTCTTTTTTACCATAATTGTTGACAGTCTCAGTGAGCCGGACTATATTTTACTACATTATGAAACGTACAACCTACTCATCGCTTGCAGTCTTGATTTCATTTTTTGTTGCTGCATCAGCACTCCGTGCAACACCGCCCGACATAAAACCACAAATTACAGCAGATGGTATAACTTCTTCTTTTTATCTGATTGGCTCAGACGTAAATGGTCACTGTTGGGAATTGGCACAGGAAGATTGCAAGTTTGTATCTAAAGGAAACGGCATCTACGAATGGAACGGTGAGTACCTCAGCACCGGTTTTAAAATCAATAACGGATCCTGGGGACAGGTAAACATCGGTGCCGGTGATATTTTTTCTGAACTTGTAATAGGAGAACAATTCCCATACATTAACGATGCTGGTAGCGGGAATATCGGTTTTGAGGACTGCATGGGAGTTATTAACCCAAGAGTTGTTCTTGATATCGAAAACGCGACTATCACTGTAACAGGTCAGAAGGATAGTAAATTGGAATACTTCTTTACCGGTGACTTCAATCAATGGAATATCGGTGAAGGCGCCTTAAAAATGACTAAAATTAAAGATGGCATCTATTCTCTAACAAATGTAATACTTCCCGAATCCGGTGAGTTTAAGATTGCAAGCACCGGCTGGATAAAACAGTACGGCGGAATTGAAATAACTCCCGGTGTTATGAGCACAGTTCTCTATAAAGTTGGTGGTGAGGGTGATGCAGGCACTTTCAAATTATTACCTGGCATTTATAATATCTTATTTATCTTAGGAGAGGCCAAAATTGAATTCACGAAAGTATCAACTGTGGATGAATTGCTTGAACAAGGTTTACCCAACACGTCTATCCCTAATACTTGGGTGACAGGATACATCGTGGGTTGCATTGAAGGCCCATCTATCCAGACTGACTGCAATTTCAGTGGCTACAACTTCGCCACAGAGTACAACATCCTGTTGGCCGGCTCAAGCTCTGAAGATGATTACTCCCGATGTATCCCCGTCCAGCTTCCCTTTGGTGACATTCGCGCTGCTCTCAACCTCGTGGATCACCCCGAAAACCTCGGTCATCAGGTGACTCTCTGCGGCTCGAACGAGAAATATTTCGGTGTGAATGCCATCAAGTCCGTCAATGAATATGAGTGGGTAGGTGAGGCTCCCGTAGTCGAAGAAGTAAAATATCCCGTTGAGGTGACCGGTACGGCAGAGAGACCACTGACCGTGGAGGAATTCATAGAAGCTCAAAAATACGGCAACTCAATCCCCGACACTTACCTCAAAGGTGTGATTGTGGGTTATGTACCCGGCATGTCATTTGAGGAGAGTGTCATCGGCACACTCGGTACGGATATTGCCGCTACCAACATCCTTGTTTCAGCTGAGGCCTATCCCTCATCGCTTGACAACTGTGTACCAGTACAACTCCCCACAGGTGCTGTTCGTGATGCCATCAACCTGAAAGATAACCCCGGCAACCTTGGCAGGACCATCACTCTCGCAGGTGTACACACACCCTACTTCGGCCAGACCGGTCTCAAGGAGGTATACGCATACACTTTCGCTAACGGAGAGAATATTAACGATTTAAGCGGTGTATATTTTGGTATAACTGCATTTAATCATTTACCTAAGATTAATAATGTTAAATTACTTGATGATTTTAGTAAATATGATTTCTTTTCATTTGTAAATGCGCAAAACATGGATGATTACACATATCTGTATTATTCAGTAGAGGAAGCAATAAATGAACTGAAAAGCCATAGATATCCTTCAGATTTAGCGAATGTCACTCTTATAACTTTCACTGATGGTAATGATGATGGTTCATTGGCAATGAAACCCGATTGGAATGATACTGAATATCAAAATCATATCAGAATGCTTATTTCCAACACAGAGATTCAAGGGCATAAGATAGGAGCATATACCATTGGACTAAAAGGCAAAGAAATCCAGTCTCCACTCTTAGAGGATTTGTTTAGATCAAATCTCAAAGCTTTAGCATCTGAAGAAAAGAATGCTACCGAAGTTGAAAACATGAATGAGGTTAACCGTACATTAAACGAAATCATAGATCAATTACAGACAACATGGCTTACCAAAAATCTTAAATATAAGATTAATATGCGTGCTTCCGGTGACATTATTCGCTTTACCTTAGATAAGTCTGCATACGAGATGAACTACAATCCGGATAATTCCGATATTTGGATTCAAGGAGAATTCTCCCGCCCTAATCTTAGTTTATCAAACATTGAATACCATGGGCTTAATTGTATGTCCGGTGACAATGTACAAGCTGAGGAAATTACTATAAATGGCAAAACAAAATTACAATTTACTTTCTCCGATTTGCGAGATTTAGATGGTAACACATTAAATATCGGCGATATAAATTATTGGCACTCTACTCAAGACAATCCGGGAATATGGATTCCTCATACTCAGGAATCATCTGGTTCAGATGATATAATTACTGAGAACGAGTATACGTCAGCTGCTGTAATGTTTGTCATGGACTGCTCCTCATCCCTCGGAGAAAAGGATTTTAATGATCTTAAGGCAATCGCAAATTCATTTATTGATAGACTTGCAACAAAAAAAGAGATTAATGTTAAAGTCACTCCAATAATTTTTGACGACGACACCAATATTCAGGAAGAATATTACAATTTGCAAGGAATACGGATTGAACAACCTTCAAAAGGTATATATATCTATCGAAAAGGATCGATTGTCAAAAAAATAATAATTTAAATCCGTAATGATTGAGAGAGGGCGTGACGGAGACAAAAATCCGCACGCCCTCTCATATTTCTATCTATCGATTATCTCTATATCCGCACAAAGCAGTTGTTACTGTATTTACTCGCGGTAGTAGACGCGCTTTACGCGGGGGGAGACGGAGGTCAATATCTCGTAGGGGATTGTACCAAGCAAATCCGCAAGATGCTGCACACCTGTCCGCGGACTGAATATCTCGACTGTATCACCCTCCCGACAATCTATACCCGTCACATCTATCATACACGCATCCATACAAATATTTCCCACTGTCGGAGCCTCCTTGCCATTGACCAGCACATTGATGGCACCATTGCCAAAATGACGGTTCATGCCGTCGGCATAACCTATCGGGATGGTCGCGATGCGAGACGCACGCTTCAAGACTCCGCGACGGCCGTAGCCTATCGTCTCACCGGCCTCACGATCTCGCAATGATATGATGACCGTCCTGAGTGATGACACCAGTTCCAGAGGCTTCTCTATCGGTTCGGGCAAAACACTGACACCATACAGACCTATGCCCAGACGTACATAATCATAATGATACTCACCACCATAACGTAATATTCCCGCCGAATTCAATATATGGCGTTTGAAGTGATGTCGGCTCAATGACAGCATACTGTTCGTGCAACGCTCGAACGTCGACAGCTGACTCTCCGTATAATCGTCCATGTCGAGACAATCCGCTGTCGCAAGATGTGAAAAGACCGTAGCTATTCTGACCTCATCCACACTATTGATACGCTCCATTAGTGCATCAATTTCAGATTCGACAAACCCCATACGGTGCATACCCGTATCGAGCTTTATATGTATCGGATAGCTGCGTATTCCATTGCGCCGCGCAGCATCAATCACATCATCAAGCATTGAGAAGGTATAAATCTCAGGCTCAAGACGATTGGCAAACATCATCTTGTAGTTGGCGACACGCGGATTCATAACCATTATTGGCATCGTAATACCGTTATTGCGCAGATCAACACCCTCATCAAGCACAGCAACGGCGAGATATGCAGCTCCGGCATCCTGGAGTGTCTTGGCCGTCTCATAACTGCCGGCACCGTAGCCTGATGCCTTGACCATCGCTATCACACCTACACCGGCCGGAACCTTTGAACGGAAATAATTAAAATTACGGGTCATCGCATCCAGATTGACCTCAAGAACAGTCTCGTGCGTACGGGCCTCCAGAACCTCCAGAATACGCCCGAAGCCATATTCGGGTGCACCCTTGAGCAATATTATTTCCGAGTGAAAATCAGTAGCGGAACGTGACTTGAGAAAGTCCTCTGTAGTAGGATAAAACTCACAGGCCATCACCGGACGCAGACCATCCCATCCGATACCTGCTTCACCGGGCTTGACGTCAAAGAACTCACGTCCGGCGCACATCTGCTCGCCTATGCCGATAAACCGACGCACTCCGCGTCGCTTCAAGATCTCGGCTATACGGTTCATCCCCTCATCACTGTTGCCACCGTGCCGTATATCACTCATGATTACAGTCATGGACTGGGAGGGCATCCGGCGACGTGCTATGAAGTCAAGAGCCGGCTCCATTGACGATATATCCGAAGTATAACTGTCGTACACCAGGTTACAACCGTATGACCCCGATATGACATTGAGACGCGTCGCTATCGGATGCAACCGCGCGAAACCATCGCGGATCACATCAAGCCCATACCCGTGAGACAACATATAAGCCAACGCATTGCACGCATTCTCTATATCCCAGCGATTGGGCGCCCAAACTCTCACTGGCTCTGTGTCGCTCTCTGTATATATCAATGAATACGTGCCATCCGTATCCCTTTCCACTTTAAACCGGTAATCAACCCCCTTGACTCCACCGGTACTCCATCTTACCGACCGCTCAGACGGCACGGTACGGCGTACATACTCATCGACTTCGCTGTCATCAGCGCTATATATCAGCATATCGGCTCCACGTGCCAGCGAAACTTTCTCTGCAATCTTATCGGCGCGTGACTCAAAACCGTCATCATGCTCATCGCCGACATTGGTGAGTATGACCGTATCCGGCAATATCGTCTCTCGCAATATCTCCATCTCGCCGCGGCGTGACACGCCCGCCTCGATAATAGCTATATCAGTACCGGGTTCGATCAACGCCAACGAAAGAGGAACACCTATGCGGGAATTGAAACTGCGCGGTGAGCGAACCACCCTCTTCATGGGTTCAAGCAACTGATACAGCCACTCTTTGAGCACCGTCTTGCCCCGGCTCCCTGTCACTGCTATCATCTCGCCTGAAAAGATGTCGGGCGTATGTCGGGATGCATCCCTGAGTGCACGCATCGAGTCATCCACCTCTATGACTGCGACATCCGGACGCCTCGTTATCTCTGCAGGCAGCTCACTTCCTGCATTGACTACAAACGTGCGCACACCGTGAGCAAACAGCCACGGTATGTAGCGGCAGCCATCGTTCGTATCGGTGGAAAGAGCAAAAAATACCGTTCCTCCCGCATCGACGAGCGAGCGGGAATCTGTGAGAAATGTATTTAGGGTTCTCTCTGACAATGAGGGGCAGGGATTCTCTACGCCTATACGACGGCACAATTGAGCAAGGGTCAGTACCATAATTGAAATTAGAATTTATACGGGCATTTTGTGATTGCTTACACAAAATTATATATTTTTTGCCGATTTTTTCCTATCTTTGCAGAGCAGAATGACCCCTCAGGTTGTTATAGCATCAGGAGAGGTCATATCATGCGGACAGTTCACACCTTATATCTGATACCGGAGATTGACCACTTTTAGTAACAGTGATTTGTTTAACAATTTAAATATATATTTATAAATAAACATGGTAGATTACAAATCTCTTGGCCTTGTGAACACTCGTGAAATGTTTGCAAAGGCCGTACATGGTGGCTATGCCATCCCGGCTTTCAACTTCAACAACATGGAGCAGCTTCAGGCTATCATCAAGGCTGCTGCTGACACCAAGTCTCCGGTTATCCTCCAGGTATCTAAAGGTGCCCGCAACTATGCCAACCCCATACTGCTCAGATATATGGCTCAGGGTGCTGTCGAGTATGCAAAATCTCTCGGTTGGGAGCATCCTCAGATCGTTCTGCACCTCGACCACGGTGACAGCTTCGAGCTCTGTAAGGATTGCATCGACAACGGTTTCTCTTCTGTGATGATTGACGGTTCACATCTCCCCTACGAAGAGAATGTTGCCCTCACCAAGAAAGTTGTGGACTATGCTCACAAATATGACGTTACTGTCGAGGGTGAGCTCGGTGTTCTCGCAGGTGTGGAGGATGAAGTGTCTTCTGACCACCACACTTACACTGATCCCGAAGAGGTTGTTGACTTCGTGACACGTACCGGTTGCGACTCGCTCGCCATCTCCATCGGCACTTCTCACGGCGCTTACAAGTTCACTCCCGAACAGTGCACCCGCGATCCCAAGACCGGTCGTCTTGTACCCCCGCCGTTGGCATTCGATGTCCTCGAAGGTGTTGAGGCTAAAATCCCCGGTTTCCCGATCGTGCTCCACGGTTCAAGTTCTGTGCCGCAGGAATACGTTGACATCATCAACGAGAATGGAGGCAAACTCCCCGACGCTATCGGTATTCCTGAGGAGGAACTCCGCAAGGCTGCCAAGATGGATGTATGCAAGATCAACATCGACTCTGACTCACGTCTCGCCATGACCGCTGCCGTACGCAAGGTCTTCAACGAGAAACCCGCTGAGTTTGATCCCCGCAAATACCTCGGTCCGGCACGCGATGAGATGGAGAAGCTCTACAAGCACAAGATCCTCAACGTACTCGGTTCTGAAGGTAAAGCTGAGTAAGGTAAGATCTGACGGACGCTGCGCCGGACAACATTAAGGCGCTGAGAGACCCGATTATCAGATAAAATAATTATATTTGCAGATGAGTGTCAAATACACAGCGACATTCATCTGCAAATTTTTTTTACAATACTACGGTACCATGACCAGACACGACTCCTCACAACTCAGCACACCCTCTCCCGTCGACCTCGCGCTCGAAGGCGCTGACCAACGCTCACTGACACAACTTTCGGCCGACAGACGCATACTTGAGCTGCTATCCCGATCATTTCCCAACGCATCGGCCGCCGCAACTGAAATTATCAATCTGGAGGCCATACTCAACCTGCCCAAAGGTACCGAGCATTTCGTGGCCGACATTCATGGTGAATATGAAGCATTCTCACATATTCTCAAGAATGCTTCCGGCAATATCAGGCGCAAGGTCTGCGAACTCTTCCACACCTCAATGCGTGAAGAGGAGATGAGACAGTTCTGTTCACTTATTTATTATCCGGGACGCAAGCTCGAATTAATCAAAGCCACAGAACCGGATATCAACGGTTTCTACAATATCACACTACACCGGCTGGTCAGAGTCCTGCAGGAGGTATCATCCAAATATACACGATCCAAGGTACGCAAAGCTCTCCCCAAAGAGTTCGCCTACATTATCGAGGAGCTGCTCCATGAAGCTCCCTCGGGTGAGAATAAACAGATGTACTACAACCGTATTGTCGAGACAATCATACTCACCGGTCAGGCTGACGCATTTATCAAGGCTATCTGCCGTGTAATCCAGGGGCTGAGCATCGACCAGCTCCATATACTCGGTGACATATATGACCGTGGCAACGGAGCGCACCTCATCATGGATACCCTCTCGGCCTATTCCGATTACGACATACAATGGGGAAATCATGACGCCTTGTGGATGGGGGCCGCGGCCGGCAATGAATGCTGCATAGCCAATGTGTTGCGTATCTGTCTGAGATATGGCAATATGGAGACTCTCGAGGATGGTTACGGCATCAACCTTGTACCATTGGCGACATTCGCCATGGAGCGGTATGCCGATGATGAATGCACTGTGTTCGAACCAAAGATCGCTCCGGGTGATAATGCCATGACCATCAAGAGCCGGCGATTGATCGCCAAAATGCACAAGGCCATAGCCATCATACAGTTCAAGCTCGAGGGTGAGATGATCAGGCAGTATCCGCAATGGAAGATGAATGACCGCAGGCTGCTGCACCTTATCGATTATAACAACGGCACTATAACACTGAACGGTAAAGAGTATCGCCTGCTCGATTCCAACTTCCCCACAATCGATCCTACCGACCCGTATACACTGACTGTGGAAGAGAGAGAGCTTATGACCAAACTGACCCATTCATTCCTGGTCAGCGAGAAGCTCCGGTCGCATATAGATATATTCCTCAATCACGGGGGAATGTATACTACATGCAATTCCAATCTGCTGTTTCATGCCTCCGTGCCTCTTAACGAAGACGGCACACTCAGGATGATTGAGGTCCTGGGGGAGAAACTGTGCGGACGCAAACTCCTGCAGCGCACCGAACTACTGATGCGGGCCGCATTCAATCATGATACCCCCGAACCACTGCGCCTGACGGCACGCGACTATTATCTCTTCCTGTGGTGCGGACCTGACTCACCGCTCTTCGATAAGAGCGCCATGACCACTTTCGAGAGATACTTCATCGCAGACAAGACTACCCACCACGAGGAAAAAGGCCACTATTACACTCTACGCGATAATGAGAGCGTTTGCACCCGAATACTCGATGACTTCGGTGTCACGGGCCAACACCGCCACATAATCAACGGCCACGTCCCGGTCAAAGCGGGTAAGGGAGAAAATCCTATTAAGGCTGACGGGATGCTGATGGTCATAGACGGTGGTTTCTCAAAGGCCTATCACGATACTACCGGTATCGCCGGGTACACGCTTGTATTCCACTCACGTGGTTTCCAGCTCGTGCAACATGTCCCATTCACCTCTGCTGAGGAGGCTGTCAGAAAGGGCACTGATATTCTGGGGACGACACAGATCGTTGAACTAAATCACTCCCGACTGCGTGTGCGTGACACCGACAAGGGTGCCATCCTGCAGAGCCAGATTGATGAACTCAAAGAATTGCTGTACGCATACCGTCACGGTATTATCAAGGAGAAGAGATAATACGTTCGTACAATCGCAGATAAGCATCTGCCGTCGATGCAATATCATAACGTTGCGCGCGTCGACGGCTGGATGCCATTCGCTCTGCATCATGACGGATTTCGGCGGCCAACAATTCATTGAGCAAATCTGACAACGCCCGCTCGTCACCCTCCGGAAACAACCGACCTGCATCTCCCAACATCTCGCGCATACCGGCTATATCGGTAACCACTACGGGTAGACCGGCAGCCATCATCTCTACCACACAGATACCCATCCCCTCCCAATGTGTGGAGAGTACACCTACCTCCGACGCTGACAATATCCTGGGTATATCAGTACGCTCACCGAGAAACTCCACTCTATCATTCACACCAAGTTCGGTCGCTAACTGTTTCATCTCCGGCAACGTCTTACCATCGCCGACCATAGCAACAAAGGCCTCATCATCATTCAGATATGGTATCGCCCGCAGCAATGTGGCGTGATCCTTGGAGTCGGCAAAGCGCGCCACCATCACTATCGCCTTGCCGCTACGACCGAATATCGATGGATATTGGCTCGGATGAGCCGGCTCCATATCATAATGACTCAGATTTATCCCATTGACTATCACAGATACATCACCATGTTCCCTGCCGATCCATTGCTCCAGAGCTTCGGCCGCTGATAAACCTACCGCCGTCAAGCTCGAATATACACCGTATATCATACGCTCCGGAATCTGCAACCACCTTTTTCCTCGGCGACGATTGGTCGTATTATGCTCGGTATAGACTGCAGGAGTGCCGGTTATCAACGAGGCTCCGGCCACATGATATAATGCCGGGAATAGATGCGCGTGCACCACATCCGCCTCTCTCACCTCACTGACCAACCTGAATATCGGCGACAGCGTCCTTGTCTGTTTCAGATCAAGATTGACAAAACGCACATGAGGAGATTCACGCAGTCGCGCCTCAAATGCAGAATCCTTGACCGACCGGTATACCACCACAGTCACTTCCACTTCCGGCCGCTCTCCCAATACGGGCAACAATTCAGCCAACAACGACTGAGCACCTCCGACATCAAGTCTCTCTATTACATGTGTGATCTTCATATACCTTTTCGTATAATTCCAGATGCACTCTCACCACATCCGCTATGTTGAACTTATCTTCTGCGAGCTGTCGCGACGCTCTCCCCATACGTCGGCACTTATCTTCATCATTTATCAGCTCCATTATCTTCTCGGAGAGCTCCTCGGGGGCATGTATCGCTACCAGATAGCCGTTCACGCCGTCATCAACAGTCTCACGACAGCCCACGGAGTCTGTCGTTATGATAGCGCGCCCCACGGCCGCCGCCTCTATCAATGACTTGGGTATCCCCTCCCGATAATAACTCGGAAAGACTATCATCGACGAGCTGCGCAACTGCTCCATCACATCCCTCCTGTAACCGAGCCATTCGATATAATCTCCATCCGTCAGCCTGCCGAGCTCATCCTCCGTCAGAGAGTCGGGATTCTCACACACCCGGCCGCACAAGATAAATCTGACCCGGCCGGCAAGACGATCTCTCAGCATCTCGGCTGCCTGACATAAGTCCAGAACCCCCTTGGAGCGCAACATACGACCGGTGAAAATTATGCGCCGTATATTACCGTCGGGATACGGAGCCTCTTCTATAGTTCGCAGGTCTACACCCGAGCCGTTGGTCCGGTAGACATCACCCAGGGGCACTCTGTAGCTCCGGAACAGATTTTCATCATCCCTATTCTGAAAGATAGTCGCCGATACACCCTTACGACCACCACTCACCGCGCGAAGAACCCTTAGCACCATTCGCGACTTAAAACCTATCGAGACAAACAGTATACCGAGTCCGCTCACCGCATTCACTATTCGGGATTTTCCCGTCAGACGAGCCGCGATATTACCCAACAGCATCATTTTGAGTCCTACAAGATGAACTACCGCATCGGGATATCTCCTGTATTCCCGCATCAATACCCTCACACACTGTATATCGGCCGTGGATGCCATCTTTGTCCCTTTGACCGGAATACGCACATACCGGAGGCCATGACGCTCTATCTCCGCTCCATGACCGGTATCCGCGGCAAGGACGGTCACATCCCATCCGGCCGACTGCGCCCCCAACGCCACCGGCAGACGATGGCTCAGAAAGAAACCATCCTCATTGACTACGATCAGCAATCTTTTACCATTCACTCTCTTCATTGTCTAAACCTCTCAGTCGTATGTATTCCATTATATCCTTCTCTATACATTCCCTCCCCTCGCCGGCCGATCTGTTTTCAATATATAGCCGCTCTATCCAGTCACGCTCCTCATCCGTCAGTTCCTCACCACGATCCACCTTATCACTCAATATCACTACGCTTATATAGTGATCACATGAAAATCTGCGGATACTATATATCTCACGGGCGATATTCCTCTCCGGATTCAAGACCGATGTATAGGGCCAGTAATATTCATACGCTCTGTGATCTCGGCCATCAGGCCATCTCTGTACGCTCACGTAGTTGCTGCAGACCATCACCATCATCGGAACAAAACAGATGACCCACATCCACGCCTTCATCACACGACGACGCTCGGCCACACACCTTACCACCTCCACTATACATATCAACGCGAAATATATGTACAGCCTGTCCATAGGATTGAGCCATATTCCGGCAGTCATTATGATGACAGCTGCCATAACCCAGACATTGACGCGTCGCAGCAATATCATAGCCAACGCAGGATATACCACCGTGAGTATCAACATTTTGATCACTCCCGGCAAGCCGCGTTGATTCTTAATTATAAAGTCTGCATACGCTGCTATATCGTTATTGATCCGCTGCCATCCAAAATCTATATGCACCAACACATCAGTGATCATATAACGCAGTGCCATACCTGTCAAAAATGCCGAGACAAGTATTATAATCAATGACTTGCGATGACTGACCAATCGTTTGAACCGAGCACTTTCGATGAGTGCGAAGAGGATGGTGACGGCGCCGAAACGATGGCACACCGTCGCGCACAGACAGAAGAAAATATACCACCAATATCGGCGTTCCCGCAGTTTCAACCACCCCAACACAAAAAATCCCAACGACATTCCCTGACGATACACACCGAAATTCAAGCGTATATACCAGAGTATCAGATAGAGGGTAACGTACAGAAACAAGCGCCCGCCCATCTCATGACGCATCCTGTAGCCGAAATAGAAGACATAAAAGCCTATCCACAGATTGATGACCAGCTGCACCGGCCAGATAGAGTACGTAAAGCATCTCATCAGACGCACCAGTCCGATATAGACAGGATAATAGTACTTTATCCCTCCGACATCCACATTATCATGATACACGTCCTCCAGACGCATCATATACTCATCCATAACCGTATCCACACCCAGACGATAGCGCAGACCGGCTATCAGTGCGCTCAGAACTCCTATCAATATATACAGTACCATTCCGGACCGGCGCTCACGCCGACCGTCATAGACCGCTATTCCGGTCACTGATAATATCAATAATATCAGATACGGCATACGCTCAATATATCATCACGGCGCCTGAACCACGCCCAGATACCGTATATTACAAACTCCACGACAAGGGCAACTGTCAGATGGAGCCACACAATCTCTATTCGTGAGGCCGACAACAGACCCACAACGGCTGCCGTACCGCTCACAATGTAGACGGGGCCTATATTCTTCAACTGACTCCATAATCCGGTGTCAAACATACGACCGTTATACCACGTATTACACAGCAACGAGAATGCACTCGACCCTACAAAGCTCCAACACATAGCCTCAATACCGAAAGGTACCGATACTGCCAATATCAACAGACCGGCCGCCTTCTTGACTATCTCTATGCGCAGATAAAGATCGCTGCGACCCACGACCTGCAGCAACTGAAGATTAAGACTCTGAACATGATGCCACATGAACCCAAGACTCAATATCGGCAACAGACGTGCCGAGAACATCCACTTATCACCCAACAGCAGATAGATCACATCTCCTGACAACACTATGATACCCCACATTATCGGGAAGATAAAGAGTGACGATACGCCAAGCATCTTCATAAAGCTCGAACGCAAACGTACTGTCTCATCCTGATGATGACACAACGAGGGATACGACACCCGCTGCACTATATATGAGACATTGGCCGATAAAAAACCACCTACCTGCTGAGCCCTTGTGAAATAACCAAGGTCCGAGGCTTTATATACCTTACCGATCACAAGCAGATACACATTGCGATACAGGATATCCATGATCTCGGCCACACCCAGACGCGAACTGAAACCGAACATCCGGCGAAACGCCACACGCGAGAAGCCCGAGCGTGGCCACCATCGGCTCAATATCCACAACATCACACACAACAGTGTCTGCGTGCTCAGCTGATAATAGGCTATCGACCACACTCCCAGACCACTGTAGGCCATCCATATACCCAACACACCGCTTATGCCGTACGCCACAAGTGAGGCTCGTGTCTGAGTGCGGAAATCCATGCGGCTTGACAACAACGCACGTTGCACGACCATCAGTGCCGACACCGGTATCATCAGACCGATCACACGCGCCAGCGAGGTCAGGTCCGGCTCCGAATAATAGTGTGCTATATGAGGCGCTAACAGCCATATCAGACCGTATAGAGCCGCACCTGTCATGACGTTAAAATAGAATGCTGTCGATGTGTCACGGTCACTGCGATCCTTCATGCGTATCAACGCCTGAGATATGCCGGAGTCACTTAGAGTCGTCCCCAGCTGTATGAAGATAGTCAGCATACCGACGAGGCCATAATCTGACGGTGTCAGTATACGTGCCATTACCATGATGACAACAAAACCTATGGCCTGAGACGAAAAACGCTCGGCAAAGCTCCATAGCACACCGCGCAACGTACTTCTACCAAGCGTCTCTGACATCTATACTCTTCATTATCATTATCAGTAGTTATGACCCTTAAACCCGGTCTGCCTTACCGGCTGTACCTACCCTGCTGCTCTTACCCTCCTTACCGGAACTATCTTCTCAGCTTGTTCTCATGCATCAGATAGTCAGTATATGCAAGCCTGATGCCATCCTCAAGTTCTGTCCGATATCTCCACCCCAGACCTGTCGCCTTTGACACATCCAGCAACTTACGTGGAGTGCCGTTCGGTTTGGTCGTATCCCATTCTATGCGACCCTCATAGCCTACCACCCGGGCCACAATCTCTGTCAGAGATTTGATACTCAGCTCCTTGCCTGTTCCGGCATTGACCGTCTCATTACCGCTGTAATGATTCATCAGATATACACACAGATTGGCCAGATCATCCACATAAAGGAATTCACGCAACGGACTGCCGTCACCCCAACACGTCACACTCTCGGCACCTGACACTTTCGCCTCATGAAAACGACGTATCAGCGCCGGTAAGACATGACTGTTCTCGGGATGATAATTATCGTTGGGACCATACAGATTGGTCGGCATCACCGAGATATAATCCGTGCCGTACTGACGGTTGAGATATTCACAATATTTCAGACCGGATATCTTAGCAAGGGCATACGCCTCGTTGGTCTGCTCCAACGCACTCGTCAGCAGACAATCCTCACGCATCGGCTGGGGTGCCATACGTGGATATATGCAGCTCGACCCCAAAAACTCCAGTTTTTTGACACCATTCACCCACGCGGAGTGTATCACGTTCATCTCCAGCGTCATGTTCTGCCACATAAAGTCTGCAGGCTGAGCGGAGTTGGCACCGATACCGCCGACCTTTGCAGCAGCTAAAAATACATATTCCGGACGCTCCGAGGCAAAGAAGTCCGCCACTGCCTGCTGGCACGTCAGATCAAGTTCACTGTGAGTCCTCGTAATGATATCTGTATATCCCTGACGCTCCAGCTCCCGTACTATCGCCGAGCCTACCATACCGCGATGGCCGGCCACATATATCTTCGATCCTTTCTCCATCATTTCACTATACCTTTCTCGAGATATTCGGCTAAATTGGTCTGTACATGTTCACTGGCCCGCTCTACGGCAACCTTGGCCATATCCGAGTCCACCATCTTCTTCACAAGCTCTTCGAAGGTTGTCTTCTGAGGATTCCACCCGAGACACTCGCGCGCCTTGGTCGGGTCGCCCCACAGGTTTACAACGTCGGTAGGACGATAGAAGTCCGGGGACACCTCTACCAGCACACGACCCGTTGCCTTGTCTATCCCCTTCTCGTCAATACCTTGACCGACCCATTCGAGCTCTATGCCTGCATGATGGAACGCTAAGGTCGCAAATTCGCGTACACTATGCTGGACACCGGTAGCTATCACATAGTCCTCCGGCTTCTCCTGCTGCAGTATCAGCCACATGCACTCGACATAATCCTTGGCGTAACCCCAATCCCGCAGTGAGGAGAGATTACCCAGATACAGTTTGTCCTGCTTGCCCTGAGCTATTCGGGCCGCGGCCAGAGTAATCTTACGGGTCACAAATGTCTCACCACGACGCTCACTCTCATGATTGAACAATATGCCGGAGCAACAATACATACCGTACGCCTCACGATACTCCTTGACTATCCAGTAGGCATACAGCTTGGCCACCGCGTATGGGCTGAAGGGATGAAACGGCGTTTTCTCATTCTGAGGAACCTCCTCAACCTTGCCATACAGCTCTGATGTCGAGGCTTGATACACACGGCAACTCTTCTCAAGACCGGCGATGCGTACTGCCTCCAGCACTCGTAACGTCCCCGTAGCATCAGTATTGGCTGTATATTCCGGCAGATCAAAACTCACCTGCACATGGCTCTGGGCTGCAAGATTATATATCTCATCGGGACGCACCTTGGAGACTACCTTCACCAGACTCATGGAGTCCACCATATCGGCATAATGCAGGTGAAAACGAGGATGACCTTCCAGATGGGCTATACGTTCACGGTAATCTGTCGACGATCTGCGGATCGTCCCGTGCACGTCATAACCCTTATCAAGTAAAAATTCCGCCAGGTAGGAACCATCCTGACCGGTGACTCCGGTGATTAAAGCTGTTTTCATCGTTTCATCTATATTTTAATTACTCTCTTCGCTCGGCGTCTTTTTTATAAAACGGGGGTCTAAGACCGGCCACTTTATGACACAGACATAGTCATATACCATTTCAACATCTCCTCTATAC
>CAMWUY010000026.1 GCA_947177615.1 uncultured Porphyromonadaceae bacterium
GTATACCCAAGTACCTGTCTGCGATTCAAACCTGAAAGTCTGCAATCCTTTCCACAGATTAACCATGATATCTTGCCGAAGGTCATCATAATCCTCCTTAGTATTTGAATATGAATAGGCCATCTTAGAAATCATCGGATTGTATTCCTTTATCATAGTAGTAAAAATCTGCCTGTTGCAAGAAAGTTCATTCGTTAGTTTCCTACCCGACACAACCTCCGCAAACAGCAAAAGATATGTCTTGATATACGAGAGTGAAATGCCTCCTACGTGCCTTATAGATATACTTGAAGTATGCGAATCCAATATTAGTCTCATATACGAATATCTTGTTTTTGTCTTATTAGTCGCAGATGTTTACGGTTAGTTTCATTCCCATAAAAAAAACACTTCAAAATCGGCTGAGATTCTGAAGTGCCACTTAGTATATTGATATTTAAAACTCTTGGTCCATCATTTGAATGTGTCAGGCAAATCGTTCTCATACAGAATTGTATCACCCTGTTTTATAATGGAGCTAAGGAGCAGCTGCGCCTCAGCAAAGCTTGACACACAGTGCATATTATCAGTATTAAAGTCTGTTGCCTTAATACCCTTTACCAGCGCATCCCGATTTATCTCATTAACGATAATCGCTATGTCACTATTTTCTCCTATGTGATGACCTAAAGCCTTATTAAGTGTCTCTTGCTCCACACCTAATTCTATCATTCCGGGAGTAACTACGATACGTCTTCCACCCTTAAAACCACCTAATACATCCAATGCCATTTTGGACCCGGAGGGATTGCTGTTGAAAGCATCATCAATTATGGTGACACCTCCCGGTGTGCGTTTCACATTCAAACGATGTTCAACCTGATCGATGCTGCCGACTGCACGCTTGATAGTTTCCGGGTCCAAACCCAGATTTATAGCCATTATGATTGAGGCCAGCAGATTGGAGATATTACATTCCCCTACAAGACGGGTATGACATGACATACTCCACTCTGTTTCACCCTTTTCATCCTTGCGCTCTACAATAAATGTAGAGCCGTTATGACTGTAAACTATGTCCTTGGCTATATACCGGCAATTTTCAGTATTTGAGATTCCATAACGTATACACTTGCAGTTCTCGACCTTGTGATCAGCAGATGCGGGGAAATCATTGTTAACTATTACAAATCCGTCAGAGGGTATGGCATCGGCCAATTCAAACTTTGTCTTAGCTACATTCTCAATACTTTTGAATGTCTCAAGATGCATAGGTCCGACGGCTGTGATGATACCACAAGAAGGATCCACCAGATCACATATTTCTTTAATATCTCCTATCTGTTTTGCGCCCATTTCACATATAAACACCTCGGTATATGGCTTCATCAGCTCTCGTACGGTACGTATCACACCCATTGGCGTATTGTATGATCCGGGTGTCATCAGAGTCTCATAACGTTCTGATAATATCCTCTGTAGATAATGTTTAGTGCTTGTCTTACCATAAGATCCCGTTATACCGATGATCTTAAGATCCGGCATTGATTTCAAAATACGACGCGCGTCATTCCAATAACGCCGATTTATCATCTTCTCAACCGGTGACAGGATTACCACAGCCAAGATAACAGGCGCCCAGCTAAAAGCGGTTATCAATAACAACACCGATAATACGACTGACGGACCACTGTAATATCCGACTTCATCATTGACACTGCCCAAAGACACTATAGCAGCTACATAAACAGCCAATCCTATTACACCCGTAACCGTATAGATTCGCCATACTCTCGGAGTAAAGACCAATGGTTTTTTGGATTTTCTTCTCATTGCGACTACTGTCTTATACATACAGATGATTGTCACAATAAGCATACTTAATTGTGGCTTGAGCAATATGGAGAGCAACAGAAATATCATTGCGATATCTGTCATACGCCAGCCTGTCCATAGACGCTCTCGTTGATAACGCCAATATCGCTCCGGGCGATAACTGTTCTGTTGCAACATCTGTATATCATGCTTGAAATTTAACAGCATGTATATACCACACAAGATGTATATTACGATAAAGTAAATATTCATCGCACTAATTTTTATCATTTAATTTTAAAAAACTCTCTAATCACAGCCTTAAATCCGAATGGATTATCCAGAAATGAATAATGGCCGCATCCATCAAAAGCGACAAGACCGGCATTGGGTATCAAACGCTCCATTATTTTAGCATCCGAAAGGGGAGTGGCTGTATCCTCTTTTCCCCATACGAGCAGGGTCGGCGCTTTGATTGAGGACATATATGGCTGCAGATCCTGATTGACGCTTCTACTCATTATTCCTCTCATTATATCTGAAGAGTTGCGATAATCGGATGAACCTACTTTACCACGATACTTATCTAACATATTACCTCCAGTACGCTTTCCGAAAAGTAAAGGAAGGAGCCTCTTCATAGCCTTGTACGAATATACCTTAAGATAATATGACAACTTACGACGGGGTTTCACGCCGGCGGCATCAACAAGTACAATACTGTTAATATCATCACGGCGAGCTCCCATAATGATTGAAATACGTCCTCCGTAACTATGTCCGATTAATGAGAAGTCGCGCAACCCCTGCATCTTAATGAACTTTTCAACAAAGTCGGCATAATCTTCGACTCCCCATATCTCACGAGGCTCATCGCTCTTACCATGACCGGGTAAGTCCAGACTTAACACACGCATCTTGGGTTCAAGTATCGAAGCGATGCTCGACACAGTTGTATGATCACATCCCCAACCATGCATTAATATTACAACCGGGCCATCCGGTTGACCGGTATCTGAATAATGTAACTTCAGACCATCAATCTCTATATCATTTTCCGCCATCCTTATTAACCTTGAGTTGTATTGACCATTGGGGTGACAGGCTCATCAGCACATAAGACTACCAGAAGATTGCTCACCATAGCAGCTTTTCTATCCTCGGTAAGTTTGACTGTGTTATTCTTCTCAAGTCGATCCAACGCCATCTCAACCATTGAGACTGCTCCCTCAACGATTTTTTCACGAGCAGTGATAATAGCGGAGGCCTGCTGACGCCTGAGCATTACAGCGGCTATTTCGGGTGCATAAGCCAGATAGTTGAGCCTTGCTTCCACCACCTCGATACCGGCCATAGAGAGACGCTCATTGATTTTATGTTCCAACATCTCATTGATTTGCTCACCGCCATCACGCAGAGTCAACTCATGATGATCATCGCCCTCCGGATCATAAGCGAATTTTCCGGTGACTTCGCGTAACGCAGCATCACTCTGTATACGGACAAAGTTGTTAAGGGCGGCTGTGTTCAGTGTACTTACTCCGGCCTGAAGCGACTGTGCATCCAGATCAAAAACGACCTTGTAAGTATCTTTAATTTTCCAAACCAGCACCATCCCGATCAATACAGGATTACCGACCTTATCATTGACCTTTATCGGATCAATATCCATATTACGTATCCTCAACGATAGTTTACGACGGCTCATAAAGGGATTGATCCAGTAATATCCGACCTTGCGGAAAGTACCCTTATATTGTCCGAAGAATATCAATACTCTTGCTTCATTTGGCTCTTGTGAAAAGAATCCACATAAAAAGAATATCTCCATTATCAACAAAATGCCGCCACACAACACAGAGAGCCAAAGATTTTCTTCACCACCAATCACTACACACGCTCCAATAAGCAGTGGCATAATTATCAATACGACGAAAAGCATCAAAAATCCATTGATACTTGCGCCCTTGTATTCATACTCTCTATTCTCAGTATTCATTTTCCCTCCAAATATATAAATAATCTAACTATTCAAATTCATTATTCCATCGAAGACATGCGAAATTAAGACCCGATTACCTTCTGTATCGCAAGATAAGATCTCCATACGCATCAATGCGTCTGTCACGTAAAAACGGCCACCATCTGCGCACATTTTCAGAGCGGCTCAGATTTATCTCACATACCCTGTCGTCAGCTTCTGAATCCGGACATTCAGTCAAGATTTCCCCTTGAGGACCCGCAATAAAACTGCTACCCCAGAAATCTATTCCGGATGTCTGACCGGAGGGATCCTCCTCATAACCGACTCGATTTACGCTTATGACCGGTATTCCATTAGATATCGCATGAGCACGCTGGATCGTAACCCATGCATCGCGCTGGCGTCTTTTCTCATCTATAGCATCATCAGGATTCCAGCCTATAGCTGTCGGATAAATCAATATATCGGCTCCCTTCATTGCCATCAGACGTGCCGCTTCTGGATACCACTGATCCCAACAGACCAGAACTCCTAATGTGCCTATACTCGTCTCTATCGGCTCAAATCCAAGGTCGCCGGGGGTAAAATAAAATTTCTCATAAAATCCCGGATCATCAGGAATATGCATCTTACGATAGATACCGGCTATTGAGCCATCTCTCTCAAAAACAACTGCGGTATTGTGGTATAAACCGCGGGCACGCTTCTCAAACGTACTTGCTACTATGACTACATCATTTTCACGGGCTATTCGACCATAAAAAGCAGTAAAATCTCCTGGAATTGGAAAAGCCAGATCAAAATTGTCTACATTTTCCGTCTGACAGAAATATAGTGAGTCGTGAAGCTCACTCAATACTATGAGTTTAGCACCCTCCTCTGCAAGTGTTACTATCGATTGTTCATTTCTACTGCGGTTAGTCTCTATATCCTGAGAGAAATAATGCTGTATTATACCTGCTGATATTATATGACTTTCATTATGCTCCATAATCACTTCTTCTTAGATGATTTATTATCCCCGTTAAGCCTTCAAAAACAACGCTCCATTGACATATCCTTCGTGCAGTTGCATTGTAGCACAATGTAATGATCCATGCTGTTTCAGAAGTGGGATACAATTGATCTGAACAACTTCACGCCCGGGATAGGCAATTCTGACTGTCTGACACGCCAGCATATCATTCGCCGGCTGTCCATATCCGGGCATAAAGATCACATGATCCGTCACAAGATAATTAGCATAAGTGGCCGGCAGTCTATCTCCGGACTCGTCATATACCGGATCAGGCAGTGGCAACTCGATCAAATTAAATGGTTCGCCACCTTTTGTTCTGAACAGTGTAAGCTGTGCGCGCATCTTGAGCAATTCCTCGAAATGTTCATCATCTACATTACGACATCCTGTGAAGATAATTGTATCATCAGGAGCAAGGCGTGCCAAGGTGTCGATATGCGAATCTGTGTCATCGCCGGCCAAGCTTCCATAATCCAGCCATAAGACATGATCCACACCCAGCCGATCGTTTAATATCACATTCAATTCCGACTTACTCTTTCCGCCATTGCGGTTTGGAGAGCATAGACACCTTGTCGTCGTCAACAACGTTCCACGACCGTCAGTCTCCACTGACCCACCCTCCAGGACAAAGTCTCGCTCATTTCTATAACTCTCAGGTTCTATTATATACTTGTCGCGCAACTGAAGGTTGATAAGATTGTCATAGTCAGATGCAAATTTTAATCCCCAGCCATTAAATCCGAAATCCAGACTTCTCTTACGTTCCATCCGCTCCACCGCTATCGGACCATAATCACGAGTCCATGTATCATTATAATCTGCTTCTACAATGACAAGATTTTCGCGATGTGCAATATCCGATAACAATTCCTCAGCAACACTACGATCATGGGCCAGCAACAAGACCTTAACATCAGATGCTGACATAGCTGATATTATCCTTTTATAGCACTCCAAAATCTCATCCAGGATATAGTCCCAGTCACTACCTGAATATGGAAGTGACATCAGAATACACTCCTGTTTCTCCCACTCAGCTATAAATCTTATCTTATTGTGATGCATATCTACTGTTATTGTAAGAATTTAAACATTCCAATGCCACTCAAATAATAAATGTGTTTTTGTGGTCAGTCATTATATAATTCTTAATAAAAATCAAAAATAATCATTTTCAATGGGATTATGAACAGTTTTTATTATTATTTTTGCAACCGGTGACTGAAAAAACACAATATTTACAATCCTCTATATGGACATGTCGGATACACAAAAGGAATTTAAAAATGAAATAGATCGGTGTCGTGACATATTTATTAAAAAAATGCACGATTACGGCACATCATGGCGCATAATGCGTCCAAGCTCTCTAACTGACCAGATATATATCAAGGCACAGCGGATTCGGTCCCTGGAAGAAAAAAAAGGAGCAAGAGCGGTTGATGAAGGTATACTTCCTGAGTTTATAGGTATTGTCAATTATTGTGCAATGGCACTTATACAACTCAATCTTGGAGCCGGAGACCCGTTATCACCGGACAAAGCTACAGAACTATATGATGCCGCTATACAAGAGGCAACTCAGTTAATGCTCAACAAAAATCATGACTATGATGAGGCGTGGAGAATGATGAGAGTAAGTTCATTTACAGATATCATTTTACAGAAATTACTACGCACCAAAGAGATTGAGGATCATCAGGGTAAAACCCTGATATCAGAGGGTATTGATGCCAACTATATGGATATGATCAATTATGCGCTTTTTGCGCTCATTAAACTGAATGAGGCGGGAATTAAAGGAGATGAATAAAAAAGTCCTCTCAGCACATCAAAAACTATTCACGACATTAACCTGGATCATCCGTTTACTCTGCGGTGCCGTATTCATCTATTCCGGATTTGTCAAAGCTATCGACCCCTGGGGTACACTATATAAATTATACGATTATTTCGCAACGTGGCATGTTGAGCCTATCAGCTCTCTCTTATTGGTTGGAGTTTTCGCACTCTGTGTATACGAATTCCTGATAGGCATATTTCTGTGGACGGGATGTTTTCGGAGATCAACTCCGATTTTCGGTCTGTTGTTTATGTGTGTCATGTTGCCCCTCACATTTTGGATAGCGTTGTTCAATCCTGTCGCTGACTGTGGATGTTTTGGAGATGCACTTATACTTACCAATTGGCAAACATTCTGGAAAAACATAGTCATCACCGGTATGCTGATATGGCTGATCAAGTTCAATTCAATATGCCGATGCCTTATCAGACCTTCATTACAATGGGGAGCACTCCTTGTATCAATCGCATACATTGTTGTGATTGGCTTTGCAGGATATTACTATCAGCCTCTTCTGGACTTCCGTCCGTTTCCAAAGGGGAAATCACTTGTACCGGTGTCAATGACATCTGATACGGATACAGCTGAATTCATTTTTGTATATGCCAAAGATGGAATACAACATACATTCACCATCGATGATCAATTACCGGACGAAGAGGATGGTTGGACCTTTATTGAACGTAAGGAGCTGAATCCCCGGCCTGTAAAGGTAATTGATAAAGACCTTGACACTTCATTCCGTATTTGGAGTGAAGATGGCGAGGAGGATGTGACGGAAGATGTGATACATGACAATGGGAACACACTGTTGCTGTTGATGCCTGATCTGGATAATGTGTCAATCTCCACAACGTGGAAGATTAACTCCCTATACAAATGGGCAGAGCAGCATAATGTCGACATGATGGCTGTGGTGGCATCAACACCTCAAGGGATCGAACGGTGGTATGATCTCGCACTGCCTGAATATCCGATTTATACTGCTGAGGATACTCTGATCAAGATGCTGGCCCGGGGCAATCCGGCAGTAGTATATCTTCACGACGGTGTTATACAATGGAAGAGTACTTTAAGAGCATTACCCAATTCGGATTTCGCGGATGACAATGTTGATTTCAATCCTGAAATTATGGATAGGGATACAACCAGAGCACTACTAAATATTACATTTATATATATTGCGATAATAATAGTTATCGGCTGTCTCTCATTTCTCCCCTCGATTTCCGTACTTTTCAGATCCAATATTGGTAAGTCGCGATAAGGAGTCATAGAGCGCGCTCTTAAGCTACTCGTGATGATATGGCTCACCACGCAGTATGGTCATGGCCCGGTATACTTGCTCCGTAAAAAAAAGTCTGACCATCTCATGATTGAATGTCATCTTGGACAAAGATAACTTCTGAGATGCGATATTGTATATCCGCTGCGAAAATCCGTAAGCGCCTCCCACAATATATACGCAACGCTTGTATCCAGAGGCCATAATCTTCTCTATTGCCTTTGCAAATTCTATGCTCCGATACTCCTTGCCATGCTCATCAAGCAGTATTACATAATCTGTCGGGCGTAATGCGCCTAATATGATGTCGGCCTCCGCCTCCTTTTGATCGGGAATGGACATTTTTCCACCTTTTTTAATATCGGAAAGCTCCAAAATTGTATAAGGGACATAATGCCTCAATCGCTTGATGTATTCATCAATTCCCTCTTTTACAAAATCTATTGTCGTCCGACCGACCGTCATCAATATTATTTCCATTAGTCACTCATTTTTTTTATCTTTGCAAAAATAACTAATTATAATGATATGAAAAGCAAAGAAGAGCTAAATGATATGTTGCTTGAACTCGCCTTTCTTGAGGACGTTGGCGATGGTGACCACACTACACTATCTACCATACCGGCTGATGCAATGGGGCGTAGCAGACTTATCATCAAGGAGGAAGGTATCATTTCCGGTGTTAAGATTGCAGAAAAAGTGTTGCACAAGGTTGATCCTGCCATAAAAATGGAGGTCATGATCGAAGATGGCTCACATGTCAAGCCCGGTGATGTGGCATTTGTTGCCGAAGGACCTGTCAGATCTCTTCTCATAGCCGAACGAACGATGCTCAATATCATGCAGCGCATGAGTGGTGTCGCCACCATGACTCGCAAATATCAGGATCGTCTTCAAGGACTGCATACGAGAGTTCTTGACACACGCAAGACTACTCCCGGAATGAGAATGCTTGAAAAGGAAGCTGTCGCTTGCGGCGGTGGAACCAATCACAGGATTGGCCTTTTTGATATGATATTGATTAAAGACAATCATATAGACTTCGCTGGTGGTATTGAGAAAGCTATCGAACGTGCAAACCAATATTGCCGTGATAATAATAAAGATCTTAAGATTGAAGTCGAAGTTCGTTCACTTGATGACATACGCAGGGTATTGGCTGTAGGAGGCGTTGATCGTATTATGTTTGACAACTTCACTCCCGAACTGACTGCTGAGGCTGTCAAGCTTGTTGATGGCAGATACGAAACTGAATCCTCAGGTGGCATCACAATCGAAAATCTAAGGGAATACGGTGAAGCCGGAGTAGACTTTATTTCAGTTGGAGCACTGACTCATAGTGTTAAAGGTCTTGACATGTCGTTCAAAGCCTTTTGAATATAATCGTTGATGGCACAGCAGGGTAAGATAGATCAAGGAAAGTATGCAAGAGAGTGGGGTAAAATCGCTGAAGATATTGCCACGGAATTTCTTACACGTAAAGGTTATCCGATACTCGAGCGCAATTGGTCACCTGCCGGAGGACATAAGGAGATTGATATAATATCGCAGCAGGATAATTATATAATTTTTATAGAGGTCAAAGCTCGTAATGGCAGATATCTTTCTCCCCTTGATGCCCTAACACCTCAGAAACTCAATAATATCTATCGTTGTGCCGAATCTTATCTGAAAATGATGCCGGGGCAGCATTGGCGTTATAGATTTGACATTATTACTATTGAAGGCAATCCCAATGACTATTCACTTAACCACATTGAGGATGCCTTCCTTGGACCTTTAAAGTCATATAGATAAGCAGATACTAATAACGAGATAATATTTGAGACTGCCGGTAAAAAGTAAATATGGGTGTCGTCCTGGCTGACGACACCCATATTTCATTATTAACTCACAGTATATTTTTATTACAGATTTTCACTGATGGCCGGAGTCTCCTGAACTTTCATATCATTTTCCTCCGGTTTTCCCTCTTTGATAAACGCTACACAAATTGCGCCTAAGAAGATTACAACACCGGCTACGATCATCATCACATATTCCGGCGCAAGCTGACCCGGCGTAGAGAAAATACCAAGTATTACACCACCTAAGAGGGCTGCTACTATCTGCGGAATACATATCGTACAGTTGAATAGACCCAGATACGCACCTATGTTACCACTCTTAAGCGAGTTTGTAAGTATGGTGAAGGGCCATGCAAGCATAGCAGCCCACGCACATCCAATCAAAATGAAACTGATGAAGAGTAAATATTGATTGTCAAAGATGCCCATAGTTACAAATCCTATGGCACCGAGAGTCAGTGATAGAGCATACGAGAACTTACGACTCTTAAATCTCGGGAGCATGACAGCCCACAGTACAGATGCTAACGCCTGAACCGCATATAGCAGACCGACCCAGTTTCCGGCATTATTATACTGATCTGTTGTTGAGTCAAGCACCACTTTCTTTTCGGCAACAAGCTGACCGGGATCGGCGACTTTATGAGTAGTAGCATCTTCCACTACAACCTTGCCTGAAGCATCCTTGGTCATTATGCTCGCAACCGTCACTGTCACGTCTCCTTCCAATGATGCTAACTCCTTTTCAGTAAGCTGAAGCTTTCCCCCTTCGACTGCTACCACATCCTTCATGTTATCTGCGCTTATGAGGATATTCTTGCCTTCAAAGCTCTGATTATCCGTCTTGAGACCTACGACAGTCTCTGTCTCTGGCGTGTTGAACGCTTTATAAGCCACAGTATTGGTAGCGTATGTCCATAAGAATAGGAAAGCGAACCAACAGAAGAACTGTACAAGGCCAACTGTCCAGAATGTAGACGGAGCCTTGACAAGAAGTGTGACGAGATTGGCTGACTTACCTTTCTCAGCTGACTCTGAAATACCATTGTATTCATTATATACTTTCGGTGGCCACTCCTTGATCTTGATGAGTGAGTAGATCACACAGATACACAGGATACCCGCACCAAGATAGAAAGACCAGATAACAGTTTGAGGAACGACACCGGACGCAGCTGTATTCCTCAGCCCAATAAAACCGAGTAATAACGGGAAAATATAACCTACCACCGAACCGGCATTACACAAAAAGCTCTGAATGGAATACGCCAGACCTTTCTGCTTCTCATTGACCATATCACCGACCAACATTTTAAATGGTTGCATTGCCATGTTGATTGATGTGTCAAGAAGCATCAAGGCTATCAATCCGAATATGATGGCGCTCTGTACTGTAAATTCAAACGATCCGGCATTAGGCAACAGGCACATTACGATGACAGCTACAAGGGCTCCGAAGATCAGATAGGGGAGACGGCGTCCAAACCGATTCCATGTGCGATCCGAGAACATGCCGACTAACGGCTGAACTATCAGACCCATAAGCGGCGGAAGGATCCAAAAGTAACTTAAATCGTGGGGATCGGCACCTATCGTTGTGAAAATACGCGATACATTGGCGCTCTGAAGAGCGTATGCTATCTGAACTCCGAAAAATCCGAAACTCAGATTCCATAGCTTCCAAAAACTTAGATCAGGCTTAGTTTTCATGTTATTGAGTTAGTTTAATTTATTTAGCTGTTTTTAAGGTTATATATACTTATTACAAAATTCTTCTAATACGACCTTTACCATGATGAACTAATTTTTAATCATCGAATAAAGCCATGCTATCTCTTCGGGCCATCTGGACTCATCCGGCGTCTCTAATATCAAAGGCATATTATCAAAGCGTGAATCATTCACCAACCGCATGAAGAATTCCTTACCGAGTGTTCCCTCTCCAATAGGGGCATGACGGTCAATATGGGATCCCAATTCTCGCTTATCATCATTTAGATGAAGGGCACATAGATACTCCCGGCCTACTATATCGTCGAATTCCTCCCATGTACGCTTGTAACCATCTTCTGTTCGCAGGTCATATCCGGCAGAATATGCATGACAGGTATCTATACACACACCGACACGACTTTTATCTTCCACCTTGGAAATAATATGAGCCAGATGTGCAAAGTCAAAACCGAGATTACTCCCTTGGCCAGCAGTATTCTCTATGACGGCTTTTACACCTGCTGTCTGATTAAGTGTTATATTGATTGATTCAGCAATTCGATCCAAACACTCATCTTCGGACATTTCATTCAGATGACTTCCGGGATGAAAGTTCAGCATAGTCAAACCTAACTGCATGCAACGCTCCATCTCTTCAAGAAAAGATTTGCGTGACATAGCGAGTTTGGCCTTATCCGGACTTCCTAAATTGATTAAAAAATTATCATGTGGTAATATGACCTCAGGTCGGTAACCATATTCCTGACAATAACGGTTGAAGAGTTCACATTGCTCGTCTGATATGGGCTTGGACTGCCAACGTGATGACATTCCCGTAAATAGAGCAAATGCCTTTGCCCCTATTTCATGGGCCTTAACGGGACTATTTGACACCCCGCCGGCCACGCTGACATGAGCACCTATATACTTCATTTCTATTAATAATTCGCCTTTACACACTCATTCACACCTCATTATCAGCATAATCGCTCATTTATTATCATGACCAAAACCGAAAATTAAGCGCAAGTATTAATTATTTTTCACAAAATTAAACAATTCAAATCACTTTCGCAAATTTCAACTATGTGCTTTTCATCTATATTTCCGTCTCGGCTATTCAAACAGTTTACGAAAACATTCCTCAATTTTACCTACCTCTTCTATCTTTATCTTGAATTTATCCTTTACACCCTTGAGATTACCCTTCGGCAGGAAAATACGTTCAAAACCTAATTTTTCCGCTTCCGCAACACGTTGCTCGATACGGGTTACCGTGCGCACCTCACCACTCAGACCGACTTCGCCTATGAAAGCCGTGTTGCGCAATATACTTATATCGAAATTACTCGACATAACGGCAGCCGCAACAGCCAGATCTACAGCCGGATCTGACAGTTTCAACCCTCCGGCCACATTGAGAAAGACATCCTTCTGACCTAATTTAAATCGCATTCTCTTCTCCAAAACCGCAAGCAACATATTCAACCGGCGTTGATCAAAGCCGGTCACACTCCGCTGAGGCACACCATAAGCCGCACTTGATACCAATGCTTGGATTTCTACCAAAAACGGTCGCTGGCCTTCTGTGGTCACTCCAATCGTGATACCGCTCATTTCCTCATCCCGATTTTCGGACAGGAGCATCTCCGATGGATTCTTAACTTCCTTCAGACCGCGCTCTATCATTTCGTAGATACCTATTTCATTAGTACTGCCGAAACGATTCTTGATAGCACGCAATATTCTGTAAAGATATTGCCGGTCACCTTCAAATTGCAACACGGTATCAACTATATGCTCCAGGACTTTAGGCCCTGCAATAGCGCCATCTTTATTTATGTGTCCGACCAACAATACCGGCACACCACTCTCCTTAGCATATCTTAATAGCGCGACAGCACACTCGCGCACCTGACTGACACTGCCCGCTGCACTCTCTATCTCGGAGGATGCTATGGTCTGAATTGAATCCACCACCACTATCTGTGGTTTGACATTCTCGATCTGATCAAATATACCCTCCAACGACGTCTCGGTCAGAATTAAAGTATTATCACTGACCTTACCCAGACGGTCAGCACGCAACTTCAATTGTGTCGCACTCTCTTCTCCGGACACATATAGTATCTTTTTATTCCTTATACTTAATATATTCTGAAGCAATAACGTTGATTTTCCGATACCGGGTTCTCCTCCTATCAGTGTTAACGAGCCGGCGACCAACCCTCCACCCAAGACCCTGTTGAGCTCCTCGCTGGGCATGTGAATGCGGGGTTCCTGCAATGGTTTGATTTCGGATATCGGAACAGGGGCGCATCTAGCGACCAAACCACCACGCGCAATTGACTTTTTACTACCGGTCGTGATACGTTCCTCAACAAATGTATTCCATTCTCCACATGAAGGACATTTACCCATCCATTTCGGTGAGTCGTATCCGCATGAAGAACATAGGTATACCGTTTTTGTCTTACTCTTCATCGGTTAAGTTCTTGATCGAAATTGTGAAAGTGTAATAGCTGTTGCAACAGCTACATTCAATGACTCGGGATGATTGGATGGATTGTACGGGGGTATGGTCAGTTTAATATCCAATTCATTCATCATACTCGGAGAGAGACCATTTCCCTCGTTTCCCATAACTATAAAACCGGATGTGGGAAGGGGAGTGGTATATATATTGTCACCCTCCAGTTGCAGCCCGATCACCGGAAGATTTCTGTTTCTACTTACTATAAAATGCAAATCGATGTAATCCACACTTACGGCCGAAATGGACCCCATTGAGGATTGCACTGTCTTTGGATTATATACATCAGCTGTCATCGGTGAGGCAAATATTCTTTTTATCCCGAACCAATGCGCCGTACGTATGATAGTTCCTAAATTACCCGGATCCTGAATACTATCCAACATCAGATACAAATCTTCCTTCAGTGGTGATGTCATAAGTTCCTCTGTCGATGTTGCTTCCGGCAGTTTATATATTGCTACTACATCGGGAGGAGTGGTAAGCGATGATATCTTGCGCATGTCTGTAGCATCAGCAACGTATATCTTTCCTGCTATTTGCTCACACAAGCCTGAATTTTCCTCTATCCATTCAGGCAAAGCGGCAATATATTCGAGCTCATAATGATCCAATGTATCACTGACACTCTTTCGTCCTTCTACAACAAATTTATTCTCCTTTTTACGAATTTTGCGCTGCGATAAGGATGAGGCCAATGAGATTTTAGCCTTGGAAATGTCCGGATATGTATTCATCTTTATTCTCTATTTAAAACATTAGCTTACAACATTTATCGGATTGCCGGCCAAAAACGCTTTAACATTGTCCTCCGTAATAGTAACAAGCCTTTTCCTTGCCTCAACGGTGGCCCAGGATATATGTGGCGTAACATAACAATTTCGGGCACTGAGTAATGCATTATCATTCTTGGGTGGTTCCTCCGACAACACATCAAGTCCGGCAGCGTAAATCTTGCCACTGTTCAAGGCTTCTGCCAGAGCTTGTTCATTTATCAATCCGCCACGTGCAGTATTGATCAATATGGCAGTTGACTTCATCATTTCAAGTCTCTCCTTATTGATAAGACCCGTTGTCTCCGGAGTCAACGGACAGTGCAGACTCACGACATCACACTTACGGAATATATCATCCATACTCATTTTAGTAACACCGGGCAATTCACTTTGAGGTTTTGAGGAATAAACAGCGACACGCATTCCCAACGCCTGGGCAACACGAGCCGTCGCCCGGCCAATATTTCCATAACCGATTATGCCCAGTAATTTTCCTGAGAGTTCAATCAGAGGATGACTCCAGTAGCAAAAATCCTTACACTCAGACCACCGTCCCGACCGATTTTCGACAGCATAGTCTTCTACATGATTGGTTATGGTCAGAAGGAGAGCCATAGCGCTTTGAGCGACAGAATCAGTGCTGTAATCAGGGACATTGCTTACCACTATACCTAATGCGGAAGCCTCACTGACATCCACTATATTATATCCTGTCGCTAAGATGCTGATAAACCTACAGTCAGGCAACTGTCGTAACATTTCGCCTGTCAACGGCGTTTTATTCGTAATTAATATTTCTGCGCCTTTGCTACGCTCTACGACATCAGCCGGAGATGTTCGGTCATATACCTTGACTTCACCTAATTGACATAAACCTTCCCAGCTCATGTCACCGGGATTTACGGAATATCCGTCCAATATTACTATTTTCATCTTATCGTGTATTTGCCCCCATTTATTTGCTTTACCATTAAAACTCCTGCACGTAAAGATAAACAATTTTTTTAGAATTATACCCGTATATTTATATGAATTGATCAACATTCCGCTAAATTGCACTATCTTTGTCAAATATATGGCCAATTTCAATCTAAATATTAATAATCTGTTCACAAGACTACTGGTATCTACCACTCTGTTATTATTATTGCCCGCGTCAATCTATGTTGAAGCACAGGTCAATGCTGAGCAAGTAATGCTCATCGGCCGCAATGTGCTGTCCATGGAAGATTACTTGCTGGCAATCCAGTACTTCAATCAAGCTATTAAAGGCAAACCATATCTTGCAGATCCATATTACTACCGCGGACTCGCCAAGCTCTCACTTGAGGACTATGAGGGAGCGATAGCCGATGAGACTTTAGCTCTTGAGCGCAATAAGTTTAAGTCAGAGGCATATAAGGTCCGTGGGTTTGCATTGCAAAATTTGGGACGTGATTCACTGGCTCTTATCGATTATGATAAGGGACTCGAATATAACCCTACCGATAGGTATTTCCTATTCTATAAAGCAGTAGCGCAGACTTCGCTTGGGAAATACGATTCTGCTGATTCGATATTCAACTCGTTACTCCGCGCAAATCCTAAATTTGAAGACGCATGGTGTGCAAGAGCTCGTCTTAATATACTAAAAGGGGACACGCTCGCGGCCCTTTCTGATATCGACAGAACACTATCGATATCACCTACCGTCATCAATGCGTATCTGTTAAGAACTCAGATATTAGTCGACCAACGGCAGTGGGCCGAAGCACTTAACAACATGGACGAGGCTGTCAGACTGCGCCCGGATGAGACCGATTTATATATCAACAGAGCGTTTATACGTTATAATAATGAGGATTTCTTTGGAGCCATGGCTGATTACAATTACGCCCTCCAACTTCAACCTGACAATACGACTGCATTGTTCAATAGAGCCCTCTTACGGTTTGAGGTAATGGAATTACAAAACGCCGCCGACGATTTTTCAGCCGTTTTGTCTATCACACCCGATAATTTTCATGCTTTATACAACAGGGGACTCGTTTTTCTGGAACTTAATAAAGACAAGGAGGCATTGACCGACTTCAATCGTATTGCCGCGCATTATCCTCGTTTCTATCCTGTATATTACGCCATTGCCGAATGCAATCGAAGATTAGGAAATTTGACAGCAGCCGGTACCAATCTGAAAAAAGCTGAAACATTAGTCGCGGGATATGTCAGAAATCCGGAAAAAAATCCATTAGACAGACCTAAAATCGAGGCCGGCAAGACATACGATGCCGCAGGAAACGAAAATCTTTCCGAAGATGAGGTAATGGAGAAATTCAACAGACTTGTCACAACCACCGCACCGGCTGAGACACAACTCTCATTCAATGATCGAATTAAGGGACGAGTCCAGGATCGAACAATGTCTGTCAATCCGGAACCTCCTTACACCTTATCCTTTATCGCTCCGGCTGTCTCTTTACAAAATCTATCCAATTACTTTCGTGAACTTGATGATATCAACGAACGGAAATATCTCACTCAGAAACTATATCTTGTCGCGGGACATCCTACTCCTACCGAGGAAGCAGGGATGAGGAGTCTGTTCGATCAGGAAGAAATCCTTTCAAGAAAACTTGAAACAGCGTCACCACGCCCTGTCGACTACTTGGCTCGTGGTGTGATAAGGACAATGCTCAAGAACTATGAAGGTGCGGAGAGTGATCTAACCCATGCAATTGAAACAGCCGATGATTTTATCTCTGCTCTTCTTGCACGGTCATTTATTTATATTGCTTTAGATAGACCCACACTCGCGTTCGACGATCTCAACTCCATATTGAAGATTAATCCCGATATGGTATATGCCTGGTTCAATAAGGGTATTATATATTATTCACTTGGCGATTATACCTCTGCCATGCAATCATTTAGCGAGGCCATTCGTCTTAATCCCAACTTAGGCGCGGCCTATTACAACCGTGGCCTGTGTTTTATGCAATCAGGTAATCGTCAGGCTGCATTTTCCGACTTATCTCATGCCGGTGAATTAGGAGTATTGCCATCCTACAATTTAATTAAGCGTATGAAATGATCAAACTGACAATTTAGATCCTCACCCACAACAAATGTTAATGAGGTGTCTAAAAAAGGATGATTTGGTCGAAAAATCTTGCATATTACGCATTTAATTATTAATTTTGCATTAATGACCTTAGAGGTTGTGTAATAAAGCAAAATAAATAAAAC
>CAMWUY010000027.1 GCA_947177615.1 uncultured Porphyromonadaceae bacterium
CCAGAACCTCGGTGTACGTGTCCACACACCATCTCTCCATCAGTTGTATGACAGGGATAGGCTATCTCCTCTGCCTCGGAGGCAAAGGAATCCGGCTTTATATCTTCAATACAGGCTTCTTTCATTGGTCTTGATTTATACCCTAAAGATACAAAATATCTGCAACTTACACAAGTAAATCACCGATATTTTTCATAAAAATTTTCAAATTTTTCCAGCTTCTCGCCTTGACACCCTGCGACGCAAAGCGGGAAAATGCAAGATTTGGTCAGTTCTGCCAAGTACTACTTTTGGAGGTTCAAAAATAAATAACAACATCGACTCCAACTTATAGTTTTGGAGCCGATGTTGCGTTTCTGGTATTGAAACAACTTTTCTAAAAGTTGCAGGTGTCATTTTGCGAACTGCCGTACCGGAGTCGTCATGATTGATTGCCTCGAGATGGAACTCATACCTTATGATGTGAAGAAGCTACGCGGGATCCGGTTTGATTCTAATTCTAATTAAAAACTAATATCGGGATTTCATTCGTTGAGATACTCTTTAACGATAGCGCTATCGCTGAGCAAGCTCTCCAGTGACCCGGCGTTCTAAATTGAGCGTATGTTTTGCTTTTGAAGAATCGCCTGAAGGCTTCGTATGTTGGAATTCCAAGGACCTTTCCCAATTGGCAAACAATTGTGCCAGTTTGTGTCGAGGTAAGAATTTGATGCAAAGTGCGTTCATTATCACTCATGTTCGGTTATAATTTTAGATTCTACAAAAGTTAAATATCGGTTCGTTAATTCTTGATTAAGAAGACATATCTGATTTGTCGGTTTGAAAAATTTTAGTCTATTTAGTGCATCTTCATCAGAAATATATCCTCCCATATAAAGCCTTATGGTATTAACTACTCGATCGTCAGCAACTCCACCTTCTATATAATCGTAATTCTGCCATGGTCTTTCTCCAAGTCGGCTTTTAGTTACAAACTCAAGCCAATCTTTATTATATGCATCAAAAATCAGGCAACGATAGTTTGAAAGAACCTCTCTTTGCCTAAGATGATAAACATTAAGCATTGGAGTCGACTCTCTAGCATCCGCTATCTTTACTGCCCAATCTTTTGCTTGAGCATAAATATCGGTAATATAGAAGCCCGGACCGAAGTCTAAGTTTAATCTGCCTCTATCCACTCTGGGAAATCTGATCTCTTCAGTTCCGCCGTGGTAAACTGTAAGAACATCATATATACTCATTCGCACTTTTCAGATTCTCGTTTAAGTAAAAGGTCGCTTAACTCTGAAATAATATTATCGATACTCTCGGTATGTAATATGTCGTAATGAGCTAAAATATAACCTTCAGTCATATTGACGTTTTCCAAACGTTTTAGCATTTCAACATAATTACATGCTTTTTTCTCAGCAAGAATTTCGATGCATTGAGCAAGAAATCCAAATCGGATTTCTTCCTTACTTAGTTTTATCCACTTTTCGCCGGTAAGCTTGTCTATTTCTTCTTTCATAAAAAAGAAAGAGGCACTGGCACCTCAAAAGTGTCAGCGCCTCTGATTATATTTAGCGATTATAAGTCGGATTAGTCCTCTATCGCTGCCTGCGCCGCAGCTACGCGGGCGATGGGTACGCGGAAGGGTGAGCAGCTGACGTAGTTCATGCCGAGTTTTGCGCAGAACTTAACGCTGCTGGGTTCACCACCGTGCTCGCCACAGATGCCGACCTTAAGATCCGATTTGGTCGCACGGCCTTTCTCTACGCCCATGCGTACGAGCTGGCCGACACCTTCCTGATCAAGAACCTCAAACGGATCAACCTTGACGATACCTATTTCCTTGTAGTATTTCAAGAATTTGGGTGCGTCATCACGTGAGAAACCGAATGTCATCTGTGTCAGGTCATTGGTGCCGAATGAGAAGAAGTCCGCTACCTCAGCGATCTGATTGGCAGTAAGAGCTGCTCTGGGCACCTCGATCATTGTGCCGATCTTGTAGGGGATATTCTCTCCTCTTTCCTCAAATACCTTGGCGGCAGTAATGTTGATTACGTTTGCCTGATGTGCAAGTTCCTTGAGTGAGCCTACGAGGGGTACCATGATTTCAGGATATACTTTCAGACCTTTAGCCTTACAGTTGAGGGCAGCCTCAATTATAGCACGGGTCTGCATCTCTGTGATCTCGGGATAGGTAATGCCGAGACGACATCCACGGTGACCGAGCATGGGGTTGAATTCTTCGAGAGAGTCTACCTTAGCTTTAACCTGCTCGAGTGTCAGACCCATCTCCTCAGCGAGCTCTTTCTGCGTAGCAGTCTGGTGAGGAACAAACTCGTGCAACGGTGGATCAAGCAGACGAATAGTGACTCCGTAGCCATCCATAGCCTCGAAGATACCCTCAAAGTCACCACGCTGCATGGGCAGAAGCTTGGCGAGCGCGATACGACGGCCTTCTTCATCTGAAGACAAAATCATTTCGCGGACAGCCTTGATGCGGTCACCCTCGAAGAACATGTGCTCCGTACGGCAGAGACCGATACCTTGAGCACCGAAGTGACGAGCCTGGATGGCATCGCGAGGTGTGTCTGCATTGGTGCGGACGAGAGTCTTGGTGTATTTGGCTGCAAGGTTCATAATAGCAGCAAAGTCGCCGCCAATCTCAGGCTCTGTCGTGGGAACCTGACCTTCATAGACATCACCGGTGGAACCATTGAGTGAGATCCAGTCTCCCTCCTTGTATGTCTTACCGTCCATGGTAACGGTCTTAGCCTTGTAATCTACAAGAATTTCACCGGCACCGGATACACAGCATTTACCCATACCACGTGCAACTACGGCTGCATGGCTGGTCATACCACCACGCATGGTGAGGATACCCTGTGCAACAGCCATACCTACGAGATCCTCAGGAGAGGTCTCGATACGTACGAGGACAACTTTTTTCTTCTTCTCAGACCATGCCTCGGCGTCATCGGCAGAGAATACGATCTGACCGGTAGCAGCACCGGGAGACGCGGGTAGTCCCTTAGCAACAACTTTGGCATGCTTGAGAGCGCTCTTATCAAATACAGGGTGCAGGAGTTCGTCAAGCTTGTTGGGCTCCATACGGAGGAGGGCTGTCTTTTCATCGATCATGCCGTCGCGTAGGAGATCCATAGCAATACGGACCATAGCTTCACCTGTGCGCTTACCGTTACGTGTCTGCAGCATCCAGAGCTTACCGTCCTGAATGGTGAACTCCATATCCTGCATATCCTTATAGTAATCCTCCAGGCGATGTGCAGTAGCGATGAGCTCAGCTGCGCAGTCAGGCATAGTCTCTTCGAGAGATGGGTACTTTGTGCGACGCTCTTCCTCGGAAATACCCTGAAGTTCAGCCCATCGGCGAGAGCCTTCAATAGTGATCTGCTGGGGTGTGCGTATACCGGCAACAACATCTTCACCCTGAGCGTTGATCAGATACTCACCGTTGAATATGTTTTCACCTGTAGCAGCATCACGGCTGAAAGCAACACCTGTAGCTGAATTATTACCCATATTGCCGTATACCATAGCCTGTACGTTTACAGCAGTACCCCATTCTTCAGGGATCTGATTCATACGGCGATATACGATGGCGCGCTCATTCATCCAAGAATCGAACACAGCGCAGATACCACCCCAAAGCTGCTCCCATGCAGAATCGGGGAAGTCCTTGCCGGTATAATCCTTAACAGCCTTCTTAAAGCGAGTTACGAGCTCTTTGAGATCATCTACATCAAGCTCGTTGTCAAATTTAACACCCTTATCCTTCTTTACCTCCTCTATGATAGCCTCGAAGGGGTCAATATCAGTCTTGGAGGCGGGTTTCATACCGAGCACCACGTCGCCATACATCTGAACGAAACGGCGGTAGCTATCCCATGCAAAGCGGGGATTACCGCTCTTTTCAGCCATAGTAGCTACTGTAGCGTCATTCATACCGAGGTTGAGGACAGTATCCATCATACCGGGCATTGATGCGCGTGCACCTGAACGAACAGAAACAAGTAGAGGATTGGAGGGATCATCAAATTTTTTGCCAGTAAGTTGCTCTACGTGAGCTATAGCCTTCTCGACATCTTTTTTGATGTCTTCAACCACTTTGTCGCGGCCATATTGAGTGTACTCTGTGCAGACCTCGGTAGTAATAGTAAATCCCGGAGGAACCGGCATACCGAGCAGGTTCATTTCAGCGAGGTTGGCGCCCTTGCCACCGAGCAGATCGCGCATAGATGCGTTGCCTTCTGCCTTACCAGCACCGAATGTATAAACTTTTTGTGCCATTAGGTATTAATTATATGATTATTAAACGATTATTTCTTAATACTGGGTTAAATTACTATAAAATCACAATTTAGTAGCGAATACTCAATTTAGGTGACAGTGCAAACCTTAGACTGCACATTAAGTATCGCATACTTGCAAATGCAAATTTAATAATTTTATACAACAAAACCATTATTTGTAGAGGTAAATTTAGGTGTAAAATATTAAAAAAAGCTATCTTTGCATTAGAATTTAAGGTCACTACCAAATGAAAAGTATATCAAGCGTCATAATATATATTCTGCGCGGTGTCGCAATCAGTATGATATTGGCGGGGAGTCTCCCCGGATACGGCAATGAAAATCTGCCAAAAGTCATAATCTTAGGAAAGCAATATTATTGTTATGAGTCCAAGAAAGGTGATTCGCTTTTCGGAATTGCCAATAAATATGGCTGGGATACGACGACTCTGAATGAACTAAATCCCAATATTTCATCGCCATTAGCAAAAGGCACGCTTATATATTATCCGGTCAGTGATAATGATATCACTCTCGATTCTGCAAGTGACAATGTTATCTCCGAGCGTGTAACACATTTGATACAATCGGGTGAGACAATATATGGAATATCAAGGGCATACGATATACCTGTCGATCAATTATATGCTTTAAATCCGGGTGCCAGAAATGGTATAAAGGCGGGCGAAACATTGATAATATCAGAACAAAGGGAAATAAGCATCCCTAAGGAGGAATCTGCAACAATAGAAGTGGATTCGGATATTACACCGCTTGATCTGTCTAATGACAGTAAATATGTATATCATAATGTTCAGAACGGTGAGACTCTCTATTCGATAGCTGTCAAGTATGATACCCGTGTAGAGGACATCTATCGTCTGAACCCCGGGGTAATACCATCTCTATTGAGGGTAGGGGAAACGTTGCGAATAATGCCCGGCACACGTTCGAGCAATGTGCGAAGTGAAATGGTTACCGAGCATAATATAGTGAGTATAGACACTTATAAGGTGCAGAAAGGTGACACATGGGGATCAATCAGTGCATCATTAGGCATAGACACTCAGGATTTGAGAGATGCCAATCCCGGAAAATGGAAGCTAAAAAAAGGTGATGTAATAGCAGTCCCTCACACTGAGGATGTTGAGGTTGAACATAGTTATGTCGAAATAGATCCACGAGAGCAATCACCTGAAGGTCTGCGTGAATTGTATGACGAGGTACATTCAATAGAGACGAGTCAATACGGAGTGCCAATTGAGCAGAAGGAGGTAAAGGTAGCTATTATTCTTGAGGACACATCCTCCAATCGTGATATGGAGTTCTCAAGAGGAGCTTTGTTAGGTGTCGACAGACTAAAAAATCGCAATTTCAAGACCAGTGTTATGATATTGGATGGCAGCGTTCCTATGTCCAAAACCTTAACACAGCTTGAAACATTCGGTCCCGACCTCATGATATCGACATCAGACAAGGGGTTACCACAATATCTCATCGACTATTCACAACGGACAAGCACGGAACTTGTCAATTCGTTTGATGTTAAAAATGAATCATACCTTGATACTCCGACAGTATATCAGTTTATGACGCCATCTTCATACTTTAATGACAGTGTGATGGATTTCATTAACGATCGATATGGAGATAGAGAATTGATTATAACAGGTCAGATATCCAACGGAGATAATTTAGGTGAATTGTTATCAAATAGATATGCGGGCCGGTCCAAGAGTATTCCGGCCTCTGAGATCGGATCAGCGTCTGTCAATGATTTGGGTAAATATCTGATTTATTGTACTCCGACCAAACAAAAGGATGTAGAGGAATTATTTGAGGAAATAAATAAACTATGCGAGTCTAATCCTCTGGCAGATATTATGATTTTGGGTAGGGCAAACTGGGTAACGTTCGGTAACAAATTGTCTGATAAATTTAATTTAATCGATTTTATCATTCCATCAAGATTCTATTTTGATCCTACCGATGTAGACAGTCGTCGATTTATAAATGACTATCAGCAGATGTTCGGCCAGACTCCGGTGAAGAGTTATCCTGTTTATTCAGTTGTAGGTTATGATCTGGTCACATATTTCCTCCCTAATATAGTGTCAAGTAACGGTGACTACAACAGACGATTCAACAGTGCGAATACTCTGCAATCAGATCTCGATATAGAGCGTGTAAGTAATTGGAGCGGTATGTATAATCCCTCTTGCTATATATTGGATTACAGTATGCCCGGAGCTCCGGCAAAGATTGCAATTCCTATCAATAAATGATTATGGGTCTCAAACTTAATATATATAGAGTGGCAGGATTGATATTATTCTGTCTGGTCTTTTCTTTTGAGGGTAAATGTCAGGCTCATTATTCCTCACAAGTATCGTTTGGTGTTAAGTCAGGAGCGGATCTTTCCCGGATGTTTTTTAATCCGTCGGTAAAACAAAATCTAAAACCCGGGTTTGAACTGGGCGCCATGTTTCGGTATGTTGAGGAGACTCACTTCGGTATCATAGCAGAATTAAACTTTGTACAAAGGGGATGGAGCGAAAACTTTGAGGGTGCACCGTTTACTTATAACAGAACAATTGACTATATTCAAATACCATTATTGGCTCATATATATTTTGGCAGAAGAGGCAAATTCTTTGTAAACATAGGTCCTGAAATAGGTTTCAGGCTTGATGATGTGACACATGCTAATTTTGATGTAAATGAAGCATCGTCTTTACCCGATTTTCCCAAATACCACCGTATATCCCAGTACTCAGAGCCTGTAAAACAGAAAGTAGATTATGGTATATGTGCCGGCCTCGGAGGTGAATTTAGTATTAATACAAGAAATTCGTTATCATTAGAGACCCGTTTCTATTATGGACTTGCAAATTTATTCAGTTCCAAGCGTGGCGCTACGTTCTCAGGATCCAATTCAATGGTATTGGAATTTACGCTTGGTTACTGGTTCAGAATTAAGTAAGTAAGGTCACGACCGAGCATCGGATACAAATCCTCTGATATAACAAAGTCGGGACACAGTCAAAATGTGTACCGACTTCACTTATTATAGTAGGGTCTCTCTATAAGTCAGTTGAAAACTTACAATTGTTCATTAATAAATCATCATCCATAACAGGAAAATTATAAGTATTGTCGGCATTACCATCAGCATACTGTCAATTCTATCTAATATTCCGCCATGTCCCGGGATAAGATGACCTGAGTCCTTTAGATTTAATTGTCGTTTCAAACGTGACTCAAATAGATCGCCATAGGTAGACAAGATACAAGTGAATACTGAGACAATAATCCAGAAATAAAGCTTACCGGGTAGCCTGATTTCAGCTAAAGTCCAGTTGCTAAGTCCAAGTATGACTCCAAATGCTACACAAAATAACATGCCTCCGAAAAATCCTTCCCATGACTTCTTGGGTGATACACGCGGAAACATTTTATGTTTACCAAACAGCGTACCTACACAGTATGCACCGGTATCGTTAAGCCAAATCATTATAAATGTAGCCAACACTATCAGACTATTGTGAATTCCTAACATAGTCATTGCCACAATAGGACATCCGATATAAAGATACATCATTACATCAAGTGCGTACGAAGATATCGCCTTATTGTCCGTATCGTATATCATAATAATCATTCTCCCTAATAATAAGGTTAAGGCTATCAGTACACCAATAAAAGGTATAGCGAGAGAACAGACTGATATGATATCGTATATTGTAAGCCAAAGAGGGGATTGCTGTTGATCTGAGTACATGTGTTTGAATTCGATCACTCCCAATACCCCGAAGAGTATACACAGAGCGATAACACCATATTCACCACACATACATGCACCTACAATAACAGCTACATATATAATTCCGCTCAACGAGCGTGTCAATACGGGATTCATGTTACTCATAGCTTCGATAGTGAGATAATATATATAATTAGGCAATAACCTTATTCTTCGTCAAGTTTAGGGACCGCAGCAATATTATAATTATGCTTTTTGATAAATTTTACGATCTGCTTTTTCTCCGGTATATCCTCAATATCTATCTCAATGCGTCTGACTCCATTGAAAGTAGACGTACTGCTATGATAAATGTGACGATAAGCCTTGGCAATCTCGTCGATAACATCATTGCGCATCCCACCTTTAGCCATAACGAAGGCATTCACACCGGCATATTCAATCGGATTATGTGCCATAATGACAAATGGAGGCACATTGTTGTTGACACGGCAACCACCTTTGACCAGAACCCAGTCGCCAACGTCACACCCTTCATGCACCAACGAATTGGAAGAGAAAATTGAATAATTGCCAATTTTAACGTCTCCGGCTATTTTGACTGCATTTCCGAGAACGCAGTAGTCGCCGATAACGGAGTCATGTCCTATGTGGGATTGTGCCAGGATATAAGAGTTATCACCGATACGGGTTTCACCTCCGGGGTGAATGCTCCGGTTGATAATGACATGCTCTCTGATCTTATTGTTATTGCCGATAATAACTAAACTGTCCTCACCCTTCCATCGGAAATCCTGTGGCTGAGCAGCGATAATCGCACCTTCGTAGATTTCGTTGTTATCTCCAATGCGAGCACCGCTTCGGATAATGGCACCGGTTCTGATTATGCAATTATTTCCAATAACTACATTCTTATCAATAAACACAAAAGGTTCAATTATGACGTTTTGCCCTATTATAGCGTCCGGGTGGACATACGCGAGATTATTAATATTATTCATGGTGATGAGTAGATAAGTTAGCGACACATGGTGGATTCAAATTATAATTAGCGTCCTCCACCGGCAGCCTGATAAAGTTCGATAATAGCAGTGACCTTATTGTGCCAGCAAGCCAGACTTGTTAGTTGGGCTTGTAATAATCCACTGCGTGCAGTCAATACTTCAAGATATGTAGTGGACTGACCGAAAGATAACAACTCCTCAGTATATTCTACGGATTTTTCAAGTGCTTCCACTTGCTTCTCGACCTGAAGGCGTTTCTCATGATTTTTTTTGTATTTGATGAGAGCATCACTTACTTCACCGGCTGCATTAAGTATTGAGTATTGGAAATTATTCAAAGCAATCTGTTGACTGGCTTTTGCAGCCTCAAGTGTAGCAATGTTTTGTCCACGAGAGAAAATCGGTGCAGTGAGCTGCCCTGCAAGTTGAATGAACCATTTACCCGGATTTACAATAGCACCCATAAGATTGGTAAATCCTCCCTGAGAGGATATAACGAGATTGGGATAGAAATTGGCTCGAGCTTGGTTGGTAGCATAATATGCGGCAGCAAATCCTCTTTCAGCAGCTCTAACATCGGGTCGGGCCGCCAGATAAGTGACAGGAAGTCCCTCTATCAGCGAGTCCGGTAATGAGAAGTCAAGATCAGAAGTTACCTGCCATTTCTGTGGATACGTATTCAGCAATAGTGACAATGCATTCTGAGTGGAGTGTATTGACTCTTCCAAATCGGGTATGGTAGAGAGGATATTGTAATAATTGGCTTCGCTCTGCACAACCGCAGCCTCCGTCACCATACCTGCATCCTTCATCAACTTCATCGACTCGACCTGCTCTTTCCATATCTCGGATGTTCGCTGTGTAAGTGCCAATTGCTGATTGAGCATGACAAGAGCATAATACGTGGATGCCACACCACACACAAGTCTTGACTGAGCCATGTCTCGAGAATCACGGGCTTGCTCGAGTGACATCTGTGCTCCGCGTTTACGATTGAGGATTTTGCCAAAGATATCAACCTCCCAGCTGACAGATACAGGTATTGTATAGCTCCAATTCATATTAGCCCCTCCATAGGAAGCGCCGGCACCGTTGGGAGCAAATGAAACTGCCGGGAAATAGCTCAGTTTCGCGCCTTTTAGTTGAGCAGCCGCAATATCAACGTTTAGTGCTGCATTATACAGATCCTTATTGTTGTCAATAGCCGTCTGAATGAGCGTCTGAAGTTGTGGATCGGTGAAAACCTGGCGCCAACCGAGATAGGGGAGGGATGTAGAATCCGGTGTCTCAGACAATGCGGTCCGATAGTCATTGATGACTGCATTGTCTGTGGGGAGTTCATATTTCTTATATATTCCACAGCCACCCATAGCTAAAGACAATGCTACAACAGCCAATATGTTTGTTTTTTTCATCATTGTTTGTGCGAAGTTAGTTTTTAATGGAATACTGTTCGATCTCGGATGAGAGTCCTGAATTGTCAGTATCCTTCCATTTATATGGACTGATTTTTTCCTGAATTTTCTGGAATACTACAAAAAGTGCCGGCACAATCAGAACCTGGAATATCATACCGATCAGCATACCACCGATAGCACCGGTACCCAATGTCCTGTTTCCATTAGCACCGGCTCCGGTCGCGAACATCAGGGGCAACAGACCGATGATCATAGCCAGAGAGGTCATAAGAATAGGACGTAAACGTGCTACGGCACCTCTTATCGCTGAGTTCACAATACTCATACCTGTACGTCTACGTTCCAGTGCAAATTCAACAATAAGAATAGCATTTTTAGCTAACAGACCTATCAACATAATGAGGGCGATCTGCAGGTATATATTATTGGTGATATCGAAAATCCTTGCAAAAACAAATGTGCCCATAAGACCAAATGGTACAGACAATATCACCGCCCAGGGCACAATATAGCTTTCGTATTGTGCACTTAGCAACAGATACACAAAGAGCAATACGAGACCAAAGATAATAGCCGTTTGACTTCCGGATTGTCCTGCCTCTTCACGTGTCAGACCGGAATACTCATATCCAAATCCTGTCGGAAGCGTCTGAGCTGCCACTTCAGCTATGGCATCGATAGCTGCACCTGACGATACACCATCAGCCGGGCTACCGGTGACAGCTATTGCTGTAAACATATTAAATCTGGAAATGACATCGGGACCATACACTCGTGTCAATTTCACGAAATTATCGATCGGCGCCATTTCGTTGCCATTACGCACTTTAATCTGCTTGAGTGTTTCCGGCGATACACGAGCATCGGGATTGGCCTGCATCATCACACGATACAACTTTCCGAAGCGGTTGAAGTTGCTGATATACATGCCGCCATAGTAACCTTGCAAAGCGCTCAGAATGGCAGTTTGTGTCAGGCCGGCCTGCTTTACCTTCGCGACATCGATATCCACCATATATTGAGGGAAGGTCGGATTGAATGTAGAGTATGCCATCTTGATCTCAGGGCGTTGATTGAGTGCACCGATAAAGTTCTGGTAAACCTTAAAGAAGTTGTTCAGGTCACCACCTGTTTTATCTTGCAATCGTATTTCAAAGCCATTGGTGGCGGAAAATCCCGAGATCATAGGTGGCTTAAAGAACATAATACGGCCATTGTGGATAGATGCGGTTTTCGCGAAGAGCTCTTGAAGTACGGCATCTGCATCACGGTCTCGTTTCTCCCAATGCTTTAATTTTATTATAAATGAACCGTATGTGTTACCCTGACCACCGATAAATGAATATCCGGCAATAGCTGTACGATCCTGAATTTCGGGAATAGTACCACAAATACTATCCACCTGATCCATGATTTGCTGGGTACGTTCCTGAGAAGTGGCGGGAGGCATATCGACAACACCCATTATAGTGCCTGTATCTTCATCCGGGATAAGACCTGTCGGAGTAGTATTCATCAAGAATACAAGTGCCGCTATACTTGCAGCGACAAGAATAAGAGATATTATCTTTTGATTAACAAAGAATTTAGTAGCCGAGTCATACTTCCTCAACAGTGCATCAAATCCGATATTAAACCAATAAAAAAATCTTTGCTTGAAAGATAGTTTCTCAGTATTTTTACTTTCTGAACGAGTATCGGGAATTTCTCCATCAAACTCCTCAATATCAACATCTGAAGTGAGGTTCTCATTCTTCTTATGAGGTTTAAGGAAAAGTGCGCATAGTGCCGGAGAAAGTGTCAATGCATTAATGGCTGACAGACCGATAGCCATTGCCATTGTAAGACCGAATTGGCGATAGAATACACCTGAAGTGCCTCCTAAGAATGAAACCGGGATAAAAACGAGCATCATCACAAGTGTGATGGATATGATAGCGGAGGAGATCTCGTTCATTGCGTCAATGGCGGCCTTGCGTGCGGATTGATATCCCTCATCCAATTTGGCATGGACCGCCTCAACAACCACTATGGCATCATCGACAACAATGGCGATCGCCAGTACTAATGCTGAGAGAGTAAGAAGGTTGATTGAAAATCCGAAGATTAACATCAAACCAAATGTGCCTACCAGAGCGACCGGAATCGCAATCATTGGAATAAGGGTTGAACGGAAATCCTGCAAGAAGATAAACACAACGAGGAACACAAGTATAAACGCCTCGATCAGTGTCTTGATAACCTCCTTCATTGATGCAAACAGGAAGTCATTGACATTCATTGTCACATTGAGTGTGAGACCTTCGGGCAACTCATTGCGGAACTCATCCAACTGTTTGTTAATGCTATTGATAACAGCAGTAGCGTTCGATCCCGCAGACTGGAAGATTAGGGCAGCACATCCGATATGACCGTTGTTCTTGTTGTTGAAGCCGTAGCTTAAACGTCCCAGCTCAACGGATGCTACATCTTTCAGTCTAAGCATCTCTCCGTTGGAGTTGGCTCTGATAATTATATCTTCAAAGTCCTTTTCATTCTGCAGGCGACCCTTATATCTCATCACATATTGGAAGGACTGGTTACCTTTCTCACCAAACTGTCCCGGAGCAGCCTCAATATTTTGTTCTGCCAACGCAGCACTGATGTCAGAGGGCATCAATTTATATTGAGCCATAACGTCAGGTTTGAGCCAAATGCGCATTGAGTAGTCAGATCCCATTACCATAGCATCACCTACACCGGGGATACGCTTGATGACCGGAACGATATTGATAGCCATGTAGTTTTCAATAAATTCCTGCGGGTATCTGTCATCAGGTGAATACATATCGAAAACCATGAGCATCGAAGACTGACGCTTGGTTGTAATGACTCCTACCTGATTGACCTCGGAAGGGAGAAACGACGCAGCTTTTGCAACGCGATTCTGCACATCTACGGCTGCCATATCGGGATTTGTACCGGGCTTGAAATAGACCTGAATAGTCGCACCACCGGTGTTGGTGGCCTGAGAATACATATAATCCATATTCTCGGCACCATTGATTTGTTCCTCAAGTGGTGCTATAACAGAATTGAGTACGGATTGTGCATTCGCACCGGTGTATGTAGTAGATACCTGAATGGTTGGTGGCGCGATATTAGGATATTGTTCGATCGGGAGAGATATAAGACCCAGAAAACCGAAAATGACGATAAATATCGAGATTACTGTAGATAGTACGGGCCTATTTATAAAAGTTGATAGTTTCATGCGATTATTTTTATCTCAATGACAAGGTTATGAAGAGTGAAACGACTCTAAACTGCAACATCATCACTTCTTGGGTGTAATCATCATACCATCCTTTACAGATATACCGACACCTTCGACAACGATGCGTTCTCCCGGTTTTAATCCGTCTGTAACGATATAATTCTTGCCATCACTGTTTTGGGACACCTGTATCGGACGTTGGTGAACGATACTGGAGTCATTGACAACAAATACGAATTTCAAATCTTGTACTTCGAATGTCGCATTCTGGGGCACTAATATTGATCCGTCAAATGTATTAGGCAGCAATACTTTTCCGGTGTTTCCACTTCTTAGCATACCGGATGGATTCGGAAAAATTGCTTTTGCCTGTGCTGATCCGGTATTTTGATCCAACACGCCTGAAATAGAAACGATCTTACCTTGCTGACCATAAATTTCACCATTGGCTAATTGTAATGATACCGGTGGAAGCGAGTCAATAGCCTGTTTTATTGTGCGACTGCCATTATTGGTTAAGGCGAGCAATTCCTTCTCATTGAGAGAAATAAGAGCTTGCATGTCACCGTTATTTGACAATATTGTCAGTAAAGTGCTCGGACTGACCAGAGTGCCTTCCTTATAGTCTATTGTGCCCACAACACCTGAGACCGGTGCTGTGACAGTAGAGTAACTTAGATTTTTACGTGCTGATACGAGATTGGCATTTGCTTGATTCAGCAATGCTTTAGCACTGTTCAGAGCATCTACAGATGTCTGATAGGCAGGGGCACCGATGATATTCTTATCTAACAATATCTTATTGTTATTGACATTGGTCTGAGCTGTATTAACATTGGCTTGTGCGACCTGAACTTGAGCGGCGGCTGCGTCTACGGCAGCTTGAAGAGATACTTGGTCTATCTGAAAGAGTATTTGTCCCTTAGTTACATTCTGTCCTTCCGTCACGCAGACCTTGGTTAAAAAACCTGAAATTTGTGGACGAATTTCCACATCATTTTCACCTTCAAGGGTGCATGGGAATTCTGAGTTTACAACAGCATCAGACTGTGATATAGTTAGCACAGCGAGTTCCGGTGCTTGTTGTTGCTGGGTATCCTGTTTTTTACCGCATGACACTGATAGCGTAAGCAGTGACACGGTAGTCGCTGCAATTATATTTAAATATTTCATAAGATATAGTTAGATAAACATCAATTTATTTCTCAAAACAATTAATCTTCACCATCGAAGACAGGGGGTACACCGGGATCAGCATCGTCATCCGAATTATCATCGCGATCTGACACAGTGTCATGAGTCTTCTCTTGATTTGAAACCGTTATCTGTTTACGACGCTGTTGCTCATCTTGCTTATTCAGCTCCATTATTTCATCGGTACGGCTCTTCCATTTCCGTGGACCAAGTACTTTCTGGACATCATCATGATATATGACTTCATCTACGACAAGCATATCTCTGAGTTGGTGATGTTGTTGTGCATATTGCTTAAGTATCTCTTTTGCACGTTCGTATTGCTCGTTGATGATACGGTTGATCTCTTCATCAATTACTTTGGCGGTCTCTTCAGAATAGGGTTTGTTAAAGCCGTAGTCCTGGCCGGTTGAGTCATTATAATTGATATTGGGCAAACGATTGCTCATACCATACATAGTTACCATTGATATGGCAATCTTGGTACATTTTTCCAGGTCATCACTCGCACCGGTTCCGATCTGTCCCAGAAATAACTCTTCGGCAGCACGTCCCGCCAACATTCCGCACATAGTGTCAAGAAGTGCCTGAGTAGGTATAATCTGCCGTGCTTCAGGCGCGTACCATGCAGCTCCGAGCGCACGTCCACGAGGCACGATAGTGACTTTTACCAAAGGATTTCCATATTCTAACATCCATGTCACGGTAGCGTGTCCTGCTTCATGTGTGGCAATAGCAAATTTTTCATCGTTTGTGATGACTCGTGAACGTTTCTCGAGTCCACCTACAATACGATCAATTGCGGCCATAAAGTCCGCAGTCTCAACAGTGGATTTATTATTACGTGCGGCAATCAGAGCAGCTTCATTACATACATTAGCAATCTCGGCACCGGAAAATCCCTGAGTCTGGCGAGCCAATTGCTCGACATCCAGATGACTGTCAACCTTTAGATTACGCAAATGAACGTTAAAAATCTCCATTCTATCTGTGAGTTCCGGCAGATCTACATATATTTGACGATCAAAACGTCCCGGGCGCAACAAAGCCTTATCCAGCATATCCGCACGGTTGGGGGCAGCAAGAATAATAACACCATTATTAGAACCAAAACCATCCATTTCAGTAAGCATCTGGTTCAGAGTATTCTCACGTTCATCATTGCTTCCCATATTCGGGTTTTTGCCACGTGCACGACCGACAGCATCAATCTCATCGATAAACACAATACATGGTGCTTTCTCTTTGGCTTGTTTGAATAGGTCTCGGACACGAGCGGCACCGACACCTACAAACATTTCCACGAAGTCGGAGCCTGAGATTGACAGGAAGGGGACATTGGCTTCTCCGGCCACAGCCTTTGCCAATAATGTCTTACCTGTTCCGGGAGGACCAACAAGAAGAGCTCCCTTGGGGATTTTAGCTCCCAATTCGGTATAGCGCTGAGGATTTTTGAGGAATTCTACGATTTCTTCAATTTCGACTTTGGCTTCGGCCAAGCCCGCTACATCCTTAAAGGTAACATTAGTGCCATCTGTCTTGTCAAAAACTTTTGCCTTAGACTTTCCGACATTAAATATACCGCCACTACCTGAGGGTCCGCTCATGCGACGCGACATAAAGAGCATAAAGAGTACGAGCAATGCGATCGGTCCGAAGTAATATAATATTTTTACAAAGTCAGATCCTCTCTCGTATGAGACAGCGATCTGAGGTTTACCGGCCTTCTGTAGCTCACTATTCCATGTATCAATCTTATCTTGAATCTTTCCGGCGCTTGGAATGACTGCTTTAATCTTGGCATCTCCGGCATCAGTCAATGAATTATTGATTTGAATTTTCTGATTTTTGATACCCTGTTTAGTCAATGTACCCTCAGCAATACCACTTTCAGAAAAAACTTCAATCTTACTGATATCGCCATCCAATGCAGCCTGCTCAAATTTCGTCCAATTGACTTCAACAACAAGTTGATTCTCCTGAAAATAATATAGTCCTAACAGTGAGAGCACGATAAGTGCGTACATCCAATACATATTTAGCATCGGACGTTTATTACCTCTGTTCTTTTTAGGTGAAGGAAGAGCCATATTTTAAAAGGTATTTAATTTCGATTCTAATAATAATTGTTTTTATTACACGTATATATTCGTTAATAATGCATTTATTCCGGATCCGGAATATCTGTAGTAACTCCATCGCTCCATAACTCTTCGAGATTATAAAACTCTCTGGTCTCAGGCTGAAAAACATGGACAACCAGATCCCCATAATCAATTATAACCCATTGAGAGTTTCTAAATCCATCAGTATGATATGGTTTTAGATCTAATCGTCTATTGACTTCATCTATAATATTGTCAGCAATAGATGATACTTGAGTATTAGTACGTCCTTGACAAATAACAAAGGCAGAAGCAGAAGCACTGCTGATTTCGGTTAAATCAATAACGGTTATCTTCTGACCTTTTTTATCTTCAATTGCCTCTATAACAATAGATTGCAGTTTATCGGTTGAGCACATTCAACAATTTGAATTTAAAGTTATCCAATTGATAATATAAGATGAAATATTTTTTCATTGGTCTCAATATCGAAAGAGTCCAATGTTATAACAACTTCGGGATAAAATCTATTAGCAAAATTAATAAAAAAAGCGACATTCACTGCAATCGTGAATGTCGTTTTTCAGATTATGCTTGGATAATTATTATTGATAATACCGATAAGTTGTTTTTATAGGTTATACCTATTCTCCACTATTTGCCAATCTACAATATCCCACAACCTGTTGAGATAATCGGCGCGTCTGTTTTGATAATCGAGATAGTATGCGTGTTCCCATAC
>CAMWUY010000028.1 GCA_947177615.1 uncultured Porphyromonadaceae bacterium
TGAGTACGCTCAAGGCCATGAGCGTCGCACTGTGGGCACTATGGCACTACAAGGATCCGATGGAGGCGCTCAATCGTGTCATACACGAAGGGGGCGACGCTGACACTAACGGCGCGCTGACACTCGCTCTTTTCGGTTTGAAGTACGGCATCAACCGACTCCACGAAGATAAGATTAATAACCTTATCGGCCGAGAACGCATACAGCAGACACTCGACCGGCTCACTCCTGTAATCGAGACTATCATATCGGGAGATAAAGATGACGATGAGAAATAATACGGACAAGACCATACCACCACGCCACCCCTGGATTGAGGCTATGCGGCTACGCACCTTGCCGGCCGGGGTAGCCGGAGTAATATGCGGGAGCGGTGTGGCATTGGCCCTGAATAATTTTCAATGGCTGCCGGCATTAATCTGTCTGATCTTTTCGCTGTTAGCACAGATAGCATCCAACTTTGCCAATGAATACTTCGATTATCGCAACGGTCTCGACCGTAAGGGACGGGAGGGGTTCAGACGTGGAGTGACCGAGGGAGACATCTCCCCACGCGCTATGCTCTATGCCACATCCGGCACATTGGCGGCAGCATGTCTGGTCGGACTCACATTAATATATTGGGGAGGATGGATACTCATCCCGATAGGTATCCTTATTGCCATTTTTGCACTGATGTATTCCGCCGGACCATATCCACTGTCGCATCACGGACTCGGAGACTTGGCAGTCATCATATTTTTTGGCATCGTACCAGTAACACTTACCGCCTGGCTGCAATATCGCGTTCCCTCGACACTGACCGCTGCTCTGCTGCCGGCCATTGGCACCGGACTCTTAGCCTCCAACATCCTTATCGTAAACAATTATAGAGATGTCGAAGACGACCGGGCGGTCAGCAAGCATACGACAGTCGTCATCTTCGGCCGTAAAGTTATGTCGTGGGTGTACCTCTCCAACGTTGTTCTCGGGATCGCTCTGATATGCGGCCCGATGGCATATCTAAACGGCAATAATATAATTCGGACGATAATACTCGTTTTCTCCCTGATAGCCTTGGCATCGGGCATTTCGATAAGGTCCTCCATGCTGCACAGCGAGGGTCGGCAACTCAATGATATTCTGAAACGTACCGCCATATTACTGCTGCTTGTGACAGTCACGGTCACCCTCCTCTCTGCATTCTGAACCGGAGATATTGAATTTTTGGAGTAAGGGATTTTTTTACTACCTTTGCCCTCGCTATGGAAAATAAGAGAAATTATCCGAATAAGAATAGTAACAGAAACCAGCCTTATACAGATCCGACCGGCAAACTTCCTCCACATGACACGGAGCTCGAAGAGGTGGTGCTCGGCGCATTGATGCTCGAGAAGGACGCATATATGAATGTTTGCGACATTCTTACCCCTGATAGTTTCTATGATCCTGTCAATCAGAAGATTTATGATGCCATATCAACATTAGGTCTCAATCAGCGGCCTATTGATATGATCACCGTGACCGAACAGTTGCGACAGAATGATACACTCTCCGATGTCGGTGGTCCTATACATATCACCGAGTTGGCATCACGAGTATACTCTGCCGCCAACGTGGAGTATCATGCCAAAATTATCGCCCAAAAGTCCATAGCGCGCCGGCTCATCACATTCTCTACCGAGGTAGAGACAGCTGCGTTTGACGAGTCAAACGATGTCGAGCAACTGCTGCAGATGGCGGAGGGGAAACTCTTTGATATATCTCAGAAGCAATTGAAACGCGAGGTCACACAGCTTGACCCGGTGCTTAATCAGACTCTTGAACAGATACAGTCCGCGGCCAATACCCAGACCGGTCTGTCCGGTCTGCAGACAGGCTATCATGACCTTGACAAAATGACCTCCGGCTGGCAAAACTCCGACCTCATCATCATCGCCGCACGTCCGGCAATGGGAAAGACCGCGTTCGTACTCTCGATGGCTAAAAATATGGCCGTTGACTACAATCTACCGACGGCCATCTTTACCCTCGAGATGTCCAACGTACAGTTGGCCAAGCGTCTGCTCTCTAACGTCGCGGACCTGGAGGGCGAGAAGATCAAGAGCGGCCAGTTATCTCCCGAGGAGTGGGACCGCCTGAATACCCGCAGCCGCAACGTCTTCGGCGCTCCATTATACCTGGACGAGACTCCCGGTCTGTCAATTACGGAATTGCGAACCAAAGCGCGTCGACTCGTGCGCGAACGTGGTGTCAAGATTATCATCATCGACTATCTGCAGCTCATGAATGCCTCGGGCATGAAGCTCGGCAGCCGTGAACAGGAGGTGAGCACCATATCCCGTTCGCTCAAGAGCCTCGCCAAGGAGCTCGACATACCGATCATCGCACTTTCGCAGCTCAATCGCTCGACAGAAACCCGTGAAGATAAACGCCCTATTCTGTCAGACCTCCGCGAGTCGGGTGCCATCGAGCAAGATGCCGATATGGTATGTTTCATCCATCGGCCCGCATACTATACCAAGAGCGGCGAGGATGCACAGGGCAATGATATCCGCGATCTTGCAGAGTTTATCATCGCCAAACACCGTTCGGGTGCAGTCGGCGATGTAAAGATGCGCTTTGTCAACAGGTTTGCACGATTTGAAAACTGGGAGGAGGGATACCGTATGGTTCAGGATGTGTTGGCAAACGGCACAGATACCGTACTGCAATCCAAGATGAACCGTGACTCAAATGCGCCGACTTCGACCAATCCATTTGACAATCAAGACATTTCCACAGGTGGTTATACGTTCGGCACATCGAGTGGCTTCGGTGCAGGTCCCGACCTCTCCCCCGGTCCTAACGATGACCCTATCCCCTTCTAAGAGTCTAAAAAAAAAACCGAAAATTTTACGGTGTGATCAAACTATATTTATTTCCGGAGTGTTAAAGAAATAAAATATATCTTAAACGCATAAATAAATATTATAAAAGCATACCACTATGAATGAAAAGGAGAAACACGTTAGAGAGAATGCACCGCATGCTCATAACAACGCAGATAATGCCGATCAAATCGCTAACAGTATGACAGCTAAAGGTAAAAACGAGAAAAGACAAGGCACAGCCCAATCCAACCGTCTCTGGATGTGGCTCGGAGTAATAATCTTGATATTCATCCTCCTGTACTGGTTGTTCTCCATCGGTATCTTTGAGGACGTAATCGGCTACTTCAACGGCTAAGACTCCTTTCCACAAAAAGGAGTCTAAGATCATCTCTCACAAAAAATGTGGGAAAATGTCTGAGACTCATAACATAGATGGGATATGTATAGAATAGTCCCGTAGAGTTTTAAAAATAATCCTTAGATGTTCTAAGGATTATTTTTTGTTTGTGCGCGGCTGAAAGGTGATCCGTGCGTACAGGATTGGCGTATGATCGCCGGATTTGCGTAGATAGAAGGCTGAGGTATCACCGTTACCGCCGGCCTGATCATATCTGAGCAATTCTATCTTCTCGCCTGCCAGAGCCTCATGCAGGAAGGAGAGCTCCATGCGTGACACACGGTGAGAGTCATGATATGGCAACGAATACTGATTGAGCAACAGAGCAATATATCTCACCGTATTGACATGCCGGTAATAATCGACATCACAATACTTGAACGAATAATTGAGAGGAGGGGCTGTGGCTACCTGCATTCGCGGACCGGCCGGCTCGCCCGGTGCGACAATAACCGCATGTTTGGCCTGACGTTCAATGGGCGCCGGCGTACCATCCACGGCATTTTCAGGCAGCTGCAGATGCGACAGACCGGCGTTGTCACGGGTAGTCATATTAAGTACCAGCCATATCGACCGCACATATCCGTAGACATGCCCTGTCTCCGGATCGTAGATCTTAAACGAACGCTCGGAGTAATGGCGGTTCCACGACTCTACCCAGGTCGAGACAGCATACGTACAATTGACACGCGGTGTCTCGTCGAGCTCTACAGTAAGACGGGACAATACCCATCCACACCCGATATCAGCCATCACGGGATTGCCGACACCCAGAGCATTGGCATGGGCAGTAGCTATATCTATCAATTTGGCGGTCAGCAGTGTGAGTGCCATTTCCCCCTCGGCATTGACCTCACCCGCCGAAAGAAAGAATGTCTGAGTCAAGACTGGATCAATATCAGATTTCATCATCTCAATAATCTAAATAGTACCATTTACTACCATAATAACCTCAAAATTAATAAAAATGACGGTATAAAAATCATACTTCTACGATTTATCGGAAAATTATTTGGCAGATTACTTGAATTTTTATAATTTTGCAGTCCGAGCGCAGACCGCATACCGTTATCCCAACGATCAGATAGAGGTCTGCATCTACAGATGAATAACAAAATAGCAATATAAGAAATGAAAAGAACTTATCAGCCCTCCAATCGTCGTCGTGTCAATAAGCACGGCTTCCGCGAAAGAATGGCCACCAAAGATGGTCGCAAAGTGCTGGCACGTCGTCGCGCCAAAGGTCGTTACTCACTCACAGTATCAGACAGCATCGCCTGCAAGTAATCATATCCGGACATAATACCATAACAGTACAGTCATTATGATGAACGCTCAGGATATCAAGAACGGCACCTGCATCCGTCTTGACAATCAGCTCTACTTCTGCGTAGAGTTCTTGCACGTTAAGCCCGGCAAGGGCAACACCTTCATGCGCACCAAGCTCAAAAACGTAGTTGACGGCCGCGTGATCGAACGTCGTTTCAACATCGGTGAGAAACTCGAGGATGTCCGCGTGGAGCGCCGTCCCTATCAGTATCTCTATGCTGACGGAGGTGACGATATCTTCATGAATCAGGAGACTTTTGATCAGGTGCCCATCTCCAAGGATCTCGTTACCGGCTCCGAGTATATGAAGGAGGGTGATATCGTTGAGGTTGTCTCTGACGCTTCAACCAACACCGTACTCTATGCCGAGATGCCTATGAAAACTATCCTCAAGGTTACTTACACGGAGCCCGGCATCAAGGGTGACACCGCCACCAACACGCTCAAACCCGCTACCGTTGAGACCGGAGCGACCGTTCGCGTGCCGCTCTTTGTCAATGAGGGTGAACTTATCGAGGTTGACACTCGCGACGGCTCATACGTATCCCGTGTCAAGGCCTGACAGGATCTCTGACCATACATTAGTAATAATTCTAAAACAGGATGTAGATGACATTCTCCATCATCATCCCCGTATATAACAGACCGGATGAAATCGCCGATCTGCTCGAAAGCCTTTGTCAGCAGTCTGACAAAGGCTTTGAGACTATTATAGTGGAGGACGGATCAACAGTGAGATGTATAGATCAGGTCAGAGAACATGACAATGACCTTGACATACAATATTTCTACAAGGAGAACGAAGGACGTTCCATAGCACGCAATTACGGAATGGAGCGCGCCAAGGGTGAATACTTCATATTCGTCGACTCCGACTGTATCCTTCCGCCCCAATATATCGCCACACTAAGGCAACAGCTATCCGGGGATTATACAGACTTCTTCGGCGGTCCGGATGCCGCTCACGACTCATTCTCCGATACACAGAAAGCTATCAACTATGCTATGACGGCGTTTCTGACAACCGGTGGAATACGCGGTGGCAAGGTACAGATGGAGAAATTTGTACCGCGGACGTTCAATATGGGTTTCAGCCGTCAGGTCTACGACCGGGTCGGAGGCTTCAGAGAGATGTTCTCGGAAGATATAGATATGTCCACGCGCATCAGGAATGCCGGTTTCTCGCCGCGGCTGATACGCGATGTGTATGTATACCACAAACGTCGCGGCAACCTGCGCAAGTTCTGGCGACAGGTGCACATCTTCGGCATGTCTCGCATTACACTGCAGTTGCTCTACCCGGGCTCAATGAAGGCTGTACACTGGATGCCGGCTCTGTTCACCCTCGGTTCGGCAGCTCTGATTATAGCTTCATTCTGGCTGCCATGGACTCTGATACCTCTTGTACTATATATATTGGCGCTATGGATCGATGCCATCCGAAAGACCAAAAGCCTTAAAATCGGTTCCAAAGCTGTTATTGCAGCACTGATACAGCTATATGGATACGGCACGGGATTTATCCGCGCATACATCTGGAAGATCTTATTGCGCCACGGACGTGACGAGCAGCAGGAGATAGAACTCAGAAAGGGGAAATAACATGAGCGACTCACCGACACTTACTGTAAAGGAATTCGATATCGGACTGCGACCGCAGGAGAAGGCTCTGCAGCATGGTGTCCACGTACTTTCTACATCTGAGCTACTGGCTCTCATCCTGCGATCCGGGCAACCGGGAATGCCTATAACCAGGATCACCGCCGAGCTTCTGGCCAACTCCTCCGACTCCCTTCACATGTTGGGACGCAAGTCATTGAACGAGCTGCGACTGATCAAAGGGTTGGGAACGGTCAAATGTCTCCAGGTAGCAGCCATCATGGAATTGGCCAAGCGATATTATTCAGAGGATAACACACAACACCACTCCATCATCAAGCAGTCATCTGACATCGAACGGCACATGCGTCCCATCATCGGCTCCTTGGCTCAAGAGGAGATATGGGTCATCACCTTGTCACAAGCTAACCGAATTATCAACAAGCACCGCATCACACGCGGCTCTGCCACTGCAAGTGTATTCGATCTGAAACGTTGTCTGAAATTAGCACTTCTCGATGAGGCACAGGCTATCATATTGTGTCACAACCATCCGTCGGGCACTCTCCGACCATCACCGCAGGATGATGCCATCACACGACAGCTGGCTCAGGCCGCAAGACAGATGGATCTGCGCCTGCTCGACCATGTCATCATGGCTCACTCCGGCTACTATTCCTATTCGGATAACGGAAGACTGAATTAATTGTGTCGCGAAATTCGGTCCGCACCCTGTTTACCTCGATGACAGCGCCCTCGATATCTATCGGTTCAATGGTCGACAACCCGGATAAATACTTATAAAACAAAATCCTGCGCACTCGATTGGCCAGGACCTCGCGCGAGAGCCGACCGTCTGCGAGTGCTTCACGCGCACGTTCGATCTCTACCGGCGTATCCGTCGGTGCCAATACTATATCGGCACCGGCCATTATAGCCTGCCATGCAGACACCCCCATCGCACCCTCCATATTGAGTGCATCAGTCAATACCAGTCCGCCAAAACCGAGACGACTGCGCAGCACATCCTGCATCAATACCGGCGACACTACAGCCGGACGACTTACAGTGTCAAGTGACTCAGACGCCAGATGACCTACCATAACGGCACTTAACAATTCATCGGAATACCGTCTGAACGGGTACAAGTCGACGGAATCAAGTCTCACAGCGTCACCGGAGATGATACCGAGACCCTTGTGGCTGTCAGCCGAGGCACTCCCGTGACCGGGGAAATGCTTGGCCACGCTGATCACACGGCCATCCTCCAGACCACGTGCGTATGCTATCGCCAGATCGGCGACTCTGTGAGGATCACTACCTAAAGAACGACGCCGCGATATGCCGTGACTCTCCTCACCGGGCACGACATCCATCACCGGGCCGAGCACCATCGAGATACCGACAGCACGGCATTCCCGTGCTATCTCACGTCCGAATTCATACATCAGCTGATCATCGGCACGGCTGCCGATCTCACTGTTCCAGGGAAACTCCGGAGCATCTGACAAACGCATGCGCAGACCATTCTCGGCATCAATCGCCAGAAAGACTCCCCTATCGCTCAGTCTTTTGATCGTATCCGCCATCACCGCCACGGAGCGGACATCCCCCTTTAAGAGAACTATACCTCCCACTTTATAGCGAGTGATATAATCTGTCAGTCGCGTCAAGTCGGCAGGAGTGCTACGGGCATACATTGCCGGCATCAGCACCTCCCCTATCATTTCCTCATCAGTCATCGTCTCCATGACCGAGTCCGCCCAATCCCATGCCCTCTCTGTCAATTCATCCCCATTATACAGAGTGTCAGTCACGGCAACATCATCCGCCTCCGCACCGGTACGTCTGCATGATATGAGAGTCACCAGCAGGAGCAAAAATGTTGTCAGCATGACTGACCGTAGGCTATTCATGCATGTAAGCCTTGAGGAAACGCGGTGTAATATCGGGCGCTATCGGGAGTCCCTGAGATGACATAGCATTGATATGACGGAGCAAGGCGGTCACCATCAGCTGATCATCATCCCATACCCTCTCTCCACCGGCAAAGGTGACAAAATCATCGTTACCCTCTGCGACATAATCGAGAGTTACCATCAGATAATCCTTGTCCGGATCCATCTCCTCGCCGTTGAGCAACACTTTGTACAGCTCACCGTCAGCATCTGTCAGGACACGCACCTCATCGCTCACTCCCTCACCACCCTTGGAGGCGGCCATACGCATAGCAGCGATAAAATCAGTTCCTTTCACCCTCTGCATCACTATGTAGTTGGTAAATGGGAAAGTCTCGAGTATACGGCCTTCGGTGACATCCCCCTGCGGGAGATTATGACGTATACCGCCTACATTCATCACGGCAAAATCAGGTGTTCCAATCTGATATCCGGCCAGACGCAGGCTGTCAGCCTTCATTTTACCATAGGCCATCGCAAAATCGGCTATGAAATTGGGATAGCCCCCCGTGCGGTCATCGCCACTCAGTTCGTAGTACGACTGACCTATCACATGAGCCTTGACCGAGTCCACTTTAGCTTTATATGGCGCTATGAACGCCTTCATACGAGGATCAAGCGCATCGTCATCAAAACGATCGCTGACGCTGATCAACCGATAATCGAAATCAGCGGGGGTGATATCCCCAAGATGATCAAGATCGATATTAATGTAGCCTAACAGTTTGCCATATTTACCGGTCTGCACCACCAGGACCGGACGTCCGTCAGCATTCTCCACTATCGAGGGAGAGAATTTACTCTCTCCCGGTCTGAGGTCGGGACGATCCGAGGCCTTTGTTCCGGGTTGTATCACCGTGTGGGAGTGACCACCGATGATGATATCCACATCTGTAGTCGCTGCGGCAAGTTCGTAGTCAGTAGTTTTTTCATTCTCCTTGCGTGCACCGAGGTGGCTCACCACGACCACAAGATCACACCCCTTGCGTCCCTTCAGCTCACCCGCCAGGCGGTTGACTGTCTCCACGACATCCTTATACCTCATACCGGCATAATTGTGCTGTGAGATCAGGCTCTCCGGATCTACACCCACACCGATGAAACCGACCTTATGTTTGCCGACCTTCCTGATAATATAATCATCCATCAGCCCCTCCATCGGCGTACCGGTAAAATCATAATTGGCATCCAGCCGCGCCGCCTTCAGTTTCTTATAATGCTCGGCGAGCTCTTCGAGACCATTGTCAAACTCATGATTTCCCATCACCTGAATATCGTAACCCATCATATTAGCCAACGGGAACTCCACATCACCTCTGAAATACTTGAAGTACAGTGTCCCCTGGACGATATCACCGGCATCAACCAGGATTACATTTTTCTCAGCACGACGCACGCTGTCGACTATAGCCTTACGCTGCAGGATACCGCCCGCTCCCGTCCCGTCGGGCTCTATCTGTGAGTGGGTATCATTGGTATGCAGGATGACCAGCCGGTCGGCATTAACTGAAAGGATAGTCAGACTCAACATGAGTCCGACTATCCCGTATACTGATTTTAGAAATTTCATGAGATAAGATTTTCGCCCGTCATATCCGAGGGTTGCGGTAAGTTCATCAGTTTGAGCAATGAGGGAGCCACATCGGCCAGACGTCCATTCTTGAGTTTGGCATCCTTATTGGAGCCGATATAAATGAAGGGCACCGGATTGAGCGAATGAGCAGTGTTGGGCGTTCCATCTTCATTGATAGCGTGATCCGCATTACCGTGGTCCGCTATGATTATACTTTCGTAACCGTGAGCCAGAGCTGCGGTGATAACCTTTTCCACACACTTGTCAAGACATGCCACAGCCTTCTGTATTGCATCATAGACACCGGTATGGCCTACCATATCACCGTTGGCGAAGTTGACTACGATAAAGTCATATTTTTCGCTATCGATCGCTGCCACAAGTTTGTCAGTGACTTCGGGAGCCGACATCTCGGGCTGCAGATCGTATGTCGCCACCTTGGGAGAGGGCACCAGTACACGATCCTCACCGGCGAAGGGCTCCTCACGACCGCCGTTGAAGAAGAAAGTGACATGAGCATACTTCTCGGTCTCGGCGATGTGCAGCTGTTTCTTGTCGTTAGCGCTCAGATATTCCGAGAGTGTATTGGGGACATCGTTCTTGGTGAAGATGATGTGCACACCCTTGAATGAATCATCGTATGGTGTCATGCAATAGTATTGCAGACCGGGGATCGGCTCCATGCCATCCTCAGCGTGCTGGGTCAATACGACTGTAAGTTCCTTGGCACGGTCGTTGCGATAGTTGAAGAATATCACTACATGACCCTCGCCTATATGTCCGTCGACCTTGTCATTGACGATAGGTTTGATAAACTCGTCAGTGACACCCTCTTCATAACTCTCCTCGACAGCTGCGATAACGTCATCCGTCTGCTTGCCCTCATTATGTACGAGCATGTTATAAGCCTCCTTCAGACGCTCCCAGCGGTGGTCACGGTCCATAGCATAATAGCGGCCTATGACGCTGGCGATCGTGCCGGCTGACTTCTCACAGTGAGCCTGCACCTCACGCAGGAAACCGGCACCGGAACGCGGATCTGTGTCACGACCATCCATAAAGCAGTGCAGATACACATCCTTCAGATCATAAGCCTTTGCAGTGTCGCACAGCGCATACAGGTGATCCAATGAAGAGTGTACGCCACCGCTGCTGGTCAGACCCATGAAGTGTATGGGGACATTGTGCTCCTTTGCATAGCCGAATGCTGATTTGATCTCGGGATTTTCAGCAAACGAACCGTCAGCGATGGCACGGTTGATCTTGACCAGATCCTGATAAACTACACGGCCTGCACCGATATTGAGGTGACCCACCTCCGAGTTTCCCATCTGACCGTTCGGCAGACCGACATCCTCGCCGGATGCCTCAAGCTGCGAATGAGGATAGTTGGCGACGAGACTGTCCATAAAGGGGGTCGGAGTGTTGAAGATAGCGTCATCCTTCTGATGATCGCCTATACCATATCCGTCGAGGATAATCAAAAGAGCTTTATTTGCCATAATATCTGATAATACAAAAATTAAAACGATGCATTAATGTCATCGACACACATACTAATATCACTGATACCTATATCCAATGTCATCAATACAATGTCACCGAGATACTCGTAAGAAAGCGACATCAACACATCAAGGATTTATAATATACAAAATTAACGATTTTATCAATCAAAACCAATCAAACCGCAAAAAAAATCCCCTCATCGGACCCGGGAGCATATCAGCTAAGACAGCCATGAGAATCATGACTCCCAATGCTCCCATTTCTATATTTCAGCCGAGCACGAGTCATAGCTTCGCGTATGCCTCCTTCCTTGAGAAAACGTTTCTCCTGAGACTCAATCAGTCGGTCAAGAAGATACTGAGTCTGCTTAATCAGAGTATACGCCATATTACAGAAATCCTCAGCCACCAATTTTTTACATAGATCTCTATATTCATGTTCAAACTTCTCAGTTTTGAGATACTCCCTCAATTTGAGCAATCGCAAGTTATCTTTTTCCCATAATTCCAAATTATTGAAAATTAAATAATCACTATAGTCTTCCAATAGTTCTGCCAACGATGCACGCGCCACGTTAGTCAGTTTAGACCCCATTCCACAAAAAAAGTTAATGCAGGGGAGGGCACTGAAAAAGGGTCGTACCTCCCTGACGGGATGCACGACCCTTTTATGTGTACGGCCTGCAATATCAAGCCTTCTTGACGTGACGCTCTTTGATACGAGCCTTCTTACCCGTAAGGCCACGCAGATAATACAGTTTGGCACGACGCACCTTACCATACTTATTGACAGTGATACTCTCGATAAAGGGAGACTCGATGGGGAAGATACGCTCCACACCTATACCGTCAGAAATCTTGCGTACAGTGAAACGCTTCTTGTCCTCGTGACCGCTGATGCGGATCACGACACCGCGATACTGCTGGATACGCTCCTTGTTACCCTCCTTGATACGGTAAGCGACTGTGATGGTATCACCAGGGCCAAATTCGTCAAACTGCTTTTTGGGAGTTGCAAAAGCCTCCTCCGCAATCTTAATCAGATCCATTGGATTTTGATATTATAAATAGTTAAGAGGCAATGTAATAAGTTTCCTTTAAGAGTCCACACGTCGGACTCACCTTACCAGAGATTGCACAATTCGACCGCAAAGTTACAAAAAATCCGTCATCCGCACAACACTAAATGCTTAATTTTATCCGGTTTTCTCTATTTACGGAATGGGACACTTCTGATGACGCGCACCGGGACGCACCGGCCGTCAATTGAACCCGGATGCCATGAGGGCATCTTCTCAAAGATCCGCACGGCCTCACTGTCCAACGTATTCTCAACGCCACGCACCACACAGACGTGACTTATGGCGCCATTGGTATTGACAACGAATGAGCATGTCACGCGACCCTGCACGCCACGACGATAGGCCTGTCGGGGATATTGGCGTTCCTTATTGATATATTCCACCAATTTGGCGTCACCGCCGGGAAATTCCGGTTTACGCGACACGTAGTCATATTCATACACATCGATAAATCTGACATCCCCCGAGGAGTCCGAACCTGAAGACACCCGACATATCTGGGACGAGGCCGGAGCACATATTAATAATAGAATGAGTAATAAAAATACGGAAGTAATCTTCCTGATTGTATTCATAAAATCCTTTCTGTATATCCTGTTATCTGCCGATATACAATAGTTGTTATTGATGGCAATAGCCGGTAAAAGTTGTGTGGCACAAAAATAGACACATTATTTCATCCACACAACCCCTTTAACACAACCCCGCCATTATTTAAGAAAGTTTAAGACTCCTTTCCATCCAAAAACAATTTAACATACTCTGTGTAGATTCCTACTTTGAGGGGTTAAAGTGTTGTGTATGTGGAGAAAAATTAGGAGCGGTTATAAAAGACCAAACCCCGAGGTTTGTCCGAAGACAGGGACACTCGGGGGATTCCGTTACAAAATTAGGAATATTTTCATAAATTTGCAATGACTGAACATACATACAGAATAAAAGTTGGGGGATGATATAATAGAACGGGGTGTTGTGCGTTAATTAGACGTATGCGAATATTTGCACGTATATGTACAGCGGCTCTGACCGCAGCTGCTTCCCTCGCCGTCTCGACTTCTCACGCCGAGAACGGCTCTACGTCATACGACTTTCTCAACATCCCGACATCTTCGCATGCATACGCTTTGGGCGGCACCGGTATCGCCATAATTGATGATGACATTTCGCTGGCAGATCAGAATCCGGCTCTTATCGGCTCTGAGATAGAGCAACAGGTTGCACTCGGCTATATGCTCTACATGGGCTCCGGCAATTTTGCCTCCCTGCGCTACGGTATGGCCGCCGGCGAACATGGAGCTTGGGCCGCCGGCATCAGATATCTCAACTACGGCAAACTTACAGAGTATGACCAGTCCGGCATAGAGGGTGGCAGGTTCAGTCCGACCGATATGGTCTTCGAGGGAACATATTCCCATGACATCAACTCACGATGGCGCGGAGGCATCAATCTCAACCTCATCTACAGCCACTATCACATCTATTCCGCATTCGCTATCGGAGTGGATCTCGGCGTCAATTACTACGATGAGGAACATGATCTATCGTTCTCTGCCGTCATCAAGAATGCCGGGGGGCAGGTCAAGAGATTTCACGAGGCCTACAACCGTCTGCCGTTTGACGTTCAGTTGGGATATATGCAGGGTATCGGTCACTCCCCCTTCTCAGTCGCTATCACGGCTACACATCTGACACGTTGGAATCTCCCCTATTATACATATCCCAAGAATGAGGATACCGACTTAGCGGTGATGAAGTCCACTTTTATAAGCAATTTTTTTCGTCATCTGACATTCGGACTGCAATACCAACCTTCAGATAAATTTTATGCAGCGTTGGCATACGATTACAAGACGGCTACCGACATGAGCACGTATAGTCGCAATTTCTTCAGCGGTTTTTCGCTCGGACTGGGTCTGAAAGTGCGTGGCTTCGGCTTTGGTGTCAGCTACGGAATGCCATACAAGACAGGATCGACCCTGATGCTCAACATCAATTGCAGCATTGCAGAATTGATGAATTAACATACTGTCCCCAAAGGACTATCATAAGACTATAAGACTAAAGGACTATAATAATAAACGGATAAAAAATCAGCGAGCTGACCCGGGTGAGTCAACTCGCTGATTTTATCTTGTAAGATGATAGATCATACGAGATTTACTACATCTTCCTCATCGTTGGGAGCAATCACGATTTTGCCTTCGCGACCGAGCCAACCGAGGGCTGCCATGATTTCATCCTTCTTCAGTTTGGTAGCTTTCTTGATACCTTTCAGACCCAGCATGTGGGTATCCTGAGATTCGAGTGCCTTATACACTTCGCCGGCCCATGTGCCGATTGAATCAATAGTCATAGTTGTTTTCGTTTTAATTGTTAATAGTAATTTCTTTTTCGCTCTCAGAAGATAACATCACATCTCCTGAATTTTGATTTTTTTACCTGTTTTATACTTATAAAGTCCACAAAGATACAATATAAATTAGATTAAATCATATCTTTAGTTTATTATTTTAACATTTAAAACTCAAAATTGTTATAAATTTGTCAAATAAAATGAAAATTATATGCCAAAAAAGCGAAAATCTCCTGCATCAGACTCTAATGTCAAGAACATAGAGACTTTACAAGGCCGCGTTGTCAAAAATAACGGTTCGGCATACATGGTAGAATTGGCGGACGGTTCTCTCCTGCCGTGTCGCATCAAGGGAAACTTCCGCATCAAGGGGATTCGCACCACTAATCCTGTAGCGGTCGGTGATGAGGTCATAATCACCCTTCAGGACTCGGATGCTCACTATATCACAGCCATCAAGCCACGCAAAAACTATATCATCCGCCGCGCATCCAACCTTTCCAAGGAGAGTCATATATTGGCCGCCAACATCGACCGGGCCATACTTGTAGCCACTCTTAGCCATCCGGCTACACCTACGACATTTATCGACCGGTTTCTGGCCACTGCCGAGGCATATAATATACCGGCTATACTTGTGCTCAACAAGTGTGATCTGTGGGATGACGACGATCGGGAATTAGCCGATGCTGTCCGTTATCTATACGACTCATTGGGATATACAACGCTCTATGTCTCTGCGCTTGACGGTATCGGGATCGAGTCGCTCCGTGAACTCACGGCCGAGGGGATCACGCTCCTGGCCGGCAATTCGGGCGTGGGCAAATCCTCGCTCATCAACTCTCTCTCTCCCGAAGCCAATCTACGCACGGGAGATATCTCATCGACCCATGACACGGGTATGCATACCACTACATTCTCGGAGATGGTCACATTGCCCACGGGAGGCAAACTGATAGATATCCCCGGAGTGAAGGGATTTGGTGTCATCGACTTTCAACCGCAGGAGGTCTCTCATTTCTTTCCCGAGATATTCATGACCGGACACGACTGCAAATATAGCGATTGTCTGCACCGGGGCGACTCGCCGGGATGCGCCGTGATCCGTGCGGTCGAAGAGTCGAGGATAGCTCAGAGCCGATATCAGTCTTACCTCTCGATTCTCGATGAAGCCTCCGAAGATACCGGCACCGACAAATACCGCAAACCCTTCTAATATTACTTTACACTATTCAATTTTCTTCCTTTAAGACCTTCGATATAGGGTTGCAAACCGTTTTTGTCCATACGATTTTTCACATCGTTCGCAACTACTATTATAAATCCGACAATCTGATTTTCTGCACTAAAGAAAGTTCCCTGATTAGAAAAATCAATAGTATCTCCTCCTTCCACTATAGAATAATCAGAGTTAAAATACCATTTGCTCCCGGATTTTTTTATAGATGGAGTAAATCTTGTAAGAAAAGAAGGCGAAGAGGGCTGAATAATATCTAATACCATATTCTTTACATCCTGTTCTCTAAGATCTTCAATTTTAGATGGGATATCAGTAGGAGTGACAACCATAACCATTACATTATTTTCATTATCCACTCCTATAAATTTGATTTTAGAAATCAGATTATTAGGATTGGCAATTGACCATCGTTCAATATCAAAAGGAACTTCATAGGTGAGTCCAAGATCTGGAAAAATATATTTTCCATTAGCCTCATCCCATGTGCTCTCTTCTACTGTCGACTTTGCGCAAGATAGAACCGATATACACAGAATGATCCATAACAGCTTCAATATTTTCATTTTGTTAAAGTTAATCTTTTCCAGCTGCTCTCTAATGCTGATGATACAATTATTGTGGGAGTCTGAGCGGCTTTATTTATTCTTCGTGACTCCAATCCCACATTCTCTTTAATATATTCAGCAAGTTCTCCAAGTGTTGTTTTACCTTTCGAATCCTGAAGTTTTTTCAGTAGAAAGTATGTGAATAGACCATGTTCCTCTTCTTTATGAGAAAATGCAGCCTCATCACCGGAAGTAGCACTAAACACTATCGTCTTTCCATTAGGTGCAGTCTCTTTGGGTTTTAATTTAACACCTCTGGCAGCTACAATCATATCTCCTCCTCTTTGGGCACCACTAAAACAAGCATCAAGAAATACAATACATAGATTTAAATCGCAATTATTTATATTGGAATATAAACTATTTAGAGACAAGCATACTTCAGTATCTGTACCATCAGCATCTATAGGCATCAAGAATGCATCTTTTGTATTATTATCAGGAATGCCATGACCTGCATAATAAATGATAAGATTAGCCTCTCCACTCATCATATCAGCAATACCGAGTATATCCTTAATAGCCTTTTTCATACGGCCGTATGATAGATTTGTGGCATGAATGATATTTTCCTGTGGTATACCAAGTGTACACAGGCAATATTCTTTAAATGCGAGACCGTCATTTGTTGCATTTTCTACGTTAGCAGCTATTTCGTAGTTCTCATTGGATATTATTAATGCTAATGTTTTGTTTGCCTTCAAATTGGTAACTGGCGCTTTGTTTATTCCTCTGCTTTTATCAATACCTTCATACGTATTCGAATCAGAATTAACAGGAGCAGGCATCATCTGATTATTTGATTGGTTTGATTCTCTACCGTATAATGGCATGAAGTTCTCATTAATTTTTACAAGGTAGACATGTCCTGTTGTATCAAATGGTTTTTTAGGAATATCTATATCATAATAAATGAAATTATCCGAACTGAACTTTAACCTTAATGGCAGATCATTTTTATCTACCTCTAGAATATATGGTAATGCAGAAATCACCTCTTTTCGCCCCGTCTCGCCTATTGAAACAACAATTTTTTCGTTGCACGTTCCAGTGAGTTTTATCTTCTGAGGTTTTGCTACAAGATCCCAAGGACTTGCTGCAATGATAATAAACAAAACGGGTGCATAAATTATTCAATTGCTGAAGTG
>CAMWUY010000029.1 GCA_947177615.1 uncultured Porphyromonadaceae bacterium
GTCTGCGATCTCTATACCACCGGTGACATTCATCTCCAGCCACATCTCTGACCGACGCAACCATGGCTGTATGCGCTCGAACAGGTCGCGCTCGCCGTCGACATTCTCCACCAAATTCGGTACATAGAGCGCCAGATCATGATAGCATGATATATGTCTCATAAGTTATCAGATTTATTGATTGGACGTATAGCCGACCTTGATATCCCGGTGCTCGTCGAGCGTGGTCAGCTGCAGTAGCGGACATACGGGCTTGATGCCACGCCAGCCATTGTATCTTATGATCATACGGTGGACCGCAAACAATAGATCCCGGTATGGCTTCTGTGTGGCCTGAGCGATCGTATAAAGTTCGCGCTTGTCTGAGCCGCTGTTGTTGCTCTGACCCTTGCCGGGAACGGATCCCACCAGGTTGGAGTGCACACCCATCGTGAAGCATACCATGTTGATGGCCTCCTGGATATCTGTGGCCCAGTCGCCACCCTGTGTCGCCGTATCCACCTTCTTGATCACCACATCATGTATCTCACGACCGTCGGGAGTCGTCTTGTATGAGGAGAATATGGCCTTTCCGGAATTTTCCGCACCGGTCAGAAAGTCGATGATACGTTCTTTCTCCTCATTGACGAATTTTCGCCGCTTGGCGTGATCGGTCAGTCCAAGCTCCTTGAATTTGTCTTGCCAGTATCGATCTGATATCTCTATCTGATACTTGATTGGTGCGGTATTGCGCAGCTTGCTCTCCTTGGCAATGGCGATGAGCTGCTTGATGTCATACCACTTGCTACGGAATATCGATCCGTACCATGGTATCGGGTAATAGGTCGAGTCGACGGTCGGAACTCGTGTGACCACCGCAAACTTATGACCTCCGGACAGGCTCTCCACCCTCTCACGCAGATCACGCAGGGGATGCGACTCGTCGAGCAGAGGGATAACCTCGATGGCCGACTCATCGTATGGGGCACCGTCGCGCCAGTTGTAGTAACACACATGCCTGATGCCGGCATGTCCCTCGGCCTCGGTAAACCGGCAGTAACACGCCTCCTTGCGGTCGATCGACACGATCCTACGGCGATCCTTTGAGAGGATCAGCACCGTCACCGCAAATCCGAAGTACTTCATATCCGTGGCCACGCCCATGAAATAGCCGGGCAGATTGTTATCCTCGCAAAATTCTTCAGCCGACTCCACTATATCCGGAGCGGTATTCTCAGAGGCCTGGTATTCCAGCCCGCCGGAGTAGAAGGTCTCGACGGCAAACTTCATACAGGTGCTCATCGTCTCGTCCGCTTCCACCTTGTCGATGATGTCATACGGCATCTGATTGTCAGCACCCCAGGGCATGATGGGGAGTGACTTCGGGCCGACAGGCATCGGTGATATTGCTGCCTGCTCACGGAATATCGATGCCGACATAGGCATGAATATCACACGCCCGCCGGGGATATCGTGCAGCGTTACCTCTGTTGTATATGTTGTACAGTCATTCATATATACACCTCCATATCATTAATACCTACGATAAGTATATCCTTTATCTTCCTGATCTCACCGGAGCGCACCAGCTTGATATTGCGGCATCCGGCCCGATGATTATACTTCAGTGAGACACAGTCGGGATACTCGCGCAATTCTCCTTTGGCGGTGAGTACCCGCAGTGTCACTGTCGCGCCCGTGGATAGCAGCTGACGGACACCTGAGATGTGCATGGCATTCATATTATTGATACTCCTTTGTAAATTGTGATGTGAATATACCTGATGTGCCGGTGCCCCGCGTATCGATATCCGGAGATATCGGCAGTGATGATGTCGGATGGCACTTGATGACAGGTATCAGAGCGCTCTCACTGTCGGGATCCGCCGAATATTCGCACGAGTCCGCGATGAGTGAAAGACCGCCGGCCGGTGATATCGCCGCGCACGGCATCAATCTGCAGTCAGTCCATACTTTTATCTCCGGCGATTCGGCAAGCTGACAGATATATGCATAGTCCGATGTGTTGCACGCTCGGAAGGTCAGAGAGAGAGCCTGATTAACCTCGAGGTCATAAACATGCTTCTGCAGACGTATCATGGCCACCGATGATGAAACCTTGGTCTCGTATGATATTCCAACCGGCTCAAACATATTCTCCGGAGCACCGAACGCATTGATAAATCTGATACCGGTACACTCCATATCGGTATGGTAATAGGTCAGACTGCGGCCCTCCAGTGTCACTGTCATCATGATTGGGACAGCTCCCTCCGGCAGCTCAGGCCATGAGACGGCAAAGGTCTGCACCGTGGCGACGGCATCCCGCTCCACAGGATTGAAATCAGAGGACACCGCCATCACGTCTCCGTCGGCATTCCTATACTGCACATCGATGCGGCCGGATACATCCGTATCAGCGGCACTCTCGTACCTGGGGATATACGCCGTCACCATATCGATCATGCCATACGGCATATATTTGCCTCGGGCCAATGTCAGAAACCGGCTGTCGCACCATTCGTATAGTGTCGCCGATGTATATATACGACGGCGTATGGCATTCAGATAGCAGGTCACACTCCCGGCAGAGTCGGTAAATGTGAAGGTCAGCCGGGCATATACAATATTCTTGATAAGCATCCGCTCTGACACCAGCGTGCGCATATCTACACGCACCTTTCCCTGAAAGGGATAGAGCGTATCCTGATATACGCTCTCGCCGCACACGCTGAATGTAAATCTGACCGAGCGATCAGATGTCTCCACACCCACCTCAGGCAGCTCATCGAGCCACACGGCGTTGGAGCCGACGGAATATTGCTGTAATAGTGTTGCCATACATCAAATTTATCAACAGATGCCGGAGAATGAAAGGACACCCGGATCCTGTGGAAATTTCTCACATCCTATGTATACGGTATCGAAGGCATCGGTACCGTCGGTGCGATGCTCCAGCAGATCCTCCTCGGTCTCCTTGAGTTTCTCGCCGGCCTTGTACTTACTGAAACCATTGCGCCCACGCGATATGCCGGCTGACTGTATTGCCAGTAGCAGATCGGTATTGTTGAACTCATTGAACATCGGCTGTAGACGCTGACGACCGGCAAATCCTCGGTTGATCAGCAGATGTTTCTCATGATGATGCATCGGCTGGCCGATATACACACTCTCAATATGCCAACCGTGACGCTCAAACTCATTTTCGATCACCCAGCGGAAATCCTGATCATTGACCGCATAGTTGGATCCTAATGCCGTAGAGTCATAATAAAATATGATCGTCTTGTTGCGATGCGGAGCGTAGTAAGTACAGAAATCCTCTATAAGTTCCTTGAGCTTGCGGTCATACTTGACATAAAAACTTTTCAACACACGTAGCACTCCGCCATCATCATCAGGCTGCGCAGCCACTATCCAGTTGATATTGGCATTGTAGTCCATACCGATACATATAGGTGCGTCCGGATCCAGATCGGAGTCTACGGAGCAGTCGAAATGTGCGGAATAGTCGGCGCTCTCCCACCGGTCATCAAGCAGCGTACCATTGTCAGCAGTATATTTGTGACGCTCGCGCATCGAGGAGTAGAAACCATCCTTGGCGATACCTATGCGCTTGCAAAGTATCGAGGTCTGAAATGTCAGAGGTGTCAGATCCCGTTTCATCTGCGCTATATATTTCTCGCCCACCAACTGCAGATTTTCGATAGTAGAGCACTCGCGGTAATATACGGCCACGCTGCGCAGTCTGTTGAGCTTGCGGTCGAGTTGCCGGCGATATTTCCTTAGATATTCCGGAGGTGTCACACCCTTCTCAAGCATTTGTTCGATACGGGTCTTTAGTCTCCATTGTTCGGCCACAATACCCTGTATGCACTCTATGATATCGTTGTCCATCGACTCCCGGTAGTGGAGGAACCATGAGCCTTTGGATGTCTGCGGCATATCTGAGAGCACAAGCATCGAGTGATTGCAGCTGTGTCGCGCAAATGTATCCCTGACACCGCCGTTGGCCGGGAATATCTCCTGCTTGAGCTTGGTGTGATCGATAAACCGCGCCTCGTCGATGAGCAGCCATGATAGTGTCAGACCATTGGCAGCGCCGGGGCGGTCCTGGGAGAGGATGACGGCCACCGAACCGTTGCAGAAGTAGATCACATGCTCGCTGTTGAGAGGTTTGCGCAGGGGTTGGGCAAAGCTCTTGGGGGGAGTCTTGCCGATGACAAAGTGTTTCCCCTCGATCAGACCATATCGTCTCCATGCCGTCACCAGTGCCGGAATGGTATTGGTCAAACCATGTTTGAAGGTCGGCACAACTATGCCTCCGGTCGAGCCGGCCATACGCTGCATATTACGGTACACAAACGGTGCACCGACACCGTCCGTCTTACCTGTACGGCGGCCGGCCACCAATACTGTCGTGTTGGCGGCTATCAGCTGACAGAGCAGCTGCGGACGGTTGAAGTACATAAGGTTATCCTGCCCGGCCAACGCCTCAGTGCGCAGAGCTGCATTAAAGTCCATCATTCAGAGCATTAGTATCGGCAAAAAGTCTCTCCTCCTCGAGATCGGCTTCTTCAAAGTCCACATCCTCGATATCTGACGACTCGCGTGTATATTTCTTGAGCAGCTCGTCTATACGGGCCTCGAGATTGGGGATCGGCGGAATACCGAGCACACGCGGATCCATAGTGGCCACAAAGGGCTGCACATCGGGGGCATCTGATCCTGGATCGTCCGGATCTTCGAGTGATATATTGTTATGACGGGCGTATGATGTCGCACACCGCTCCATCGTCTTGAGGTCGCCTTCATCCTTGGCCATCTTATAGGTCTCCTGGATCATCTCGCTGTATTTCCAACGTGCGTAATTGCGTGATGACTCGACCAGAGTAGGCAGCAGCTGCTTGACGATACGCAGATCGGAATAGGCATTCTGCTCACTGATGGCAAAACGCATTACATCCTCTTCGATAAATTCCCGGTCCTTCGTAGTCGGATTGGCCACAAGCCACTGGTGCATCTCACGGACGCGGATCACCTTCTCGACTGTCGCCTTAGGATATTTTGCCTCCAGATCGTTTCGGGAAGTGTATAGGTCGCGACGACACACTTCGAGGGCTGATACATTCATTATTTGGATACTTGGTATTCATCGTATTTCTGCCACGCGGCGTTATATTTTTTCTCCACCTTCAGCAATTCAGTCACAAACGCATAGACATCAGATGCTGTGCATGGAGTCTTTTTTTTCAACAAGGTTCTTATCTCGAGATGCAGCTGCTGCATCTGATGACGGTATTCGAGAGTGTCCTTATACAGATGCTGTATGTCGGCCGGCAGACTCTTATGATCCGGACGGCGTCCGCGACGTATGGAGTCCGAGGCACTCTCCGAGGGTTTTTCCGCGCTCTCAGGGTTCTCGGTGATACCGACCTTGGACATGACACGGTCAGACTCGGCCACCATGCCGACCAGCTGCTCCTCGGTCAGATCAGCAACACGGAAGTTGTAATGTTTCTGCAGCTGATACTCCAATGTGGCCATATCACGCCGACGGCAGATATTGGCATATTGCAGCTGATTGGAGGTGATCTTCAGCAGAAGCAATGCTCCGGCCTCCAGATCACGCTTGTCAGCATTGGTCTGAAGCCACTCACCTATGGCCTTTGTTATCCTGTTATCAAATTTCATATCAATCGCTTTTTCTTGAAAATATCGGCCCGCAGCGCTCTTAAGGGAGAGACACCGCGGGCCGGGGCTAAGGATGGGTGGCTAATTGTCAGAACCGAACGATATCTCATCACCTCCCGGCAGAGGGAGAGTACCGTTATAGAAGGGGGCTACGGTCAGATCCGAGGACTCGACGTGCAATGTAGACTGCACCTGACCGGTGGCATCCTCACCGCTGTCCTGGGCGAACGTGCTCTGAGCCCACTGGAAACCGATACCCAGCACGCGGGCACGCCCGGAGGCGTCGCGGAATACGACCACGATCGGAATGTTGTTGATGACCGCACCTATCGCCGATGCCTCCTCGGCTGTCGAGGGGATGATGGCATCGAGCTTATTATTCTGAGTCTGAGAGGGCAATTCACCCTGGGACTCCGAAGTGTAATGATTTTTGCGCGGCAGACAGCAGATCTTGTGAAAGGTCTTGCCCTCGGCCATCTCAAAGTTGCCGGTCAGCTCTGCCGTTGTCGGACGACCGTCTTCGGTCATATCCTTATACTTCGGCTTCTTCACTATATTGTACAGGGGCGCATAGTAGATATCGCCGAGTACGCCCGGGAGCTCCGGACGACCGGGACACCAGTCAAAGTTGCGACCCACGACATCACATGATTTTGTATTTGTCGTTGTTGCCATTTTTATACGATTTTATGATTATATCACTCTGTTACTGCGCATCCTCCGGGCCGTCACCCTCAGGCTCGTCATCACCACCGGGTTGCTCCGTGGTTTCGTCATCACCGCCGGGCTGCTCCTGATTACCGAATACCACCACCTTCAGACGGCGCTCATCGATCGACTCAAACTGAGTGCCGAAGAACAGACGCATCATCAGCGTCAATACATCGGGGCCAAACTCCTTGACACGGACAGTCTCCTTGTCTGAGAGCTGGTCCATACCGATCAACATATTCTCCTTGGTAGTGATGATGGCGATATCATCCTCGAGCTCGGGTACTGGGACTATGATCAGTTTCTTGTGGGAACCCTCTACGACAGTCTGCTCATACTTGTCATTGTACACCAGACCGGTGTGTGACATCAGATAAGACTCGTTGTAGGCATCGGCCACCGCTACGGAACAGAACAGGAAACATTCCTCTCTGCGCAAAGTCGGATGGAGCGAGAACATGGCCTGCTTGATGACATCGCACGCATTGGCGTTGGTCACCTTCGGCAATACTACCATATTCTTCTTGGCCTCGGAGACTGCTCCGGACTTCATCTCCTTGTTCAGGATAGTGATAAAACCGTCGAACAGATCGATGGTACGGTCGCCATCAGGATTGCGCACGCCATAGAATAATGCATAGCGCAGATCCTCACCGATTGACTTGACGATAAGTGACAGCACCTCGAGCGCTGTCGGAGTCTTGGCCTGAGCGTCACCCATAGCCTGAGAGGCATGGTGACCCAATACTGTCGAGATGGCGCTGTTTGGCTCGAAATCGACATTACATGATCCGAAATATGTCACCAGCTCACGAGCCACAATATTCAGATCCATGGCCTGTCTCCTGCCGGCCTTGTAGGGTGCCAGCTGAGCCTTGCCGGTCGCTGTGCCCACTACCTCCGTGCCCTGAACACCGAGACGGCAGGTCATATAGCGTAACAGGTCATTGAGAGAGAGTACGGGTATCTTTACCAGAGGACCGCGGTATTTGACCGCAGCTTCCTCAAATGAATGGGAGTCTATCTTTACCTCCCCAACTAAATTTGACATAATGAGTTGTGATTAAATGTTTCGAAATAACTGACGCGCCATCTGCATATCGGAGGCGAACTGATCCACACAGCTCACGGCCTTCGGCTCCTTTTTGGAACTGTGCACCTGAGCGGTTTCGGCGCCGGGCGCACTCTCGAGAGAGGCGATGCGCTGATCACGCTCGGCGAGCTGCGCTTCGAGTGAGGCGATACGGGCTTGCAGATCTTCGGCCGACTCGACTTCGGGCACGTCCGGATCTGAATTTTGGGTCTCCGCATCGGGAGCGGAGTGTGCGGCGGATGTCGCCGGTGCCACCGGGGCCGACTGCTCCTCAGCGACCGATGTGGCGGGGGATGTGGGATTATCCATAGCTGTATTTTTTGGGTTGATAACTTCTGCACTATTTTCTTCGACAGCGCGACGACCGCCGAATATATCGGCGATAGCGCTGCGGATACGCTCGGTCAGTGATGATGACCTGTATCCCGGTATGTCGGGCAGACCGGCCTCAGAGACGGCCATCACTACCGACTGGGGGAGCTTCTTGCCGGTCGTATCCACGATCTCATCGACAAATCCCCACTCCAGGGCCTCGGCGGCCGTCATCCACCGCTCCTCGCTCATCAGAGCCGACAGCTCTGCCGGAGTCTTTGAGCAGCGCGCGGCATAGAGCGCAGCCACACCTTCATCCAGCGTCCGCAGAGTGTCTATCTCGGAACGGATCTCCTCGATATGATGCTCCAGCTCCTCGGCATTCATCCGCGACCAGATATCTATCAGCGAACTGGCATTGTGTACCATCCAGAACGCGGAGCTCTCCATCATGATATGACGGGCGCCCATGCCTGCGATCGTGGCCGCCGACGCATTCATGCCGGTATACAATACTGTCACATCCCCGTGACGACGGAAGGCCGAGCAGATACGCAGCGAGTCATTGGTATAGCCTCCGAATGAGCTGATAATCACCTTGACTGGCGCTCCCTTATATTTTTTATCCAGCATATAGTCGATGTAGTCGGCAGAAAAAGCATCATTGCCGACCCATCCTGTCAGATTGAGGATTATTGTGTCCATTGAAGAATGTCTTTTTCACTGCAAAAAAAATCATATAGACCTTCATGACAAAGGACTGCAAAAACAGATGCGAGCCGCTACAATCACTTGCAACGGCCCGCCATACTTCCATCATAGAAATCTATTGGTCTTGGGAATAATGGAAATGGATTAAACAACTATAACTATATAACTATATAACTAAATCTAACATCTTAATATCCTGACAAAATCAAACATCTCATCCATACCGGCGAACCATCAGCTGCGCCTCCACCGGCGGCAATACGGAGGTGACCGTATATTCCAGCACCTTCTGACCCGTCACCTCCGAGGTGCTGTCCTGTACCGAGATCCGGGGATACGGACTCTCTCTGGCACCGATCAGCGTACCGCTACCGTTATTGTCCTCCACATAGAATGCCAGCGGGAAGGCGTATGACAGACGGTCGGTGGTCAGTATCCTGAGCTTGACAGCATACTCCGCGCCGTTACGACCATGAGTCTCGGTGATATCCATCTTTGTCGGCGGTACCAATGCTATATCGCGCAGCATTGAGTACAGGCGCACTACTCCTCCGGACTCTGATACCTTGGCCACATCGGCCGGCAATGTGTCACACCGCATTACGGCTATAAATCTGATACCGGGTATCCCCCATTTCAAAGGTCTCGACATATATCTTAAGTTGAATAAATTATTTATTATCATCGGTTTCCTCAGCTGTCTCGGCGGCCTTGACACGCCGATTGGCGCGCATCCGACGCATACACACATTGCTGCGATGACGGTTGAGCAGCTTCTGGAAACGCTTGATCACTGTCTCGTAGTTGGTCATCGTATCCTCGATACCGCGGGCATCCATCCACGCCTGTACCGCATCCTTGCGGTACTCGCCTCGCAATGGTACGGTACACAGTGATTGCCAGAGGTCGAGATCGAAGCGGTCGCGGATCATCGACTTCAGCACATCATGACCGCGCTTAGGCAGATAATTGGCCGAATAGACATCATGGCCACTGAAGTGAGGTATGCGTACCGGGGTGAAATCATGATCTTCCGGCGGCAATACTTCTTCACCCTCGCGTGGGGCACGCAGAAACACCCGTAGCAATTTTGCCTCCGGACAACCCTTCGGCAGTACTAACGGAGTACTATCACACCCGCAAAAGTACTGAAACCATTGCCGCAGATACGGCTCGAGATCAAGATAAACATTCATGATATTACAATTTTTCACCCCCGCGCACCCGCGATAATCTACTTTGCAAATATACTAATATATTTACTTATCAGCAAATTATATCAACAAATTCAACATAAAATGCGGGTGAAAAATGCGGGTGAAATTTATTGATTGATATATAAAGTCACCGTTTACTGAAATTTGAAGCAAAATTTTAGAACTCTGTACCACTATATATTACACCGCTGATACACACGGCATTATGCCATACAGACACCATTTTTTCACACAGACAGTACTAAAATAACCCAAAGCATTCGACAGCACTTTTCCGCTGTGCTCTGCAACTTGCTTATTATCAGATTAACAAAATTAACAGTACAAAAGTACAGCCATTTGATAGTATAATTATTAGAAAAAATATTTAATAAAAAAATTATATATATTTCACCTTATATCTATAACGGTGCGGATGTTTTAAAAATTGGTCAAATTGTCGCATTTTGACTTCTAAGGACTCCGGAGAGCCTCCCTCCCCGCGCCCCTCCCTCTGACGCGTACAGGAGCACTCCCCGTTACGTTAATTATTATATCGGGGGGCGCGGGGGTGAACAATGAGAGTAGCCGGCAGACTGACGCCCACCGGCTACTGAAAATACTATCGCCTGACGTAAGATAAATACTATCGCCTGACGAATGGTCAATCTAAAAGATCAGATGCCACCAGCTTGTCGGCATATTCATTGATCATGCCGAGAATACTCGCCAGGCTGTCCAGATCCTCACGGTTGTCAAGGTGTATCCATGTCTCCTGATCGTTGGGTAGAGTGAGTGTCAATGTGTAACTTCCGTTGGCGAATGCTGTCAGATTGGCCTCTACGGGCCCGGATTGTACTGATATGTTATTCCGTATCATAGTTAAATTTCCCTTTTTGTTTCGGTTGTAAAATTGCATATTCTATCTGAATATGCTGTTAATGCATCACACTTTTTTATCGGCCATCCATAGAGCGCCCAGTGTGGTGGCGACGGCTATGGTCAATGCAACTGCCGTGGTGGTGGTCTCGGCCACACTGTGACACCCGGCAAAGATAATGGTGAGTACAGCTCCTATCGAACCGATCGTCAATAGGGATTTTTCGCTGATGGAATTGATACGGTTGATAACTTGTCCGGCATACGCTCTGAGAGCCGGCCCGGTTGTCCTCCTGATGGAAGAATCTGCAATTGTTGCTTGCATACGTTCATGTTGTTTAGCATAATAGACAGAAAAACGGCTGTCATATCCCGTCGCTAAACAACATGAACGTTAGCCCCGAAGAGCATAGTAAATGTATGGATATGACAGCCGTGGATGGCTGTATATGTCAAGGCATAAAAAATGCCCGGAAATGTCCGAGCCGTTGACCGTGGCTCATCGGGATCGTCTAACAATCATGTCGTTTAGCACTGCAAAGATAAGGTGGATTTTTTAGATGTGCAAAAAAAATTGCAAAATCATTAAAATATTCTTGATAATGTTTTGCTAATTCAAAATAAATTCGTATCTTTGTAATGTAATCAAGGAGTGATTACAACGGACAACGCCCGATGCCGATAAAAAAAGGGCTTAACCACTGACAACACTTTAAGTAATGAGAACCTGGAAAATTTTCAACTTGAAGTTTTGGCTTTTTGAGTTCTGCTTGATAGAGATAATCAAGCGATAAGCCAAAGAAAGGGTGGTGAGAACCTTAAAGACCTCCGGAGGGAGGCGCCCTTCTTTGTCAGCGGTTAAACCAATACAAATTTATAGTTTTAATATGGAAAATCAAAACGAGGGAAATAAAAAATCAGGTCATGGCGGTCGCCGAGAAGGCGCCGGAAGGCCTAAGACCGTAGGTAACACGCGCTCCATCGCGCTGCGTATCCCTGCGGATGTGGCCGAGATCCTGGACCGACAGGAGCATCGCTCGGCTTTCATTGTCGAGGCCATCAGGGCTTTCGCTTCTATCGGAAAATCAACAAAAAAATGAACCGGCATTACGGGGCAACAGAGTTCCGTGAGTATCATCGGCCATACACTTTTGTCCGACAAAAGTACAACTTGCTTTTTACAGATCCGGTACAAATATGTTACCGCCATCAATACCTGCCGCCCGAACCTCAGTCGAATAATCCGGGCGTGGGATTGAGGCGCTCATCACGTATTCGATCGTATTGCCGTCTGATATCCTCATGCTCGCGTTTCAGCTCACGGCTTAACCGGGCATTGGCCTCCAGGTTGTCTAATATCTCGCGCTCGCGCTTAAGCAGATTACGCTCGACATCTATAAACTGCTGCTCGCGACTCAGTTTGCCGGCGAAGTGACGGTATAGCACCTCATAACACTCCTTCTGGTACTTTATCACATTCTCCCGGGCCACTTCAGACACATTGTCAGGATTGATCGTAAACAGCCACCCGAATGTATACTTTAACGGGATACAGATCATCTCACGCTGTCTCCCATCAGCAGCAACTACACCCCTCAGCACCGTAGTTGATGCCAGAATATTGTGCTCATTGATCTTATCAACCTGGCTGTCGGCATTCACTCCTAAGGCCTTACAAATCGGCTTGACGGGCACATATACATTGCCCGACTCATCACTCACTGCATAGATATCGACACCATTAATCCGGCCGACATTCACTCTATTCTCACTCATAACGTTGGATCTTTTTTTAATTAATTATGATGCATATTGTGTTCAAAATGGCAATTCAGCCTCCTCAAATGCCGGAGGCACGCCGACGCCCGTATTGTCCAGAGCCCCGTTCCACGAGACGGTGAAATACTCGATGCTGTTGCTCTTGTCCGCTTCGCCGAAGAATGACCCGCCGGGATGGGTCTTGATCCACTCCTCAAACGATTCACCGGTATCGCGGTGACGCTTGTGAGGATTGAAGTGCCATTTCTTAAACCTTACAAACGCCTCGAGGCGTGTCCTGAAGTTGGATGGCGTGAAATATTTGCGATAGCCGGGGATATCCTTGAATTTCTCCTGGACATCACGTCTTTTCAGGCGTGTGTTGATGGTCTTGTTGACAATCATACCGCCATAATATTGCTCGGCGTAGTCCAGGAAGTCCTCACCCATGACCTGACGCATCTGACGTGCTGTAAGCTCCTCCATCGGTGGCTCGATCAGACCGGAACTTGACCACTCCCACTCTTCATGCCTGCACTTGAGATACATCTGCAGACACTCGAGCATGAAATTGTCAAACAGAGTCCATTGACGCTCATCCCAGTCCTGAAAAAAATTGTGACCAAACTCATTTTTAGGTGAATGATTGGCGTTGAAGTAGTCGCTGAAGGCCATAAACACCCTTCTTGCCCGGGAGGAGTCATCATCGCTCGACAGGGCATGATTGGTCGTGATCATGATCTTTGGAGACCTCTCAAACGGTATGGTGAACCGTCGGCCTCCCTTGTAATTGACGGTCATATCATTGGTCAGAACCGCAAAGAGACGGCCGAAATTAAAGTTTACATTGACATCATCATAGACTACGGTGCGTGTCTGGAGATTTACATCATTGTAGACAAAGTCATCAGTAGCCGAGAGATTGCGCCCGTCGATTACACTCTGAGGGATCATCCGCCTGAGTGCAGCGGCAACCAGTGACTTGCCGCTGCGTCCATTGCTCTTGCCGACCTCCGACATACGGCCATCCATGGCCACTATGGCCTTGGTCTCGGACATATCCTTGAATGAATGCAACAGATAGCCGATACAGCTCATCTTGTTGTACAGATGACGGTACCACTGGTTAAGGTCGGGGGTACGTCCGTCGCGGTGCCAGAAGTTGGATGACAGCTTGAGGAACTGCAGAAACTCGCACTCCGACGCATCCTTGCTCTCCTTGAAGTCATAATAGCCGTCGCGCCACTCCATGCGCTCGAATATCGGGACACGCCGGAATGTACGCGGTATCACCGACTCCTCCCACACCACATGTCCTACGACATTATCTGAAATTCCCTCGGCCGAGATCTCGACAAATCCATTGCTGTATGGATATATCTGACGGGAGGATTGGGAGTTGTAATCCTCATACTCTATTAATGGCAGCTGATTGACAATATCCGGAGTCACGTATCTCCCCATATTGGAGAGAAATTTATTCAGCACGCTCTCATCCTTGCAAGTCTTGCAGAGATAGTCGAACAGAAAATTCTTGATCAGCGTGAATGCGGTCTTATGAAGTATCTGGCCGTCGAGTACGGCCGGGACATATTCTCCCACAGCCATATCCTCGGTGTGCACACGTCGATAATTGTTAGCTGACAGAAATTTCATCATTGCTATGGAGTCGAAGGTGATATCCTTCTTATTACGGTCATTATACTCTACATTCCAGAATTTCAATGTAGTGCCATCCTCGCTCTTTGGTGTATAATGTCCGGATTTGGTACGGCTGTACAGCACACCGCCAAACCGTATCTCCTCCAGGCTCTCGAGGCGTGAACTGTGCCGGGAGACAAAGGCATCCAGCTTGTTGAGATGCCAATAGTCCATGATCTGGAAATTGGTCAGCGTCGAGATCCGGTGATAATCCGCCCACTCTCCCCGGCCGTCATGTGTGAGCATAGTCCTCTCCATATCCGTGGCAAAGTCATGCTCACGACCGGCCAATGATCCACACAGCAGGTCATCTATCCCCTTCTCCTTCTCACTATTGATATGTCCGAACCAAACATCGACGTGCAACCCCTCATTATGCAGAGTCTTGACATAATCACGGAATTTGATCGCTGCCTTGGCGAACTGCATCGGCCGGCTGTCTACCCTGTCACCGCATTCCAGGCTTCTGCTCAGATCGCACCAGTCGGAGTCAAACAAGAGCACCACATTCCTGACCTTGCACGCCTTGACCAGATATGACAACTCCTTCATCACACCCTGCCGGGCGTTGCCTATATTGTAGATGCCCTGGATGCCTATCGACATGATACCATGCTTACAGGCTTTCTCCGCCTTTTTCTCCCCCTCCTGGATGATGAGAGTTCCGATGGGTGTGTTGTCGGCGTAAGCATCGCGGATCTTCTGAGGTATGTAAAATTGGGTCTGCGCACCACGGGGAGTCTGATACTTGATCTCCTTGCCATCCTGAGTGGTGTGAAGTCCCGGAATGGCCCAGCGCACACGCACATACTGACGTGTAGGATTGCCCCGCGTCGACGCGGCATATCTGACAGGCTCTCCTTTCAGATCATAATAGTAGATCAGCATCTCATCGTCATTGGGATTGATATTGCCCACATGATCGATAGATCCGCGGCGGAATGCCGGTACCAGCTCCTCCTTCCCCTTCTGACCGACAGTGCGCACCATCACGTCATCAAAGGTAAGTCCGGAGGCGGCCAGCTGCTCGGCCACAAATGACCCGGCATCTCTCTTAGCGCGTTCCCGGCTGAGACGCAGCTCGCGGTCTCGCTCTGTCTCTATAGACATGCCTGCCTTGTCGGCACACCGCTCCAATGCCGTGCGAAAATCTGCACCGGAGTAATACATCTCGGCATAGATGGCCGAGGATAATGAGAAGCCACAGTCGAAACATTTGGCGATATGCATCGTGGTCTTATCAGTTACGATGAGCCCTTTTAGCTTACCTTTCACCTTGCCGAATGCGCCGCATTGAGGACACTTCAGATACTGGCGACGGCCGGACATCGACAGGGGAGGCAGATGATCCGCTATCAGAGCCTTCGCGCTCACATCAGCAATAGTCTCGCGGCTATAGATATTTTTGTTGTCCGTAGTAGCCATCTCTTAAAGTGTCTGGTCAAGTGCTTTTTCGAGTGGTAACAATCCCGCCATATACAACATCTCCGGATCCTGGAATATGGGACGTCGTTCCATGAGCTCGATGGCGCGGGCACGCACATCTGACAGCTCCGTAGCGCACGATTTCCACCGGCAGACCATAACACGATGTATACCGAACCGCGCACACAAGCGACGGGCAAATTCTCCCTCCATTTTCTGATTGGGATACTCTGATGCAACATAGGCCCGGAATATCAAATTATTCCTGAAGTCCTTTTTTCTTACCGTTCTTGCCATGGTTAATAAAATGTTAAATAATAGTTAATAGTTGTATTTATTGATAATATAAATTATCTTTGTAAGCAAAGTTAGCATAATTTTAATATATTAATTAATTTATTAACATATTAATCAATTCTATTAACATATATTAACAGTTATATTAACTTTTACATTAATTTATCAACAAATTATTAACATATATGAAATCTATTGGCAAAACCTTAAAGGAAATTCTACGCATGAAAAAGATGTCTCAGGTAGAATTATCCCGAACTCTCAATTTCACGCCCTCATACATATCTGCGTTATGCAGCAATGATGATATGACCTGCTCCAAGCTGGCCGAGATCTGCAGGCTGATTAATATCAATCCGGCAATATTTTTCAACGACATACCTCTGAGTCAGTACACACTCGAGGATATCACTGCAGGTGATGGCATCAATCTCCCGGAGGTACAACTGCCACAACAATCCTCTTTACAATACAGCGAGGAACTAATCAAAGCTCACGAGCGCACCATCGACATCCTGACCAGGCAGATAGATATCCTGAATGGCACTATACAAGCCCTGACATCATCAAAGTCTACGGACGCCTAATAGACATATCGCTCGAATATATATTAAATTCTCGGAGCTAAATTCCTGAAATACAGAGGTACAACAATCATATAAAAACGAAATAAAGTCTCGTTCCCTCCGCATTTTGTCGCTTAACGCGTTGATTATCAACAAGTTGAGCGACATTTTTTAAAAACACTATAGACGGATTGAGGGCACTGAAAAAGTAAAGCATTTTTCAGTGCCCTCGCACCATTGATGCGATCCGTCTTGCTAAGTTAGGTATACCATGGTCGGTCAATCAAGCCCTTCGGGACTCGGGTCACTTCATATTCTACTTCCTCATCGGTCAGGTCGAAATATCTGTTTCCACATGGATGCGTATACATGTGGCGATATTCCTTGGGATTATAATAAATATAATTCACTTTATGCTTATACATATACCCTCGGGCATCAAACCGATGAAAGCCAAACTTCTTGCCTTTATATACGCATTCCACACCTTGGATTATCACCTTGTCACCTTTAGCCAGACGCTCGAGGACGGTGAAGTTGACGGTGTAGCTTCCATCGGGATTGTATGTACGGGAGTGTCGCGTAGCCTCTGAATTTACCTGCTCGTCGGTCATGTGAAAATATAGTTCGCCCAGATTATCTCTTGTTGTATACTCAAATCCCTCATACTCGCTGTCGGCACGTGGATCCTCCGGATAGAAGGCATGTTTTTCCTTGTACAGACCGTAATATTTACATCTTACACCGCGGATAAAGACAATGTCATTAACCTTCAGCGACTCAACAGTCACACTCGGAGTAACCACTATTGACGTCTCCGGCTCACTTGACACCTCCGGAGCGCCATCATCATCCTTATCATCATCTTCATCGGAAGCCTCGCTCAATAAATGACTATGGGCAACCTTAAAGGCATTCGTCAGAGCGGTAACGACACTCATCAGATCCTCCGCCCTTTCGAGGTGGAAAAAGACCGTCTGGCGGTTACTCCGTATATTAAGCTCTATAGTATAGCCACCCTCCGGCAGTCTGATCATCCGGGCGCTCGCTTCATCATAGTCTATGTGCAATTTATCATCCATATCGTTATCTGTTACTGTACGAATACAAAGATATTATTTTTTATGATATCATCACGGGTCATCACTCAATTATCCTCGAGGTCGTTGAGATCGGAGTGGATGAGCATCAGCATCT
>CAMWUY010000030.1 GCA_947177615.1 uncultured Porphyromonadaceae bacterium
GGATAGGGATCTCCGGAGCTAACATAGCTTTCATTTTCTGTTTTTTCTCTGTAGAATAGAGTCTGAGTCCGGCATTGTGGCACTCGACCTGAACAATATCCGGCAGTGTCGCCGGTTCACCATCAAAGTGAGCCGCTCCGTCCGACTTCCGTTCTATCCGTATATTTCGTGCCCGGAATGTGGATACAGCCCCGGACTTTCCTACCATACCGGTCAGTACCTCTGCTCCGGCCCGCACCGTATCGAGCAGGTTGCCTTTATGGACTATAGTGACATCGAGCAGTCCGTCCTTGAGTGATGCGTTGGGAGCGATAAAAGCGTTGTTGCCATACTGCGATGCGTTGCAGCATGCCACGAGCAGAGCCTCCTCCGTCATGGCCTTGCCATCCGCTATGATCGTGTAGCGCTCGGGACGATAGGATATTATCTCTTCAAAGACAGCGCGTAGATAGTTGATCAATCCGCGTCCGTTAAATTGATGGGAATTAAACTTGTCAGTAACGTTAGCATCAAACCCCAATCCGAACGTACAGAAAAATGGACGTCCGTTGGCCACGCCATAATCGGCATCGAGCACGCGGTCTTCAGCAATGACCTTCATGGCTCCGGGGACGGTAAGAGGTATGCCCAGATGCCGTGCCAGTCCATTTCCCGAGCCTAAGGGTATGATTCCCATCACGACACGACTGCCGCAGACACCTCGGGCCACTTCATTGACAGTACCGTCCCCGCCGCAGGCCACGACACTGTAATAATTGTCGCGAACAGCCTGTTGTGCCAGCTCCGTTGCATGTCCGGCATACTCAGTCTCGCATACCGTAACATCGTATCCCATCAGCTCGGCCTCCTGCCGTGCATAACGGGCAGCATCGTGACGTGCCACTGAACCCGCGATAGGATTTACTATCAACATCATGCGTCTGCGTGTCTTCATGACACAAATTTAATAATTTTTTGCTAAATTTGTAACATGAAACGGTTTCTAACATTTGCAGCTATCCTGTCACTCCTCGTCACACCCTTGAAGCTTGAGGCACAGACTCCGAGCAAGAGAAAGGCCGAAATACCGAAGGAGGAACTCAATATACTCAATAAGACGATCAAGGCAGCCGACGTATATAAGCATGATAAAGCCACACACCTCGATACGCTCAAGCGCAATGCCGAGGCACAGCCGCTCAACTCTCTGCGACAATGGGAACTGATATCACAACTCGCTGACGAATATCTCCCACTCAGAGCCGACTCCTCGATGGTGTATGCCGAGCGCGCGTTGAGAATAGCTGAGGCCAACGACTGGCAACCACAGATATATGTGAGCAGGATCGCCAACATCAAGGCGCTTGCGACATCAGGCATTTTTATCCCGGCGCTTCAACAGTTTGAGCAGATAGATAAAGCCTCGCTCACCGGCAATGAGAAAATATTGTATTTCGAGGCCGGACGGCGGTTGTACGGCTATATGCGAGCGATGGTAGAGACCGAGAAACGTTATTACAACAGCTATACGGAGAAGTATCTGCAGTTTAACGACTCGCTGGCAGCCGCGCTCCCTGAGAACAGCGATTTGCGTCAGTTTCTTACCGCCGAACAACTTATCAATACCGGTCACAATCTCGATGCCAAACCGATACTGGAGCGATTGATGGAGAAACTCGAAGTCGAGGACAATATCTACGGTATGGCTGCCTTTCAGCTCGCTACCGTGTACAGTCACATAGGTGATGACCGCGAATACGCCACCTATCTGGCCAAAGCGGCTGTCTCCGATATCAAAGGTTGCATCAATGATGGCCTGGCGCTCCCGTCGCTCGCTTACTGGATGTATGAGCAGGGTGAGCTCAATGAAGCTTTCAGATATATCAACTATGCCCTGCAGGACGCGACCGCCGGCAATGCCCGCATACGTACCATCACTATAGCATCACTGCTCCCTATCATTGATGAGGCATACAGGGACAAGATCAGCGCATCGCGAGACGAGCTGATGATATATTTCCTCCTTGTGACCTTCCTGCTGATTATTTCCGGTGTGTTGGTGACAATATTGATGCGGCAGATCAAGCGCAGCCGCAAGGCCTCGGCAAAGCTATCCAAGACATCACGGCTACAGGAGAACTATATCGGACACTTTATCGAGTTGTGTTCCACTTATGCCAAGCGTATGCAGCTGTTTTCCAAGACTGTAAGTCGCAAGATTGCTGCCGGACAGGCTGACGATCTCATCAAGATGATCAACAGTTCCAAATTTTCCGAAGAGATGAACCGTGAGTTTGACAACCTCTTTGACGCAGCTTTCCTGGACATCTATCCCGACTTCATCAACGATGTCAATCACCTGCTGCGGCCGGACGAACAGATTACGCTCAAGGATGATAATAAATTGACTCCGGAACTGCGTATCTATGCCTTCGTCCACATGGGTATCGATGAGTCGACCAAGATAGCGCAGATCCTCAATTACAGTGTATCGACCGTGTATGCTTATCGCAACCGTCTGCGCAACAAGGCGAAAGACCGGGACGGCTTTGATGCCGCCATCTCCCCCTCCAAGAGTGGTCCGGTAGCCGAGTAACCCGCCCGGCTATTTGATGGAGGGGAGCTCGATACGGAAGGTAGTACCGACACCCGGTTCTGACTCCTTGACGTAGATCTTGCCCCCGTGGTATTCCTCGATAATACGTTTGACCAGTGTCAGGCCGAGTCCCCATCCCCGTTTCTTGGTGGTAAAGCCGGGATTGAATACATTCTTGAAATTCTTGCGGGCGATACCCTTGCCGGTATCTTTGACCTCTATATATATCGTTCCGTTCTTATCGCGGCCGGTATATATGTCTATTCGTCCCGTACCCCCCATGGCGTCTACGGCATTCTTCGTGAGATTTTCCATCACCCACTCGAACAGAGGCCTCGATATCATCACGCCGTTATCATCCTCGTCAGGGTGCAGGGTGATGCTCACTCTGTCTGAGACGCGCTTATTCATATACTCCATCGACTCACGCACCGTCTCGTTCAGATATTCCAGTTGCAACTCCGGGACAGACCCTATCTTGGAAAATCTGTCAGCGATGACCGACAGACGTTTCACATCCTTGTTGATCTCATTTACGATCGCCGGGTCGAGACCGGTGCTGCGCAGATATTCGCTCCACGCCATCAGCGATGATATCGGTGTCCCCAACTGGTGAGCCGTCTCCTTGGAGAGGCCGGCCCATACCCGGTTCTGCTCGGCGCGTTTGCTGTATACCACGGCTGAATAGATGATCAGCACCATGACAAACATGACAGCCAGCTGCACGTAGGGGTACAGGCTCAATCGCTTGAGCAGTATCGAGTCTTCGTAATATATGTATTGATACACGTTGTTGTATATCTCGACCCGGATGAAGTGGTCATTCTTATCTACCATCTCATCGAGTGGTGTGTCACCGCCGGGGGTCTTCAGTCGCTTGACGAGATATGTGCGGTTCTTTTCCGTCAGCTCTGTCAGTCCGCTGCCGTCATCCTCCACCTTCTCCGGGAGCGTGAAGTTGCGATGCTCGATAATATTGAAATCACTGTCGGCCACCAGCACCGGTATCGAGTTGTTTTGTTGGATGATGGAGAGTAGAAATTCGTAGTCGGCATCCACTTCAGCCTGTGCGAGACGTTCGGTGGCTTTGGCCCAGATATTCATGCGTTCGCGCTCCTGACGTGCCAGCTCCTTGACCAGATTGTTGGAGATGAGCAGGATGATGATGATCGTGATGGCCGATACTATCAGAAATATCAGTTTACCGCTGCGCATTCGCTCATAGATAGAGAATTTAAATCTCATTTTTTGTGGAATGGGGTCTTACAGTGTCAGCAGATTGGACCGGCTCTCATTATTGGCGAGAAAGTCATTCAATATAAATTCAGCGACAGCGTCCCGGTCATGATCAGGTATTATTATGTCGGCTATCTCCTTGACCTCGGGTATGGCATTATCGACAGCGACAGCTACGTCCGCCATGCGGAGCAATGGCAGATCGTTGGCATTATCTCCAAAGGCCACTATACGTCCGGCACCGCACCGGGCAGCTAACTTACGTGTGGCATTGGCTTTGGAGGCGTGTGCCGGGAATGCCTCTGACATTGAGAGTCCGTCACCATACGTAGGATCATAGTAACATATAGGATTGACTCCCTCGACATTCAGTAGTTCTCGGTAAGCTCTCTGCGCCGGCTCGGTCGGCTGCATCGCAAAGAAGAGGACCGCATCGTCAATATGTTCGGGTATATCGCTCTGACCCTCGGTGTTCATCAGAAAGCGCTTGTAGGGGGAGTGGGCACGTTCGGCTACGAATTCTCTTTCTGTGGGTGACAATGTGCCTGAGTGGTATATTGTTATCAGGTTATCACGCAGCGTGTAGAGAAAAGCCGGTAGGCCGCATTCTGTATATACTCTGCGTATCTCGCTGACAGTATGCGGGTTGAAATGGCAGACGTCGGTATATATATTGGTGTCCCGATCCCAGAGCGCCACACCGGTCATGACGACGAGCGGCAGCCGCAGATTGACCCCGCGGGTGAGAAGTGAGACGGTCGCCGGAGTGCGTGCGGTGGCGATGCTGACCATGGCCCCCGAGTCAATTGCTCGATTGAGCATTTCAGCCGAACGTCCGGAGATGCGTGACGTCGAGTCGAGCAACGTACCATCCATATCCGTTATATACAAAGTCTTCATACTCAATCCAGATCCGGTGCTCCTATATTTATTCTTAATCCGATATTGCTGATCCTCAATTCTTGATTTCCTCGATGACTACGGCCTCTTCGACCTGGCTCTCATGATAGACGGTGTGTCCGCGTTCATCCTTGATGATGGTCTCGGTCGCCGAATAATCCCGGATCTCGTAAAACTCCACATCCTCAGCATACTCTTTGGGAATGAGCGGCGAGTCATCATTCTCCCTCTCACGACCTGAATGTCCGGCAGCGTAACTGCGTCCGGCATTCTTTTCAGCATTTCTGCGCGCTTTACGTTCCTCCTTGCGCGTAGGCATACCCATCATTTTGCGGATTGCATCCTCTGTACGATGAGCCATAAATGTGCGGAACCATTGGCTGATCTTGTCGCCGAACAGCATCCACACCACGATTAACAATAATATAACAGCTATTAAAGACAATTCTCAAAATTTAAGATTGGTGAATATCGACAGCAGCAGATAGAGTATTATGGTCCATAACAGACCGGCAACTCCGGTGCATATTATCAATATAACGGCCGACAAAAGCAAAAAGTATCTGCTCTTGTTATCCCGCAACGTATAATTTTTGAACTTGAGTGAAAACATCGGGAGCGGTGAGATCATAAGCCAGCTCTCCAGTACAACCACGGGCACCAGCCACCAGGGGCTCGTCAAAGCGGCAATCCCTGTTCCACCGACACCAGCCAGAGCCGTATAGCCAATCCAGAAGATGGCGTTTGCCGGGATAGGGAGACCGATAAAGGATGTCGTCTGGCGAGTATCAATATTGAATTTTGCCAGTCTCAGCGCGCCGGCTATCGGGATCAGAAGTGCCGTCAAGGGGAGCCAGCCGGGCGCGGAGGGAGAGCTCCCGGTGATATTGTAGAGCATCATCGCCGGAGCAACGCCGAAACTCACCAGGTCACACAGCGAGTCGAGCTCCTTGCCTAAGTCCGAGTATGCCCGCAGCAGGCGTGCCGTGAACCCGTCCAGAAAGTCGGTGATAGCAGCTATACCTATCGCTATCCATGAGCATTGCAGTCCGGTGAGCGATCCGAAATTGTCGGATGAATGAAAGGCAAAGATGATGGCCACGCAGCCAGAAAGTACATTCAGGCAGGTAACGGCATTGGGGATATTGCGTCTTATGAAGTTCATCAGCGTTATATGTGACAGGTCGGAATTATCTGTGATCAGTTGGAGTCAGCTCCGGAGTTCAGGCGCGCTATGGGGGTAAGGCCACCGCGAGTCACCTGTCCCATCTCGACGAGTATCTCAGCGTCCGTCGGCAGGTAAATGTCTACGCGTGAGCCGAATTTGATAAATCCGAGATGCTCGTCGATAGATGCTCTCTCCCCCTTGTATGCGTATGTGACGATACGCCGGGCCATCGCTCCGGCTATCTGGCGCACGGTGATACGCTGGCCGTTGTCACATATTATACCTATCGTGGAGCGCTCGTTTTCAGTCGAACTTTTAGGCAGATAGGCGGAGAGGAAGCGTCCGTTATGGTGTCGCACGTAGTCTACACATCCCGAACAGGGGTACCAGTTGGCGTGGACATTGAGCGGAGACATAAAGACTGATAGCAGTATTGCGTCCGCTTTCAGATATTCCGGCTCATATACACGCTCCAGCGCCACGACATGACCATCGACCGAGCTGACCAGCAGACCGGTGCTGTCACCGACGAAGACTCTGTGAGGACATCTGAAGAAATTGAACACGAATGAATAAACGATCAGCGACAGCGCCGTCAGACATACCGGCATAATCCACGGGGGCAGGAAGAGCCACACCGGCACGTTGAGCGCCGCGAGGACTATAAAGAGCAAAATCAGGATGTTGGTTCCCTCGTGATGTATCTTCATACCGCCGTTTTTCGTCTTTCGAGAGCAAATTTAACAAAAAAGTTGGTAATTACTCTTAAAAAGAGTTGGAAAATCACTAAATTTGCATTTCAATAGAATAATCGTATGTGCGCGGACACTTTTGCCACGTACCTCAACACTATATTTACGTATGGATATAAGTTATAAATGGCTTGAACGCTACATAGATTTCGGGTATTCTCCACGGGAGTTGGCCGCTGTATTCACATCCTTAGGTCTGGAGTGTGACACTGTCGAGGAGGTGGAGTCTGTCCGCGGAGGTCTGCGCGGCATAGTGATCGGCAAGGTACTGAGCTGCGAGGCTCATCCGGACTCCGATCATCTGCATGTTACCTCGGTGGACCTCGGTGGTGATGCGCCGGTGCAGATAGTATGCGGCGCTCCCAATGTGGCTGCCGGCCAGACTGTCGTGGTCGCTACGATCGGTACGACACTCTATGACGGCGACAAGGAGTTTCAGATCCGTAAATCCAAAATACGCGGTGTCGAGTCGTTCGGCATGATCTGTGCCGAGGACGAGATAGGTCTCGGCAATTCACATGACGGCATCATGGTGCTCGCCGACGATGTCAAGCCTGGCACTCCGGCTGCCGAATATTTTAATGTGGAGAGCGACTATCGCCTCGAGGTGGAGCTGACTCCCAACCGTGTTGACGGCGCAAGCCATATCGGATGCGCTCGCGACCTCAAGGCATATATGTGGCGTCATCTGTACGAGAAGGATCACAATGCCCTCTTGCCGGAGGTGCGTATGCCTGATGCCGATGCTTTTGCCGTAGCCCGCGAGACCGGGGGAGTGGCTGTAGAGATTATGGATCACGAGGGATGCCGCCGGTACAGCGGTGTCACGATTCGTGGTGTCAAGGTGGCGGAGTCTCCCGACTGGCTCAAGAGTCTGCTTGTCGCCGCCGGACAGCGCCCCATCAATAATATCGTCGATATCACCAACTTTGTGCTGCTCGGTCTCGGGCAGCCGTTGCACTGCTTTGACCTCGGCAAGGTCAAGGGTGACAAGATAATTGTCCGCACATGTGAGGCCGGGACACGGTTCACGACTCTCGATGGTGTGGAACGCACCCTCGACGCCGCCGATATGATGATATGCGATGCTGAGGAACCTATGTGTATAGCCGGTGTGTTCGGTGGCCTCGACAGTGGTGTCACCGAGGGTACTACTGATATTTTTATCGAGAGTGCGTACTTCAATCCTACACGTGTACGTCGCACGGCCCGTCGCCACGGTCTCTCGACCGACGCATCTTTCCGCTATGAGCGCGGCACCGACCCGGAGATCACTCTTTACGCTGCCCTTTTGGCAGCCTTGCTCGTGCAGCAACTCGCCGGTGGTGAGGTCTGCGGTCCGGTGGTCGATATCTATCCCGAGCCTGTGCTCCCCGCTGAGGTCGAACTCTCGCTCGATTACTGCCGGCGCCTTATCGGCAAGGAGATACCGCGCGAACTCGTGCTCTGTATCCTCAAGGCTCTCGAGTTTGGCGTCACCGAGACGGAAAATCCGGATATCCTGAAGCTTAAGGTGCCGACCTATCGTGTCGATGTGACGCGCCCCTGTGACGTCGTCGAGGAGATACTCCGTGTGTACGGATATAATAATGTGGAGATCACCACCGAGATGCATGCCAACCTCTCGCAGCGATCTGCCGTCGATGAGAGCTATGCGCTGCAGCAACTCGTCTCTGACATGCTTACCGCGCAGGGATTTATGGAGATAATGAACAACTCACTGACCGCACGCTCGTATTACGAGGATAATGAGGTTTGGCCCGCCGAGTCTTGTGTCCGTATACTCAATCCTCTGAGCGGTGACCTCTCCGTCATGCGCCGCACATTATTGTACGGAGGGCTCGAGTCTGTAGCTCACAATGTCAACCGCAAGTCTGCCGACCTTCGTCTCTATGAGTTTGGCAATGTGTATACATTCAATCCCGAAGCAGAATCCACTGCTGAGAAACCTCTCGCTCCGTATAGCGAGAAGATGCAGCTCGGCCTCTGGCTCACCGGTAACTTCGTGACCGAGGGTTGGAATGTAAAGGCTGCTGAGGCTACAGTATATGACCTGAAGGGTATCGTGCTCGGTGTCCTGCGTCGTCTCGGTGTCGAAGAGTCCGGACTGCGTATGCGTCAGGAGAGCGATGCTATCTTTGCCGCCAAACTGGTCATCGAGAGCAAGAGCGGTGTGCGACTCGGCGAACTCGGTCTGTTGAGCCGCGCCACCATTTCCGGGTTCGGTATAGAGAAGGATGTGGCCTATTGCCAGCTTGACTGGCAGCCGATCTTCCGTATTGCATCGCGCAGGAAGGTGGAATTCACTCCGATCCCCAAGACCCATCCCGTGCGTCGCGATCTCGCACTGTTGCTTGATGCCGACGTCCCCTTTGCAGCCGTTGAGGAGACTATCCGCAAGGCCGGTGGCAAGTTGCTCGGTGAGGTGACACTCTTTGATGTCTATGAGGGTAAAAATCTCCCGGACGGCAAGAAGTCGTATGCTGTCAGCATGACACTGCAGGATCCGGAGAAGACTCTGGCAGACAAACAGATCGATGCCGTGATGAACAAGGTTATCACCCAACTCAAAAACCAGCTGAAAGCTGAGCTGAGATAATAGTAAGAACAATCCGAATAAATCTGATAAAAATAAAAAAATGGGAAGAGCATTTGAATATCGCAAAGCCCGTAAGCTGAAACGCTGGGGCAATATGAGCCGTACATTCACACGTATCGGCAAGGAAATCACTATGGCAGTCAAATCAGGTGGTGCCGATCCGCAGATGAACCCCCGTCTGCGTGTCCTCATGCAGAATGCCAAGGCTGCCAACATGCCCAAGGATACTGTGGAACGTGCCATCAAGAAGGCTACCGACAAGGATGCCAGCGACTACAAGGAGATCGTATATGAGGGATATGGACCCCACGGTATAGCTATCGTAGTCGAGACTGCAACAGACAACAACCAGCGTACCGTGGCCAACGTCCGCAGTTACTTCAACAAGCACGGAGGCTCGCTCGGCACACAGGGTTCGCTCTCATTCCTCTTCGATCACAAGAGCGTATTCCACATCAAGCCCGCCGAGGGTATGGATGCCGAGGAGTTTGAATTGGCACTCATGGACTTCGAGGCTGAATTGGAGGCTGAGGATGAGGAATGGCTCATTTATGGTGCTTTCGATCAGTTCGCCAACATCCAGAAGTTCCTTGAGGAGAGTGGTGCCGAGATCGTATCGGCTGAATTTGAGCGTATTCCCACCGACTATAAGGAGGTGACACCCGAACAGCGTGAGGCTATCGAGAAACTCCTCGAGAAGTTTGAGGATGACGAGGATGTGCAGAACGTCTTCCACAACATGAAGGAGGAGTAATTCTTGTATTAAGAATTGGAAATAAGTATTAAGGAAAATATTTTGAATTTGAAATTAAGAATGGGAATAGGACGATTTCGGGTCGTGATATTGTTCGCTTTGCTGAGTGTCGGTGTCTCACATGCCGTGACTCAGGAGGAGATGGAGCAGGCACGGACCATCGCGGCCAAGACCTATCTGCGATGGGCTAACGACGGCTCCGGATATCTTGACGAGATCTCGCCCCGGACAATGTCGGAGCTTGAGAAGAGTCTGAAGGCTAAGGAGAAGGAGAATATCGTGGCCTTTAAGGCTATAAAGACTCCGGCCGATTATGCCTCCTGGGATAAGGATGCCCTGGTCAAGTATTGGTCAGAGACTTTCTTCAGTCAGCCGGGACTCACCGAGAAAGGTAAGGCTGCCCGTAATATCGTGAAGCGCAAGGTATCGGCAATGACTGTCACCGCCCCTTCCGTGCAGAGTGAACCTGCTGCCACACCGGCCGCAGAGACTCCCAAAGCAACTGATGTTGCCGATCCCTCCAAGCCTGCAGAGGCCGGCAGTGCCGGACATGAAAATGTGGCCGCCGCATTGGCTGAGGATGCGTCAGAAGTCGCTGCCGAGGTCGCAGCTGTCGACTCAGCGGTGATTGTCGCCGAACAGGCTGACAGCCGCAAGAGTAACGGTGCGTCGGTATGGATATATATTCTGGTGCTCTGCGTACTGGTCGGTGTCGTCATCTGGTTGGTCATCTTCGCCTCCAAGACCATGAAGAATGCCGAGGAATTTTCAGAAGTTAAGGCTAAGGAACGTCATCCGGAGAATGATGAGGTCGCAGGTAATGAGACTCTCGTATCTCAATCTGTGACAGAGTCAGTAGCTGCTGAAAGTGAACGTGTGCGGGAACTTGTGGAGAGTGAAGCAAAACTGAAACGTGAAGTGATGCGCCTTCGCGAAGAGAACCTGCGACTTGTCGAGGAGTGTGAACGGCTGAAGATTGACAAGGCAACACCGGAAGTTGCTGTGGTCAGCGAGACGGAACAACCCCGCAGACGTCGAAGCGCGGCTACTCGTGAGATCTATCTCGGACGTGTCAATGCCAAGGGACTCTTCGTACGCGCTGACCGCAACATGACACCCGGCAAGAGCGTCTATCGTCTCACTACTACGGATGGGTTTACCGGTACATACCGTGTTGTGACCGACGAGGAGATGGTTGATACCATGCTTGACAATCCTCTGGAATATCTGTCGGGAGGATGTGTCGCCAAAGATTTGGAAGACACGGACGGCATGATGGAGATAGTCACCGAGTCAGCCGGCACAGCCATCTTCGAGGATGGTTGCTGGCGTGTGCTGCGCAAAGCCAAAATTGCATTCAAGTAAAAATAATTTGGAAAATTCGGATATAGGTATTATCTTTGTGTCCGAAAAGCCCGAATGGCGGAATCGGTAGACGCGTCGGTCTCAAACACCGATGGAGCAATCCGTGCCGGTTCGACCCCGGCTTCGGGTACAGAATAGAGGACTCTCGCATCGAGAGCCCTCTATTTTTTTTCAGTGTCCTTTATAGTCGTACAGCAAGGAGTGTAGGCTTCAGCCTACGCACATCTTACCGAATATACGCAATCTCTCACGCGCGTAGGCTAAAGCCTACACTCCATGCTGTACGGCTAAAGCCTACAGGGTGGGTATGTTAAATTTTTTGGGAAAGTGTTGTGAATTCGATTTATTTTGTTACCTTTGTTTTTGAAAGTATGACAACCGTGAGGTGATTTTTGCGAAAATTGTAGCATTTTGATAGCGAAATGTTATGATTTGTGTGAAAAACCTTGTGGTCGGTATTGCTTTTTTTATCAAAGTAAGCTGAAAATGTAGCAAATTCTTAATTATTATATATTAACTTTTATTACTAACCAAACAAAAAGAAGATGAAGAAAAAATCTTTACTCATCTCAGGACTTATCTTCCTGGGTGCAGCAGTAGGAGTGACATCTTACGCTGTATCTTCCGGAGCTCCCGGTATCTCTCTCTTCGCGGATGGAGATGAAGAGGAGGTTAAACCGGTCTCTCCGACCGCGTTCAATCCGGCAAGAGGTTCTTATCATTTCCTCTCTGATGGAATGAGCTCCGCATATCTGGAGTTCACCGGCACAGTTACTGCCAATTTCAGCGAGGATACGCTTATCTCACTGTGGCAGGATACCTCCACATCTACGGCTGCCAGCTATAAGAAAATAGCAGAGTGGCCCACTACAGATGCCAAGGTTGTATCTTTGGATGGCAATCGTCTTGTCATCAACTTTGCTTTGCCCGAGGGTTTTGAATACGTCGCTGCTCCTTACTATATCGACGTGCCCGAAGGTGTAGTGCTTGTCGACGGTGTGCCAAGCGAGGCTTTCGATCACAATGACGCCAACAAACTGTGGTCATTCGTTCTCTGCACCCCTGTAGCACCTTCATCAGAGTATCCCGCAAAGGGTTCGTCTATCGGTTCATCTTTGAATGTTCAGACTCTTAACGTGAAGTTTGCAGGTCTTGGTGATGCCGGTATCACCAATATCAACCGCGCTGAGGGTGAGAATATCATCGTCAAGAAGGGTGATGAGGTATTATACACCATCCCGACTACCGATACCAAGGCTATCACACTTGATGGAAGCTATCCCGACCAAGCCAACATCAAGCTCCCCGCTCCTCTGACCGAGGGTGGTGTCTACACTGTGGAGATACCTCAGGGACTGTTTGTTGTTAAAGGCCTCAGCGCAGCCTACACATGGTCGTTCACTATCATCGAGGAGCTTACTCCCGAACTTTCGATGGAGGCAGGTGCAACTTATCCCTTCTCTGCATACGGTGAGTTTAAGATCACTTATCCTGAGGGTACGACTCTGGCTCTGACTGCAGGAAAGGTTGCCAAGCTTTACCACTTCATGACCGGTAACGCTTCAGAGATTACATCTTACACTGCTTCAGTAGAGGGTAACGTTGTTACTCTGAAAGCCAATGATCTCTCCAAGATGCCTGTTGCAAGCAATAAGAATGCCAACTATCTCTACATTGTTATACCTGAGGGTATGTACACTGTGACAAACGGTGCCATATCTTACGCAGTACCGGCTTTCAATTGTGGTAACTACCTCTCAACTGCTTACGGTGCCGCTGACTTCAAGTTTATCCCCGAACTCGGTTCGGATGCAACTCTTGAGCAGCTTGAGACTATCACACTCGTTATCCCCGAGGGCTCTAACTACTGTGGCAATACTACTCCTACAACAGTTGTTCTTGTCCTCTATCCCGGTGAGAATACCAACGGCTTTACACAGTATATCAACTATACTTACTCAGGATTGACCAATGACGGTAAAGGCGTGATCTGTAAGCGTGCGACACCGACAAGTCCTACTTCTCTTGTGAATAATGTTGAGTACGTTCAGAAGGGTATGACCTCACTGAAGCTTAATGCCAACATGGTGCAGCTGACCGGTGGTACAGCCAAGAACTCAGCTACATCTTACAACAACATCGCTTACAACATAACAGACGGTCAGGCTTTCGATGCTATCTATAACTCAACACCTGCCAACAATTCAGGTGTGACCAACATCACAAGTCTTACTCTGAACTTCGTGAAGTCAGTAACAATAAATAATGAGGATGCTGTCATCACACTTTCCAAGAATGGTGAGGTTATCAAGAGCGTAAACGTTGCCGAGACTACCACAGCCGCTGCCAAGGTCGGTGGTAATGGTTCTGCTTCAGTAGCATTTAGCAACCTCTTCAAGATTGATGGCGCCGCTATCACAGAGCCCGGTATTTATACATACCATGTTCCTGCAGGTGCATTCAAGCAGACCAACTCTGAATACCTCAATGTTGAAACAGAGATCACAACTTACATCGTAAACAATGTAGACTTCGAGATCTATCCCAAGCCGGCTACCTTCACAGGTACAAGCAAGGATCTTGTCGCTGTTCCCGGCACTGAGTTTACAGAGCTCAACGAATTTACTCTGACTTATGCTGAGGGTGCTACCATCGAGTTGATCGAAGGTTGGAAAAATCATCTCTCAGAGGGTGGTGTAGGTACTATTGCCGCATCAAATCTGCTCAAGGATCCGATCACAGCATCTCCTGCTTCACTCAAGCAGACACTTGGCAACATCACAGTTGATGGCAACAAGATCACATTCGCATTGTCATCTCCGTGGCGTGGCGGTACTCCCGCTAACTATGGTCTCGGTCTGAAGATTCCGGCAGGTCTCTTTATCGTAAATGTTGCCGGTGAGGATGGTAAGGTTACCAAGAGCGCCAACGCTCAGATCCTGGAATATTATCAGGGTATCCCGATGGCTCAGGGTCAGATAGGTTCACTCTCTCTCGATGCCGTGTCCGGTAAGGCTGTCGCCGATTACCTGCAGAATGAAGATGGTGAATACTATACTCTCGCCTCCAATATGGCCGAGATCCTCTATACAGCTTACGAGCCTATCTATCCTAAGGCTACCACTCCCGAGGTGACTCTCTATGATGAGGAGGATAATGTGGTCACTACTTATACCTGCGCGGCTGTCGATGGTGATAAATATCCCGGTATCAGCAGCTCAAGCATGATGATGACCGCTGCAGATGCAGAGAAGGTTGCCGCTCTCGGAACAAGTACTTACAAGCTTGTTATCAAGGCCGGTACTATCCAAGGCGGTTCAAGCTCAGCTACCAGCACTCTCAAGGTTCTGAACTCATCAGACTTCGTATACAATATCAATACTCTCGAGACAGTAATGACACCCTCAGTGGAGAGCGCTACTACTGTTGCCGAACTCTCTACAATCACTCTGAGCTTCGACAACGTCATGATGGCTACCATCAATGAGGATTTGACACCTCTGGTTTATACTGAGGAGACTTATACCGAGGGTATCTATGAAGGTGATACCTACAATCGCAACATCACTGAGGATGGATATGAAGTGTCTCTCCGTGCAGTAGGTGGCGTTGCTCCTCAGGCTGATGGTGACGATGACTTCGGTGTAGGCGGTGCAGCAACTCCCGTCGCTGAACTCGTGATCACTCCCGCTCTCGAGAAGAACAATACATACCACGTATATATCCCTGCAGGTGCTATCATGCTTAATGGCGTTGTCAAGTCACCTGTAGTTGAACTCCAGTACACAGTCGAGAAGCCCGTCGCTCTTGCTGACGCTCTGATACCCGGTAATCCCGAACTCGAATTCACATACGATGAGGAGTACACTCCGCTCGGTATGGGTCAGCTGATGCTCGGTGGTGCAGCCGGTGTAGAACTCGTTGCCGGTTCAGAGGCTAAGGCCGCTCTCCTCTATGGTGAGGAAACTATCGCCGAGATCGGTATCTATACCGAACCTGAAGTTGAGCCCGAGACTCCCGAGACTCCCGAGACACAGGCTGATGAGGATGAGGAGGCAGGTGCACCCATCGGTATCATCGCTATGCCGATGTCTGAGGGCAGCGCATTCATCTTCAGCTTTGCCAACGCTCCCGAGGAGAAATTCCTCCAGGGTGGTGAGTACACTCTCGTTATCCCCGACGGTCTCTTCACTGCCAACGGTGTAGCAGTATCAGCCGGTGAGTTCGTTTACAAAATGACATTGCCCGCTAAGGAACCCGTAGAGTTTGATAAGGTTATCGCTAAGGTTACACCTGCCGGTGACGAAATCACACTTGAAGATACATTTATGGGTATGGGTATGCGTTCTGTCATTATAAGCGCTAAGGAAGGTGCTGTTCTTAATAAAGAGAGCAAGGCTACCGTTCAGCTCATGTACATGACTGAGGATATGGATGCTCCTATGGTTGTAGGTACAGCTTCTCCTGCCGAGGAGATCTATGTATTCGGTGGTAATGACCACGGTGTTAATCCGCTTGCTGAAGAGGGTGAAACTGAGGAGCCGGCCGCATCAGAGACTACATATCTGATCCAGTTCATGTATGATGATGCAATGGAGCAGTTGTTCTCAATGCCCGGAATGTGGATTGTAACTATCCCTGAGGGTGTGTTCACTGTTGATGGCGCCGTTGTTACCGAGGGTTCGCTCCAGTACATGATGACTGCCGTTGCCAAGGACTACACCTGGACTTTGACTCCTGTTACCAATACCGAATTCGAAGGTAAGTTTACAGGTGAGGTTGTACTGACTGTCAACGAGGCTACCTCTATCGACTATGAAGGTGTTCCCGCAGTTCTTGCTGACGCTGAGGGTACTAATGTAAACGTTAAGTACTTCGGTAGTTCATATCCCAAACTTGGCACAAATACCCTCACATGGACATTCAAGGCTGATGTCGAGACTGCTATCGGTGAATATACATTCACTCTCAAGAAGATGACTGTCGGTTGCGACGTAGACCTTGAGAGAGGTGCAGAACCCAACTTCCCCGCTGAGGATATCGTAGTGACTTATATCGTCAAGACTGACCTGACCGGTGTCGCTCTGATCGGTATCGAGGCTGCTGACAGCTACAATGTATATACTCTCGACGGTAAGGCTGTGCTGCTCAACGCTAACGTTGACGCAGTTGTAGAACTCGCTGCCGGTGTATATATCATCAACGGCAAGAAAGTCATCATCCGCAAGTAAAGGAGT
>CAMWUY010000031.1 GCA_947177615.1 uncultured Porphyromonadaceae bacterium
CTACAACATACGCATATACCGAAACCGCAACCCATACGAGACTCCATACTGAGTTCGCCCGGTATGTCGAGTCCAAGCGATAGTGCCTTAAGCATAGGGAGCGGTCCGCATGCATAATAATAAGATGCATCACCGAGATTGTAACGATCTATTACATCGGTGACAAATCCCTTGGTGACATTTATATCTCCATCAGGTCCGGAAGGTGCAGACCCGTCAACAGTCGCTATATAGGTGGGACACAAGGCACGAAACTCCTGCTCCATAATAACATCCTCACCCCTGTTGAAACCAAGGATGACAGTCGGTAAGACACCACGGGCCACAAGCTCCTTGGCCAGACCGTAAAGCGGTGCTATGCCGATACCACCACCGAGCAACAGCGGATTGGTGCCCGAAGCATCGACATCAAATCCGTTGCCAAGCGCGATAAGGAGATCCACACTCGTGCCGACAATGAATTGCGACATCTCCGTAGTACCCGATCCCACCACATCATAAAGCAGCGTCAGCTTACTGTCGCTGTAATCGCAGACGGATATCGGACGTTTGAGAAATTTGCCCGGTACAGAGACATTGACAAACTGTCCCGGACGTGTGAAAGGAGTTGTATCACCCTCCAGACACATCATGAAAGTTTTCGGTCCGATACGATCGTTGGACGTCACGACATACTTTCCGGTGATCTTTTTATATTCAGCCATATATCTCTAAACTTTGCTCAAATTAATAACACTGCGCGAGACACCATGCAATCTAACCCCATCGAATGGTGTTGCACGCCCCATACTCTTAAATCCCGCCGGATCAACGACATATTCGGCATCGAGATCGACCAACGTGAAGTCGGCAGGCGCTCCAACCGAAACACCACGTCGGCTGAATATGCCAACCCCAAGTATCTCTCTTGCTCGAAGTGACATACACTCCACAAGACGTTCAAATGACATACCGAGTTGGAGACACATACGCGTGTAGACAGCTCCGAAAGAGGTCTCAAGTCCCACGACACCCATTGCGCTTCGTGCCAAACCTTTAGACTTTTCATCGGCAGAGTGCGGAGCATGGTCGGTAGCGATGACATCAATAGTACCATCCATCAGAGCCTGACAGAGAGCGTCTCTGTCAGCTGATGATCGAAGGGGGGGATTCATCTTGAACCGACCCTCGTCCTGCAGGTCATCATCGCAAAACCACAGATAATGTGGCGCTGTCTCGCAAGTGACGGATAGTCCGTCCTCCTTGGCTTGCCTAACCAGTCGGATACCTTCGCGCGTAGATATGTGACAGATATGCAGGCGCGCACCGGTCTTGGCCGCGAGATTAATATCGCGTTCTATCTCACGCCATTCGCTTTCACTGCTGATACCCTTGTGCCCATGTTTCTCAGCGTACAAACCTTGATGTATATATCCACCATTAAGCAGAGAGTCCACTTCACAATGAGCAGCGACAATCTTGCCTGTAGGAGCGATGGCACGCATAGCGGCCTCCATCACTTCAGCCGACTGTACTCCGGAGCCATCATCCGAGAAACCGGCGACAAATGGTGCGAGCGCTTCATAGTCAGGCAATTCGTGCCCCATGCGCAATGTTGTGATAGTGGCGTACGGGAGGACTTGTACCGGAGAATCTACCTTGTCGATCAGATCAAGCTGAGTCTTGAGGTGATCGATAGAGTCCGGCACCGGATTGAGATTCGGCATTGTGCAAACGAGTGAAAAACCACCGGCCCGGGCGGCGGAACAACCTGACGCGATGGTCTCCTTGTATGAGTAGCCGGGTTCACGGAAATGGACATGCATATCTACCAGCCCCGGTATAAGCGTGAGTCCCGTTGCATCTATGACTTCATCCCCGACAGCCGCAGGGATATTTGATTGCAAATCCGCTACATGACCGTTTTCAACACGCACATCGAGTCTTCTGAGACCGTCAGGGGTGTAAACGTTAGCATTAGTGATCAGAGTATTCATACTGTATCATACGGAGCCGACGAACGAAATTATAATTCAAGACAAATGAGACGTGTATAGAAAAAGGAGGCATACCCGCAAGCGGGCAAACCTCCTTATATATTTATTAAATCTTATAATAACAAGTCTTATATCTCGGATGCAATTGTCGTCGGTTCATGCTGCAAATTTACTAATATAATCTGATGTACGCAAATCTTTTTGAGCAACATGTCAATTGATCCTGATACTCATGACAGATATCCTCCGCATGAGAATGCAGATCCCCGACCTTTACACCTCCGGAGCCTATTCCGGCTCTTCGACAAAGTCATCCTTGCCGACGCCACATACCGGACATACCCAATCATCGGGAATATCCTCAAACGCTGTACCCGGGGCAATGCCTCCTTCAGGGTCACCTACTGCCGGATCGTAGATCCAGTCACATACTTCACATCTGTACTTTTTCATAGTCTTTAATATTTGGGTTATATCATGTAAACAATTTTCGGTACAGTTGGTTCGATGAGGCTGCACATATCGCTAATTCTTTGGTATCCAAAACTACAATCGATAACCACAAATAGGCGGAGGGAGAAAAATTGAGAAAAAGTATTATTTTTGCAGGGAAATATAAAATAGTGAAGAGTTATGAAATATACACCTGATAATATTGAGAAGTTGGATCAGGATGAGATTTTTGTGTTCGGCAGTAATCTTGCGGGACATCATGCCGGCGGAGCGGCTCGCGTGGCACGAGAACGCTTTGGCGCTATTGAAGGTCAAGGTGTCGGATTGCAAGGGTCATCATACGCCATCCCGACAATGCAGGGTGGTGTGGAGACGATCAAACCATACGTTGATGATTTTACAGACTTCGCGTATGAGTGCGACCAGAACACCTTTTACGTGACCCGTATAGGCTGCGGCATAGCCGGTTTCACGGATGAGGAGATAGCCCCATTGTTTCGCAGAGCGCGCCATCTGTATAATGTACGGTTGCCCAAATCATTTGTTGAAATCATTGACAGAATAGAGGCTTAGGAGAAAGATGCAGATCATAGAGATAACGGATAGTAGCGATGCGGCATTAAGGGTGTATCGGGATCTGACGGAGGCTCAATTACAGAACAGACTTCATCCCGATGAAGGTCTCTTTATCTGCGAGAGTCCGAAGGTTATCAAGGTAGCCCTCGAACAGGGTTATGAACCTGTGTCGATGCTTTGCGAACGCCGACATATCACTGGTGATGCCTCTCCCCTCTTTGAGTTGTGTCCGGCGGATATGCCTGTGTACACTGCAGACCGTTCGATCTTGTCACGGCTGACGGGCTATACACTGACCCGAGGTGTATTGTGTGCGATGCGTCGTCCGAAAGATCGTCCGGCAGGTGAGATATTGAAGGGAGGGAAACGTGTATGCGTGATAGACGGAGTGACGGACACTACCAATATCGGCAGTATCTTCCGCAGCGCGGCCGCCCTGGGTATAGATGCTGTAATGCTCACCCGGACGAGTTGTGATCCGTTAAACCGCCGGTCGGTACGAGTTTCGATGGGTACAGTGTTTCTGGTGCCTTGGGGTTGGATAGATGATCCCGTCGAGGATATGCACAGGTATGGATACAAAACGGCAGCTATGGCTTTACGTCATGATAATGTAAGACTTGATGATGATGTATTGCGAAGCGAGCCTCGCCTGGCGATAATAATGGGTACGGAGGGAGAGGGACTGTCTGAGGATGTCATCATACGCTCTGACTATGTTGTGATGATACCAATGTCGAATGGTGTGGATTCATTGAATGTCGGTGCTGCCGCCGCAGTTGCGTTCTGGGAGTTGAGATGTCGGAATGATAATAATCCCCATTGCTGCAACAAATGTTAATGCAGCAGTATTTTTGGGTGTTTTAGAACATGATATTGGGTATATGCGGAATATTGGGGAGATTTTTTTTGCATATATGGACTTGTGTGGCTAAATTTGCATTATGACTCGTAGTGAGGATAACGAAATACAGAGTGCGAAGCTGACGGAGTTTTTGCGTCGGCGTAATCTACGTAAGACTCCGGAGCGTTACGCGATACTTGCCAAGGCCGTTGAGATGGGTGCGCATTTCGGTGTCGATGCTCTGTATAATGCAATGGAGGCTGAGGGTTATCATGTAAGTCGTGCGACAGTGTATAATACACTGGAACTGCTATGTGAGGCAGCGATATTAAATCGCCACTTGTTTGCGACCAATCAGGCTCGATATGAGTTGGCTACAGGTGCTCATCTTCATCTGATATGTCGTCATTGCGGCGAGATACGCGAGATTGAGGATGAGAGTCTGACGTCCGCATTGCTCTCGGCTCATTTTCCGGACTTTCAACCGGAATATTCCTCATCGATCGTTTACGGGCTGTGTGAGAAATGTAGTCGTAAGGAATTAAGGATTAATGATTAAGAATTGTAGGATCGGATTTGATATAATATTGAACCGGATAGAAATAAGACTAACCTTAATATAAAAAAACTAAACCATGGCAAAAGTAAAACCCTTCAAGGGGGTACGTCCTCCCAAACACCTCGTAGAACAGGTAGCGTCACGTCCGTACGATGTACTTAATTCAGAGGAAGCCCGCAAAGAGGCAGAAGGAAATGAAAAATCATTGTATCATATCATCAAACCCGAGATAGACTTCGAGCCGGGCTTTGACGAGCACCATCCCGCAGTGTATGAGAAAGCAGTGGAGAACTTCCATAAGTTCCAGAAGGAGGGTTGGCTCGTAGAGGATGACAAGGAGAAATACTATATCTATGCACAGACCATGGATGGTCGTACACAGTATGGCTTTGTGGTAGCGGCATGGGTGGATGACTACATGGAAGGTCGTATCAAGAAGCACGAGCTGACCCGCCGTGACAAGGAGGAGGACCGCATGAAGCACGTCCGTGTAAACAATGCAAATATCGAGCCGGTATTTTTTGCCTTCCCCGACAATGAGGCTCTTGAGAATATTATCCGTACAGTGACAGCCGGAGAACCGGAGTATGACTTTGTCGCACCCGATGGTTTCGGTCATACTCTGTGGGTGATCGAGGATGATAAGATGATTGAGGAGATCAGCTCGGAGTTTGGCAAAATACCGAACCTCTACATAGCGGACGGACACCACCGTTCAGCTGCTGCAGCGCTGGTCGGTGATGAAAAACGTCGCAATAATCCGGAGCATAAGGGTGATGAGGAGTATAACTACTTTATGGCGGTAGCCTTCCCCGCATCTCACCTTAAGATAATCGACTACAACCGTGTGGTACGCGATCTGAATGGCCTGACTCCCGCTGAATTCCTGGATAAGATCCGCGAGAACTTTGATGTGGAGGAGAAGGGAACTGAGATCTATCATCCCACCGGCCTTCACAACTTTGCTCTCTATCTGGATGGCAAATGGTATTCGCTGACCGCTAAGGAGGGAACCTACAATGATCAGGATCCGATCGGTGTACTTGATGTTACGGTATCATCAGACCTTATCCTGCGTGACATCCTCGGCATCACAGACTTGCGTTCTGACAAACGTATCGACTTCGTTGGCGGTATACGTGGTCTCGAGGAGCTGAAGCGTCGCGTAGACTCAGGTGAGATGAAGATGGCGCTGGCACTCTATCCCGTGACAATGGATCAGCTGATGAATATAGCCGATACCGGCAATATCATGCCTCCTAAGACAACCTGGTTTGAACCCAAATTGCGTTCAGGCCTTGTAATCCATAAGCTTGACTAATCTACACAATATTATACCATAGGGACATGGCATGAATGAGCAGACATGACATGGTCATGCCATGTCCCTATAAAATCTTAAACTCACAGATCAGACGAGATAAGCGATGTCAATCAAAGCCGGCTATCTGAAACCTTTGGCTCACATCGGCGCGTTTATGACGGCAGCCGCCTGGGGCTCCTCCTTTCTATGCACCAAGGTACTGATGGTGGACGGTGGTTTTACCCCCGTCGAAATGTACGTATATCGTTTTGCAATGGCGTATCTGCTGTTGCTCTGTTTTACATTCAAGAAGATATTGTCCGACAACTGGAAGGATGAATTACAGTTTATCCTCTGTGGTGTGTGTGCGGGCTCACTATATTTCATCACTGAGAACTATGCTCTGGAGAACACCACGACCGGTAATGTATCCTTGTTATGCAGCGTGTCTCCTATCTTTACGGCAGCCATTATGGCACTGGTGTTTCGCCAGAAGGTGAAACCCGGTGTGGTGATTGGTTCACTGATAGCCTTTGCCGGTGTTGCATGCGTGATATTCTCCAATGGCGAGACAATCGAGATAAAGCCTACAGGCGATCTTCTGGCTCTCTCCTCATCTCTGTCATGGGCGATATATTCGTTGGCAGTCAAGGCGTTGATACCGCGTTATTCGGGGTTTTTCATTACTCGCAAACTCTTCTTCTATGGTGTGATCACTGCGGCTCCTCTGCTTATGTTCCAGCACGAGCCTATGCACCTGATGGAACTCTTTGACATCGCACAACCGCGCTATCTGTTAAATTTCCTGTTCCTGGTGATCTTCTGTTCGTTATTGGCATACATAGTATGGAACTGGGTAATGAAAGTATTGGGTCCGGTAGCGACCAACAACTACCTGTATCTTCAACCGCTGGTGACAATGATCGCAGCCTACTTTGTCCTGGGTGAGCATATATATCTGCTTGGATATATCGGATGTGCACTGATCATCGGTGGTCTCATTGTGGCCGACAAGCTTGACATAAAAAAGAAGAACCGCTGATGAATCTGGGGCTGAGATACGATAACATACCGCTTCCCAAGAAGGTATCGGAGATACTGAAAGAGGACTTTTGGATCATAGAGAATGTGAGTCCGATAATGGTTAAGGCAGTGACAGCTCCGGTGAAATTTTCTGCCTATACCTCAATATTTGTGACCTCAGGGTCATGTGTAGCAGATATCAACCTCATACCTCATAAGATTGTTGGCCCGGCGATAGTGAACATTTCATCATCGCATATTATGCAGCCATACGATATCTCGGATGATTTTCGCGCATCGTTTGTAGTGATGTCGTCGCGTCTGCGAGATGCAGTCCTATCCAATATCAGCGACCTATCGATACTGAGCCGTATGACGAGTCACTCGGTCACTCAGCTGAGTCCGGAGGTGGCCGAGGCTATGCAAAGACTGTATACAGATCTCCGGGCTCTGATGAATGATGAACATACGGAGCGACCCTTTCAGGCTATCCTGCACACAATCCTGGCATTTTTTTATCGTTGGGGAAGCCGTTGCTATACAGGTTTGCAGGAGAACAGCCAGATACCGCTGAGCAATCATACCGTTGAGAAATTTGTGCGTCTTGTACAGGAGAACTTTCGCAAGGAGCGCTTTCTGGACTTCTATGCCGACAAACTTGAGATCACACCCAAGCATCTGTCACGCACTATCAGGACTCACACTGGTTTTACAGCCGTCGAGTGGATAAACCGCTTCGTGATACTTGAGGCGAAAGTGATGCTCTCCTCGACCAATCTGAATATTCAGCAGATAGCCGAGGAACTGAACTTTCCATCCCAGTCATTCTTTGGCAAATACTTTAAAAAAGCTACCGGGATGTCACCCAAAGAGTTTCGAAATCAATAAAATGCAGCCGCAGGAGCCGGAGGGGAAAAATAAAGTAAGAAGGGATATCCGAGCTTTATTTCAGAAACCCGGCAGATTGTAGATAATCCTTTAGTTTTTGAGAGAAGGCCTCGTTCATAGCCCTCGGATAGCGGATCTCGGCGAAAACCTGAGCGAGATTATCCTTATTATTCTCCTTTACGAATTGTATATTGGCCGGATATTGCTCTTTGGATTTGAAGAGTGAGATGATCTCCTGATCAGAATCGTTGCGATAAGTCTCTTCATGCACAAATGCTTCAAGTGGCAAGCGTTCGGTCTCGATGCCCGGTCCATCGGGCCATCCGAGAGCGAGACATGCTACCGGAACCACGAGTTCCGGCAGATTAAGTATTCCGGCTATTTCCGGGGCATTGTATGTGACGGTGCCCAGATAGCATGTGCCGAGTCCTTCCTGTTCCGCTATAGTCGTAATCTGCTGAGCAAGAATTATAGCATCGGCGGTTGCCGAAATAAATGATTCAAGATTGTCGAACCCGGCGTCCGCGTTGTTGAGCTGACACCAACGTGTGAAACGGTTGAAGTCTGCACAGATAGTCAGAATGACAGGTGCGTTGGTGGCGGGTTGTGAGAAGTGCTGCTTTGCCAGTTCGGCTTTTCGCTGCGGAGAGCGGGTGACGATAACGCTATATAGCTGCATGTTACCGCACGTAGGAGCTTTGGCTGCTGCGGTGAGGATCTCATTGAGGAGGGAGGACTCCACGGGGCGGTCGGTAAAATTTCTGACCGAGCGACGATTGATGAAATATTTATCCATGGTATGACGATACAGATTTTGGCATCCCGTCAGGGGTACTATGCAAAGGTAGTTAAAAATGCGTAAACTTTCAAGGTCAGAAAGAGTCGTATTTCAAAAAATGGAATTTTGGGAAGATGGATTTTTCTATTTTGATTTGAATATTGTGAAATTATCACTAAATTTGCATAAGAATATTACATAACTTAATTCTAACGATTTATGAAGAAAACTTTACTTACTTTGGGTCTTGTAGCAAGCGCTATGATGGCTCAGGCCACAGTTTATACTGTGTATGAAAAGAACTCCGGAAAAGATTGGAGTGGCAGTAAGGAATCAGCATTTACCACAACAGTGGATGTAAACGGTGAAACCTTTACCCTCACGTATGACAAGGCCGATAATAAAAGCAATGATTTGAGAAATCCGGGTACAGAGAAATACTCATGGCGTCTGTACAAGTCGACATCAATGAGCATTGAGTCAGCTGACGTTGTGATGAAGGGTATACGTTTCACAATTGACAATGCCGATAGCGGCAAGTATGCCGTAGAGGGCACCACAGGCACAGGTTGGACAGGCACTCTTGACAAGTCCGCCTTTACTTATACATTCAATAACGCTGCAGGATCTCAGGAATTTACCTTTGGCGCCACTACAGGTCAGGTGCGTATCACAAAGATCGAGGTATCTACCGAAGAGTTTGAGGCCGGTGAAACACCCGTTGATCCCGTTGATCCCGATCCGGCAGAGACTACTTCCGTAAAGTCAATCGCAGAAACTATTGCATTGGCAGACGGCACCAAGGTAAAAGTAGACTACCAGACTATCGTAGCCTTTGTAAACGGTAAGAACTGTTTCGTACAGGACGCAGCCGGTGACTTTATCCAGATTTACAACGCCAACAGTTATGCTGTCAATGATATCATCCCCGCAGGCTGGGACGCAACTTACAAGTATTACAACAACGTGACTCCCGAGCTTACTGATGCAACTTTGCCGGAATCTACAGAGAAAGGTGAGTTTAAGCCTGCAGTAGTAGCAGCGTCCACCATCACCAACGATATGGTGAACAGCGTAATCGCAGTCAAGGATGTTGAGCTTGCCGAGGCATCTCCCGCCACTAAGGATAACTTCACAGGCACAAGCGAGGGTACGACACTCTCTCTCCGTAATAACTACGGTCTGGAGTCAGTGGCTGCCGGCACCTATAATCTGACACTTCTGGTTCAGGTTTATAAGGGTGAGCTTTCTCTCTATGTGATCAACTATGATGCCGATGTTAACAGCACCGGTGTTGAGGCTGTTGAGGTAATTGAGGGTGCAGCCGAATACTACACACTTCAGGGTGTGAAGGTAGCTAATCCCGAGAAGGGTCTCTACATCCGCGTTGCCGGTGGCAAGGCTACCAAGATCGCGGTGAAATAATCGGAGTCTTTTCTCTAAGAATATAATGGAGACCTGTTCAAATGAGCAGGTCTCTATTTTTTGAAAATGGAGGAATGGATAGCCCGGATGGAAGATGAGATGTGGGATATTGAATGAGGGTGGATTTTTTTTGGAATTAGTCGTACGGTGAGAGTGGTATATTGGGAATTTTGTTTTATATTTGTATGGGGAAATCCAAGATGTGTCCCCTAAAAAGAGGAATAAAATACTAACCACTATTATCTGCCTACATGTCAGAACATTATAATTACGACCAAGTATATAATAAGAGCTTGGAATATTTTAAAGGTGATGAACTTGCAGCTCGTGTATGGGCAAGCAAGTATGCTCTGAAAGACTCGTTTGGCAACATATATGAAGAGTCACCGGATGACATGCATCATCGTCTGGCGCGCGAGCTGTCACGCATAGAAAACAAGTATCCCAATCCACTGTCAGAATCGGAGATCTATGAAGTGCTTAAGGACTTCCGGTATATAGTGCCCCAGGGTAGTCCGATGGCCGGCATCGGCAATGATTTTCAGGTCGGCTCTCTATCCAACTGTTTTGTAATCGGTCTGGATGGCAAGCCTGATTCATACGGAGGCATCATCAAGATAGATGAAGAGCAGGTACAACTGATGAAACGTCGTGGAGGTGTAGGTCATGACCTGTCACATATCCGTCCTAAGGGGAGTCCCGTAAAAAACTCAGCCCTGACATCTACAGGTCTCGTACCCTTTATGGAACGTTACAGCAATTCAACGCGCGAGGTCGCTCAGGATGGACGTCGTGGAGCGTTGATGCTGACCGTATCGATCAAGCATCCCGACTCGGAACACTTTATCGATGCCAAGATGACAGAGGGCAAAGTGACCGGGGCTAATGTATCGGTGCGTATAGATGATGACTTCATGCGCTCAGCAACCGAGGGTACACCATATACTCAGATTTATCCGATAGACTCCACGTCTCCGACATTCAGCCGTGAGACCGATGCCAAATCATTGTGGGATAAGATAGTGCACAATGCTTGGAAGAGTGCGGAGCCCGGAGTATTATTCTGGGACACCATCATCAGAGAGAGTGTGCCGGATTGCTATGCGGATTTAGGTTTCCAGACAATCTCGACTAATCCATGCGGTGAGATACCATTGTGTCCGTATGACAGTTGTCGCCTCGTGGCTATCAACCTATACAGCTATGTCCGCAACCCCTTCACCCCGCAGGCATATTTCGACTTTGACCTCTTCAGAGATCATGTAGGTAAGGCTCAGCGTATCATGGATGATATCATAGACCTGGAGATGGAGAAGATCGATCTGATAATCGCCAAGATTAACAAGGACCCTGAAACTGCCGAGGTAAAGCAGACCGAGCTCAATCTATGGAAAAAGATACGCAATAAGACTCTGAAAGGACGTCGTACCGGTTGTGGCACCACCGGTGAGGGTGATATGTTGGCAGCCTTGGGTTTGCGCTATGGCACCGAGGAGGCTACAGCCTTCTCAACGGAGGTGCACAAGGCATTGGCATTAGCATATTATTCGGCATCTGTAGATTGTGCGGCTGAACGTGGTGCCTTTGAGATATATGATGCCGAGCGCGAAAAGAACAATCCATTTATCAAGCGTCTGAAGGAGGCTGATCCGGAACTTTATGACAGAATGGTGAAGCATGGGCGTCGCAATATCGCATGCCTGACAATCGCACCTACCGGCACAACCTCATTGATGACCCAGACCACATCCGGCATTGAGCCTGTGTTCTCCCCTATCTACAAGCGCCGTCGCAAGGTAAATCCGTCGGATGAGAATGTACAGATAGACTTTGTCGATGAAGTGGGTGATGCCTTTGAGGAATATGTGGTGTATCACCATAAATTTCTTGACTGGATGCGCGCCAACAATATCGAACCCAAAAAGAATATGACTCCTGAGGAGATTGATGATCTTATCAAGCGGTCACCATATAATAAGGCTACATCCAACGATATCGACTGGCTCGAGAAGGTAAGAATGCAGGGCGCGGTACAGAAGTGGGTTGACCATTCCATCTCGGTGACGATCAACTTGCCCAACGATGTCAGCGAAGAGCTTGTTGGCCGGCTCTATGTCGAGGCGTGGAAGGCCGGTTGCAAGGGTTGTACAGTGTATAGAGACGGTTCACGCAACAATGTTCTTGAGTCGATGGCCAAAGATAGCAAACATAAGAATGAGACGACCAATAGCGGCGATAACGTGAACATCATCCGTACACCTGAGCATCTGTTGAAGCGTCCGATAGAGTTGGAGGCCGATGTCGTAAGATTTCAGAACAGTAAGGAGAAATGGATCGCCTTCATCGGACTTGTGGATGGTAAACCGTATGAGATATTCACCGGTTTGGCTGATGATGAGGATGGTATCTTCTGTCCGAAGAGTGTAAACCACGGTAAGATAATCAAGACGACCGACGAGAACGGCCGTAAGCGCTATGACTTCCAGTTTATTAACAAGAGAGGCTACAAGACGACGATCGAGGGTCTGAGCGAAAAGTTCAATCCTGAATTCTGGAACTATGCCAAGCTGATATCCGGCGTACTGCGTTACGGTATGCCGATAGACCAGGTATTGAAGCTGGTAAGCGGTCTTGAACTTGACTCAACCAACATCAACACATGGAAGAATGGTGTAGAGCGGGCTCTGAAGAAATATATCCCGAACGGTATGGATGCAGAGGGTCAGAAATGCCCTCACTGTGGCGCTGAAGCTCTGGTATATCAGGAGGGATGTCTGATATGTAAGAACTGTGGCACTTCACGTTGCGGATAGTTTGGGAGTTAGGGAACAAGAATAGAGATTAACCAGACGAACAAAGTCATGAAAATAAAATTTCACATCAATTATCACACCAACTGGGGTGAAGAGTTGTATATCTGTGGCACAATTCCGACCCTTGGAAATGGTGATGCGATCCATGCCAGGCAGATGAAGCTTGCGTCACCTGACGCATGGGAGTATGAGGTAGATCTGCCGGAGAACACATCATCGTTTGACTACTATTTTATAGTAAAGGCAGAGAACCGCGAATGGCGCTTCGAGTGGGGTGCTCCACACCGCTTTGTGCCCGGTGACGGTATCTCATTGTATAATATCTTTGACTCTTGGCAGGATATGCCGTCAGATAAGCCTTACTATTCCTCAGCGTTTGTCAACGGTATGTTATGTCGTCAGTTGCGCGACCAACCGTTACGCGCACTACCCGGCACGATATGTCTGAAAGTTTGGGCTCCGATGATCGCTCCTGACGAGGTACTGGCCGTCTGCGGTGAGGGTTCAGCATTAGGCAATTGGGATCCCCATCAGGCTCTGAAACTCAATGATGCACACTATCCGTTGTGGGAATGTAACATACCGACAGCTGACGTAAAGATACCCTTTGACTATAAGTTCTTGATACTAAACAAGAAAAACAAAGAGGTGCGAGGATGGGAAGATGCATCAAACCGTATATTCGGCATAGTACCGTCTTCACCCTCAGAGAGAATAGTCATCGATGGTATCCGCTTTGTCAATCCCCGAAAGGATTGGAAGGGTGCCGGCACGGCGATCCCTGTGTTCTCGATCCGTACTGAGGATGACTTTGGTGTAGGTGACTTTATCGATATCAAGAAGATGGTGGATTGGTGTGAAATGACAGGTCAGAAAGTGTTACAACTCTTGCCTGTCAACGACACAACCAAGTCAAAGACCTGGGTAGACTCGTATCCTTACAGTGCTAATTCGACCTTCGCGCTTCATCCGATGTACCTGCGTCTTGAGGCAGTTGGCACCTTGAAGGACAAGTCTCGTCGAGATCACTACGTGACGTTAGGTCGTCATCTGAACGAGCTTGATCAGATAGACTATGAGGCTGTTAACAATGGCAAGATGGACTACTTGAGAGAGATCTACGCTCAGGATGGGACAAAGACAGCGAAGAGTAAGGAGTATAAGGATTTTGTAGATAAGAATGAATACTGGTTGCGTCCATACGCAGCGTGGTCAGTGCTTCGCGATACCTACAATACTGCAGACAACACATTGTGGGGGGAGTATGCCGAGTATGATGAGGCAGCAGTAGAGCGCTTTATCTCCGAACACCGTGCCGCTATCGACTTCTACTACTTTGTCCAGTATCATCTGGATCGTCAGTTACGCGAAGTGCGTGATTACGCTCATCAGCATGGTGTAGTCTTGAAGGGTGATATACCAATCGGTGTCGGTCGTGAGAGTGTGGATGCATGGCAGAAGACACGCCTGTTCAATATGAATTGTCAGGCCGGTGCTCCGCCGGATGACTTCTCTGTATTAGGTCAGAACTGGGGTTTCCCGACATATAACTGGGAGGAGATGGCCCGTGATGGCTTCGCATGGTGGAAGGATCGTTTCCGCAAAATGTCCGACTTCTTTGATGCATATCGTATCGACCATATCCTCGGTTTCTTCAGGATATGGCAGATACCTCTGGATGCGGTGCATGGTCTGTTAGGTTACTTTAATCCGGCCCTGCCGTATTCTAAGGATGAATTGCGTAATAACTTTGATTTCTGGATCGATCCTGAGGTGCAGTGCAAACCCTTGATTCTGGAATGGATGCTGACAGATTTCTTTGGAGAGACGACTGATGAGGTCAAGAGTCTGTACCTTGACCATATCGGCGACGGTCGTTACAGGCTTAAGGAAGGTTTCCGCACACAGCGTGAAGTGGCGCGTCACTTCGCTCACCTTGAGAAGACCGAGCGCAATGAGCGTATGCTCAATGGTCTGTTAGGTCTGATAGATGATGTACTCTTTATCGAGGATCCATATCAGAAAGGTCATTATCATCCTCGTATTTCAGCTCAATATACCTATCAGTTCCGCAATCTGACAGACTATGAGAAGTGGTGCTTCAATCGTCTGTACAATGACTTCTTCTATCATCGTCATGATGAGTTCTGGCGCGGTAAAGCGATGTGGAAACTTCCTCCGTTGTTGGACTCAACCGGAATGTTGGCATGTGGCGAGGACTTGGGTATGATACCCGACTGCGTACCTCAGGTGATGCACGCTCTCGAGATTCTGTCACTTGAGATACAGCGTATGCCTAAGGATCCGAAGACTGAGTTTGGTGACACATGGCATTATCCCTACTTCTCCGTATGTACGTCATCCACCCATGATATGCCCGGTATCCGTGCATGGTGGGAGAGCGATCCGTCCCAGAGCCAACGTTTCTTCAACAATGTATTGCATGAGTTTGGTCAGGCTCCATACTTTGCCGAGCCATGGTTGTGTGAGAAGATATTATGGCTACAGCTCGCGAGTCCTTCAATGCTCTGCATAATACCTCTGCAGGACTGGTTGAGTGCAGACGGTGAGTTGCGTCGCGAGAATCCTCATGACGAGCAGATCAATGAGCCGGCCAATCCGACACACTATTGGCGCTATCGAATGCATATAACAGTTGAAAATCTGATGAAGCAGGATGCCTTCAACAATGCTCTGCGTGATCGTATCGCACACTCCGGCAGATAAACGACAGCAATTAATCATACATTCATCCCCGGGTCAATATCTCTTGACCCGGGGATGTGAGTTATTACAGGAGGGTATGGTGTGTGGTAAGAGTTGAGGTTCAGGAGAGCAGGCGCGAGATGGCTGAGTCGTCAAGGAGACGGTATATGGGATTGCCGTTGGGTGTAAAGGCGGGATCCGGCAGTGCGAAGAGCTCTGCTATAAGTTGCTCCATCTCGTCGTTAGAGAGATGCCGTCCCCCACGTATCGCGGCACTTCGTGCCATTGAGAGCGCCATACGTTGCAGGATAGCCTCAACGGGTCGGACATCACTGCCATAGTTGATAGATGCTTCCGATACAGACTCCAGCAGTCTGAGCACGACGTCACGTGGAGAGACCTCTCTCAGTCCTGCCGGGATGGTGCGGATACACCATTCGTCACCCTCGACATATTCCAATGTAAATACGAGTCTGATAACCTCCGGTTGAACATCCTCGAGTACGCGCTGCAGCTCGGGTGGCAACGACACCGGGTCAGGGAACATCACCC
>CAMWUY010000032.1 GCA_947177615.1 uncultured Porphyromonadaceae bacterium
TTAAAAGTCTTTAACTTCAGCCCCTTTCTCATATTCTTGGGATAGGGGCATTTTTATTGAGCAACCATCCAAGTCTCTAAATAAGAGATTGGGATGACATACAATCACCTAATTTTTAGTGAATAATCATCTTAAATTGGACTAATTTGCTCAACAATCAGTCTGGAGCGTGCTAAAATGGTTACAAAACTGAAAAAATCTGAGAGTCCGTAGTGCTCATTTGCAGAAAAATAGCTAACTTTGCAACCTGAATAATTATCTCTTATTTAGAGATGCTTAAAACCAACTTGAAAATATGGAACGAACCAATCTACAGATAAATCAACAAAACGCCTCGAATCCTCAAGCATACATTTCGAGGTCAGTCCTGTTTTAAAATCATCCAAATCTCTTGATTAGAGATAATTAACCAAGTGCAAAGATAGCAAAAATTATTTAGAATGAGAGGATATGGACTAAAAAATTTATTCAATGAAGTTACCAAATCATTTATTTGTTTAGGCAATCATATTTACAAATCTCTTTAATGTGGTATCATTTAATAATACAAGAATCATCACAATCTCTAATCAAGAGTGTATTACAAAATTCTTTAAGTATAAAGCAATGAAACAGACCTCAAACATACTACTCTTTTGTGTTGCAGTGATCTTTATTGCGGCAGTTGTCGGATGTGGTTCAGATAAGATAGAGGTTAGCTCTACACCTGTGGAATCTACTATAACATCGCAAAATCCGTGTCTCAAAGTTTTCATTGAAAACTCGGGAAGTATGGATGGATATATGTGTGATGGTTCTCAGTTGAAAGATGTCGTGTATGATTATGTTAGTGACGTTAATAGAGTTTCTTCAAAGACAGACCTTTATTATATCAACAGCGTGTTGATTCCTTACAAGGGTAATCTTACAAACTATATCAAAGCATTAAATCCAACGGCATTCAAAAATGCAGGAGGTAATAGGTCGAATACCGATTTAGGTGATTTGATTGCCAATGTCCTCAATGAAGTTAATGATACTACAGTGTGTGTATTTGTATCTGATTGTATATTGGACTTGCCTGCAAAGGATGCTCAAAAGTTTCTAACAAACTGTGAAATTCGTATAAAGGATGAGGTAATAAACGCTCAAAAGAGAGTGTCTGATTTAGGTGTTGAAATATTAAAATTATCCTCTGACTTCAATGGTAAATATTTCTATCCTAATGGTACTGCTGAAGTTCTTAAAGATGTAAAGCGTCCTTATTATATATGGATTTTTGGTAATAAGAACTATCTTGCCAAACTAAATGCGGCAGTACCGTTTTCGCAATTGGCAAAGTATGATCTCAGTGGAATAGTTGCGTTTACCAATCAATCCAATGTGCCATTTGATATTTTCAATAATGCTCTTACAAGCAAAACCGTAGTTTCGGCACGTGGCGATTATCATATTATCATTCAGGCAGATTTTCGTACCACCTTGCAACCTGATGGGATGGTACAAGATAAGGGAAATTACTCATTCAATAATTCTAATATAATTGTAGATGGTATCTATCCAATCTCAGATTCCAAAAGCAAATATTCACACTATATTAAATTTACAATCCCCAACGGCACTAATATAGCTCAGGATTGCCTGACATTTAATACTCCAAAGATACCTTCATGGGTTATAGAATCCAATGATGATACCGGGGCAAACATTCAAGAAAATCTTAATAAAACAACTGGCATTAAATATCTTATTCAGGGTGTCGCTGATGCCTATAAGAATGAGAAGGTAAGCACAACATTTAATTTTAACATTAAACGTAAATAATATATGGGCGAATTCTTCGGAAGCATCTACTGTTGGTTTGAAGACTTTTTCGGACTCGAACTTGCTGAGTATATGTGGGGAACATCATCTCCACTGTCTCAAAACAATTCCTTTATTGGGATTGGATTCACTATGTTGGGAATCAGTCTTGCTGTAGTACTCATCTATTACTATGCAGTTAATCACCCCCGTTTGAACAATTGGTGGGGATGGCTAATATTTTTAGGCATAAATGCTGTCATAAACTTTATTGTGGGTTGGCAGTGGGTTCTTAAGGATTACTATGATAACAAGATGGTTGGAATTGACCCGTCAACGAATTTGCAAGTACCCCTAAACATAGGGGAATCAGAGATTCTTTGTTTTGGTGTATCCAATATGATTCTTTCCATACTCGTATTTATAATTTTCTCCTTCATACTAAAATGGTGGAGCACAAACTGTTCAAGAGCACCTTTCTGATATGGCAAAAATTTTTGTATTCGGTATCGGCGGTACAGGGTCCCGTGTACTTCGTTCACTTACAATGATGTTAGCTTCGGGTGTCAAATTTGGAGCCGATGAAATTGTCCCTATTATCATTGACCCTGATACAGCAAATGCGGATTTGACACGCACAGTTTCCTTACTGAATAATTATTCGTCTATTCGTCAAGTACTTAGTTTTAGCAGTGACAATCAGAGCAAGTTTTTTAGAACTGAAATAGAGCAAATACTTCCAAACTATACTCTCCGTATAAACGACACTGACGATAAATCGTTCCAACAGTTTATTGAATATGCGTCAATGTCCAAAGCAAATAAAGCTTTGGCTAAAATGCTTTTCTCTGACAAGAACTTACAATCATCAATGGAAGTCGGTTTCAAAGGAAATCCTAATATAGGAAGTGTTGTTCTTAACCAAATAGCTCACTCAACAGACTTTGAGGACTTTGCCAATGCTTTTAGCGATGGCGATAGGATTTTTATTATCAGTTCTATCTTTGGAGGGACTGGTGCCAGTGGCTTTCCTTTACTACTGAAAACACTCCGAAAAGGAACCGACTTTCCCAATCATGACTTGATTAATAGAGCCACTATCGGTGCTGTTACCATCCTCCCATATTTTAAGCTTCAACAAGACGATGAAAGTGAAATAGATTCATCAACTTTCATTTCTAAAACGAAGTCTGCTTTAGCTTACTACGAGAATAACATCAGCAAAAATGGCTCTATCGATGCATTATACTACCTTGCTGATGATGTCTCTAAAACTTATGAGAATCATGAGGGTGGTTCGTCTCAACGTAACGATGCACATTTGATTGAGTTCTTGGGAGCAACTGCTATTGTAAATTTCTCTAATTCTCAATTTACAGCTCCGGCTAATATGGAATTGGGCATTAAGGAAGTTAGTGGTTCGGTGTCATTCGACTCGTTCTATCGTAAGATGCGCGATATGCTTTATATGCCGCTTGTGCAATTTACTATGATGGCGAATGCATTAACACATAAAGCTGATATGTTCCAGTCGGCCTCATTTAATGCTAATAAAGGTAACTTCGAGGACTTCTATAGTGGTCTATTCTACAGCGATCTTGAATCCTTTTTCCATAAGTATCACGAGTGGCTAAAGGAAATGAAGGAGAACAAACGTTCTCTGGATTTATTTAATGCTACGTGTGGCGACAAACCCTTTGATCTCATTACAGGGGTTAAACCCAAAAAGATCTTTAGTAAGTTCTCAGACTATACTCTCGTGATGGATAGACTCAACTCTGCCGTCAGAAATTGCAAAAGCAAAGGGACTGAGAATAAATTTTTGGAGATGTTCTATCTCGGAACTCAGAAATTGGTTTCGGAAAAATTAAGCAAATAACTATCATGTCTAAGATATTCCGATTATATAAGGAAGGTACTTCAACCTATGAGGATTGGAACAACAGTCCTACCTTTCCGTACAACTCTGCCAGTCGTGATACCATAGAAGATCCTGATGGAGCTTCCGCGCGTCATGAAATTACTTCTATTCCATCACCTTTCGCACGTATTGATCTAATCAAAACTGCTTTCAAAGAGGTTTGTAAACTGGATAAAAAAAGTAAGAAAGTAGATCTTGACGGAACTACTATCTTTCACAAAATGGTTTCCGATACTCTCGATGTAGCGGAGATTTTCTTCAATATCGATAAGTACAACGGCAAAGTTGAGATAATCAAATGGGATCCTCAGCTTATGCTGAATGAGCTTAGCAATTCCGGTATTGCTGGACATCAGTATCTCGCTGATGCACTTGACAAATACATGACATCCGATTCAAAAACATACAATTTCGGACAGTTACACAATCTTTATTTGCTGAACTATATTGAAGGCCCTGATGAACTCAACATCATCGGATCTACATCGCCTGCTACATTGTTTTTCAGCAATGCTAATGATTTGAGCTATGTCAACAACATATTCTTTGGCGAAGATAAACCATTTGATAGCGACTATCAGCCTCTCTACAAGCGAGACTTTGAGTTCATCAAATATATGTTCGCACTACGCAAGGCAATCCCTAATTTTGCCGGTCTCTTCCCGGAGGTTGATACATATTTAAATGCAACCTACAAATCTATTCCTGATCAGACGAAAAAGAACCAACTCAACAGTATAACTGCGGTTGCCCTCGAAGACTTTGACACTATAGATGTGGCAAATGTCAACCAAAGTGATTTGGTCGAGGTTCTAGGACACAACTTGTATAAGAAATCTAGTCGACCCGTTAACGCTCAAAGTGATTTTGTAATCAAGTCATCCATTTCTTTAGAGGAACCCTTGGTCCTTCCCATTGAGGCGGGTAACAGATATAGTGAACTCCAATATACGATAGGTAAATGGGGAAAAACGAATAAAGCACCATTCCAAGATAAGGAGTCCGATTTGGCGAAACGAGTACTTCCATTTGAAGGTTCGTTGCATCCTTATCTTACCATAAGTGATTTCCTCGAAGAAACTATTATCAAAGTACCTCATACTCTGAATAATACTAATTATTTCGATGGACATGTAAAGATTGATAAGTCAGAAATGGCTTTCTTATTGCCAATAACCCCTTTGTTTTTCAAATACTTTACTGTTGATGAACTTAGAGAAGTTATGGGTGATGGAAAACCAATGTTTGAGATGAAACTTCTTGCCGGAGAGTCAGTCTCTGTCACAATGCGTATTCCTATCAAGGGTGCTGGTAATGTATCCTATATCGAGTACACCCGTTTATACTATAACAATAGCTCCGCGGATGTAAAAAATAACGCAGGCAATATTGCCGAGATGAAATTTACTGGTTTCATCATGCCGCAGGTACGTTTCAATAATCCTGAAGAGGCAATCTATAATATATCTTGCATTCAAGCTTCATCGTCAAAAACTGAGTTCATCTTCTACAAGGGGGCTGAAAAAATACTTCCGAAAGCATCAGATTGTAGAAACGAAGATCAGCAATACCTGACTAAAGCTAACAACTACCTCATTAAAGGTGAGAACTTTGATTATATCCAAGTTCGCAATCATCATGGTTATTGCGGTATCATTGTTCCAATATTCAAACAGCAAAGAAATGTAGAGCAGTTTGAATTTGCAATAGATTTGGGAACCTCCAATACCCATATCGAATACCGAAAGGGACAAAATAAATCCCAAGTATTCGGATTCTCAAAAGCAGATCGTCAACTTTGTGAGATGTTTACGCCCACAAAGAATGAATACGGGTTTTTCGAGGATTTACTTGAAGAAACTGAACTTATTGAGCGTGATTTCCTCCCTGAAGAAATTGGAAGTGATGATTATTCATTCCCCACTCGAACAGTCCTCTCTTGCTCAAAAACTGTTGATTGGAGTAAGGAAGTAAACCCCTTCAATTTAGTAAACCTACCTTTTACTTATGATAAGAGAGCAGATTTACCTTACAACAATTTGAAATACAATATCAAATGGGGTAATGGAGATGATCTCCGAGTTATGGAAGCCTATGTTCGCTGCCTCATGCTCATTATTCGTAATAAGGTCTTGCTGAACAATGGTGATCTCCAGCACACTAAAATCACATGGTTCTATCCGATAAGCATGGCTCCTAAACGTTTGCGCCGTCTCAAAGAAACTTGGGACGATGCGTATAAAGAATACTTTGGAGATGGAGTGACAACTTATATGACAGAATCAGCAGCTCCTATCCAGTATTTCTTTAAGCGTTATGCGACCGCGACAAGCCTTGTTAACGTTGATATCGGTGGAGGTACAACTGACATCGCATTTGCAAAAGACAAAACCATCCATCATGTAACGTCTTTCCGCTTTGCGTCTAACGCACTTTTTGAAAACTCATTCTCTGACCTTGACGACAACAATGGTATTGTTGATTGGCACAAAGGTGAAATCCTAAAACTTCTGGAAGAAAAGAATCTTTCAGAACTTGTCCGGGTATTCAATAGTGCCAATAATCATCGTCCCTCTAATATGGCTTCGTTCCTCTTTAGTCTTAAAGATAATTCAATCCCAAAGAAATCCGGAATAAACGGAAAAGCTCTTGACTTCAACTATCTGTTACAGGAGGACGAAGATTTCAAGATTGTCTTCATCGTGTTCTATACCTCAATCATATACCATATTGCTCAAATCACCAAGGCATTAGGTCTTGATGTTCCACGCCATATTTCCTTTAGTGGTAATGGAAGTAAGGTCATCAGGGTTATTACCACCGATTCTAAGATTCTTGCTAAATACACAAAACTGATATTTGAAAAGGTTCTCGGCAAACCTTATGGAAAAGAGTTGGAACTCTTAGGGTTGGATAAAGATTCCAATCCCAAAGATTCTACTTGTAAAGGTGGTCTCATTGGAGCAGAAGATGATGACATCAGAGATAAAACAATTGTTTTCAAAAGTGACTGCACTGGTGTTGTTACTAATGGTGATACCTATCGCACGATCACTGAGAAGTACAAGGAAAACACTGTAAAAGCTGTTGAAAATTTCTTTGATTTTGTCTTTGTTGAAATGAATGGTGTTTTTAATTTCGATAAAAACTTCGGATTGAAAACTTCCGCTCTAAAGGCTGCATACGAAGCAGCTAAGAAGGATTTGAACACCTTCCTCGATAAGGGTATAGCACAACGTCAAGAAGAAACCGAAGAAGATGATGTCATCGAAGAAACGTTCTTCTTCTATCCTATTAAGGGCGTTCTACATTCTATGTCAACCGAAATATACAAAATATTGAAAGGACAATAATGAAATCAATCAAAATACGAACTATTGCATTAGTCTTCTTTGTAGGAGGGCTATTACTAACCTCGTGCAAAGACGAGGCCGATTCCAATAATCAAAAAGGTTCTCATCCACAGGAAAATAAAGAAGCAATTGCCTCTACAACACAAGGAGGGAATGTTACTGTTTCACCAATCAATAATGCTGAATTAGATTCAATGAAGAACGACATTGAAAATCTTAAAAAGCAAGTAGGTGAAAGTTTTAACGGTACAGATAAATACGATACTGAGATTAAAAATCTCAAAGAACAAGAATCAAGCAACAAATTATGTTTACTTATATCTATTGTTCTTGGTCTCATTACGTTAGTAATTTCTATTATTGCGCTCATCCGAGCATCCAAGTTTAGCAAGAGACTTGATAAACATGGTAACGACATCCATAATCTAAAACAATCTTCGGATAATCGTTTTACGCCTACGCCCATGCCCCGCCAAAATGCTGCCGATGATTACTACCAGTTAAAATCTCGGCTAAAGATTCTTGAAGATGAAGTTAAAGCACTCAAAAGGTCAAAGAATACTGTAGATGAAAGCAGAACTTCATTATATACACCGAAAACCTCATCGTCTCCTATTCCTGTTTCTGTCGTCGAAACTAAAAAGGGATATTTCGGGCAACCAACTCAGGCAGATAGAGGTTATTTCAAGAACTTTCTTACGACACGTGATTCTGAAGCTCGCTTTTCAGCTGAAGAGAAGGATAATATTGCCGAATTTGAACCGCTGCTAAACTCCCGTGCTGAACTTGAAACCTTGTTGCGAACTGATGCAGCTAAATTAGCGGTTGATTTTGAAGGTTGTAGCCTCCAAGATGCTAACCAAGCGACTGTTATCAAACCCGGAGTTGCCAAGTTTGAAGGTAATCGATGGTATATTATTCAGAAAGCGTTAGTCGCTCTAACAAGATAGTAAAATGCACGCATTAGTACCAGTTATTATCATCGCAATCATTTGCATTCAGATTTTCTTTTTCGTAAAGAATCTTCTGCGAATGAATCAATTCAGTAAAATATTTGCTGAAGAATCCTCGTGGCGTCTCAGACGAAATGAGCAAACTAATCTCGTTGACGGTGTTTATGGTGCCGGAAATACAATTTTCGAGTCTATCAAAAATTCCATAAATAAATATCTTGGAAATAACTCAGGTTCAGTTATTGACTTTGGATTGCTGAAGGATGCTGTTGACCGCCATTGCGATTCAGTAGAAAATGATATAGCAACACAAACTCCCATTCCATTGTACTGGGGATTAGCCGGAACAATGGCGGGAGTTATCATCGGTCTTACAGACTTGCTAAAGTCTGATGCTATTCTCACACTGATGGGCAGCTCTGGCGGAGTTATAAATGTTGCTTCAGAGAATGCGGCATTAGGTATCAATGCTTTACTTAGTGGTGTTGCTTGGGCAATGCTTGCCTCAATTATTGGTATCTTACTCACAACTGCAAATTCACTTCTATTTAAGCGTTGTAAGCTGAAGGAAGAGAATGGTAAAAACTCCTTTCTTGCATGGATGCAATCCGAACTGTTGCCAGAATTGCCGTCAGATACATCTCAAGCATTGAATAATCTTGTCAAGAATCTGAATAAGTTTAATAATACCTTCAAGGAGAATACTTCCAACCTCGGTAACGCTCTAAATGCTGTTAACCAATCATACGCAATACAAGCTGATATAATCAAAGCCGTTCATGACATGGATGTTATGAAGATGGCAAAGGCAAATGTACGTGTGCTTCAAGAACTCAAGGAGTGTACTGACAAACTGGAAGCTTTCAATGAATATCTTAATGATATTGAGGGCTATACAGATGCAATTCATAGATTTGAGACGCAGTTTGGTGCTCAGGTAGACAGACTACATGTTCTTGAAGAAATTAGAGATTTCTTCCGTCGTCATAAGAGTGAAATTGCGAAGACCACTGCCGATGCAGATAAAACTCTACAGGAGTCTTTGGAGAATATCAAAGAGTCCACTTCTGAAAATGTCAACGAAATGCAAAAACGTTTTGTAGAGCAAAGCGAGCATTTTAAGAAGATACTTGAAGATGAGAAAGATTCTTTTGAGAAATTTATGACTCAGATGAACGCTCAGTTCAGTGCTCAACTCTCTCATATGCCTCAATTGGCAAAGCAACTTGAAGAGATTTCATCTATCCCTGTTCGCTTGGATAAGTTGATTGATAAGGTGGAAAAATCTAATGCTAAGTTAGCATCTGATATTTCTACTGCACTAAAACAATCCATGCAGACTGCTAAAGTGACGGCTCAACTTGGTAGTGATGGAGGAACTGTATTTGCTAGTGCCTCCATGCCATCTTGGATGAAATGGACTGCAATATCGGCTCTTATAATAATTGCGGCTGCTTGTGTCTTCAATGTTGTAGTTTACTTCTTGCCTAAGGAGGCATCAGTACAATCACAACCTACTTATCATGAAAATGTTCAAGTTGCGCCTGTACCTTCACCGGTTGTGACAGATACCGTTGTTTCAAAAGTTGATAACATAGCTAATGCCGACTCGGCTAAATAAAAACGAAGACAATGGCACAAAAAAAAGAATCTTTCTTTTGGACAAGTTATTCAGACCTCATGACGAGCCTCTTTTTCGTTATGTTGGTACTGTTCATTCTTGTCATTGTCCTACTTCACAAGCGAATGGAGGCAACAGAAGCTCAACTTCAAGAGATAAAAAAAGTCGAAGAGTCAACAAAGGATCTAAGCAAAGATTATTTTGAATACCGTCCTGAGTATAAGAAATACGTTCTTAATATTCAGGTGCGTTATCCGGCTGGAAAATCTGACTTAAATACTATTATAGCATCCGACAAGGAAGATCAGCTTAATAAACTTGCCAATGCAGGTAAGGAAATTAGAGACTTCCTTAATAATCATAAAGAGAATCAATACGTGTTAATAGTGGAAGGTCAGGCTTCCAAAGATAATTTCACTTATAACTATGAATTGAGCTATCAGCGTGCTCTTGCTCTTATGCGATTTTGGGTTGATGATCGAGGGATCAATTTTGGTAATAACTGTGAAATTTTGATCTCCGGTAGCGGTGATGGTAAACTTGATACGCACTCTATGCGAGAGACTGTTGAAACAGAGAATCAACGTTTCCTTATCCACATTCTACCTAAGAACATCTTTGAATCTACAAATGAAAACAAGTAATCTAATAATTGCGATACTTACAAGTTTGTGCATTGTGTCATGCGCCCATAAGTCAGGACACAACAAACCACAGATGAGTTCTCATTCCGGTAATTCCGAAGTGAGCAATACACAACAGTCAAACGTGACTCGTGGCGGTCAACGCAATTTGAATGTTACTGTTTCAAATAATCGGGGTGATAAGAACAAACTTGACGGTTCTAAAATCTTCGCTAAGTATAATACTGCTGTATTTATGGTGTTTACATCCGATGGTTATAATGGCTATCAAGGTTCCGGGTTCTTCATCAACTCCGATGGATTAGCAGTAAGCAACTATCATGTGTTTCAAGGCACAAATATTGGAGCTGAGCAAATCAAACTTGCTGATAGCGATGAAATTTATAAGGTAGCAGAAGTAATCCATAGAGATGCGGATGAGGATTTCATTCTATTTAGAGTTGGTTGTTCCAATACTAACTACATACCGATTGCTAAATACAAGCCGCAAGTTGGTGAGAAGGTATATGCTATAGGAAGTCCCCGTGGACTCGAAAATACATTTTCGTCTGGAGAAGTGTCCCAATGGCGTGACAAGAATCTCATGCAAATCTCGGCCCTTATTGATCATGGCAGCAGTGGCGGAGCCTTAATCAATGAATATGGAGAAGTAGTCGGGATAACATCCGGTTCCTTTGCAGATGGCTCACAAGCGAATCTTAACTACGCATGGAGCATAGATGCTGTTAAACCTTATGTACAAGGTCATTGAATTTAATATGGTGTTCGATTGTCATTACTTAGTACAAACAGTACAGGTGGAGCATGTCAATTTAAAGGATATCATAACTTATATAACTAAACTCTAATAGGACGCTTATCAAATGAAAAGAAAAGGTAAACTATTCGAAATAGGAGATAATCTTCGCAAAATAGGAGAAAATATGTGTCAGCAAGTCAATGCTCAAAAGGATCTTGACTATAGGAAAATAATTTATAACTTTAATTATCTTAAAAAATGGGCGTATTCTTATCAATTCTAATTTCTTTAGTCATTTACCTTGGTGGTGGGTGGTGTGTTTTCAATATTTATCTCTCTATTATCGATATCGAGAGTGCTACCATTCAAAGTATTTACTCCTCTGAAATTCTGACTTATAACATTTTAGCAGGTATCATCAATGTTATATTCCTGGTACTTTGGGAACATAATGGTGGGCATGTTGACGACAGAAAGCTGACTCTGGCAATGGGAATTCCTGCCGCTACATGGCTCCTTTGTGCCTATGTATTTCCCATCTCAATGGGGGCTTCCATCCTTAACACAATATTGAATGTCATCGCAATGACTGTATGCTGTGCATTATGGTTAAACCGAGTGCTTTAATCACTGTGATTACGTTCCCGAAATCATACTAACATATAGTAAATAGTAATATCTGATGTATCCGTTTACCTATCAATAGCGAATGGTATATAAATTTGCAGATAAACAATTCTTATAATTCAGCGGATATGAAACATCGAATCTTAATAGTTTTTACCTTCATTTCTGTCTTTGTACAAATGTGGGCGAAGTCCGAAGTAAAGCAGCCGGACACTTACGCTTATACACGTGGCGTAGAAGCTTATAATGAAGAGAGATACGCCGATGCTTCGGATTGGTTTAATAGAGAACTTTCGGAGCATCCGGATAATGGATATGCTTATGTATATATATCCATTCTCCGATACGGCAATCATGAATACGGGAAGGCATTATCAGCCGTCGACAATGCACTTCGGGAATGAAACTTGTCATCACACATACGGTAAGCAAGTAATGGGCCATAATAACTACGACTTTAATCGCTTCGTGTAGGCACAAAATAAGATCTACCCGATTAAGCTATGTGTACTTCAAGAAGGAAACAGACAAAACTAATTGGCATTTGTTAAAATGAAAATTACACTAATACAGCCACTGATGCAGTTACGGCCCATGGATACTTCATTGAAAACGCGAATGGCTCCGTCGCTCGGATTGCTAACCGTGGCACAATCAATTCGAGAGGGAAATTCCATTGAGTTGCTTAATGAAAATGTGGGTGACGAAATTGATTTTTCCTCGCGCCCGGATATCGTAGGCATTACCGTGACGGTGGATACTTTAACGCGTGCAAGGGAAATCGCCTCCGAATTTCATAAATTCGGAGTTCCGGTGGTGGCAGGAGGTATTCAAATAACCTCCTGTCCCGACTCCGCAAGAGAGTATTTCGACGTACTCTGCATAGGTTTTGCAGAAAAGACTTGGCCGAAGATTATTGCCGACCTTAAATCGGGCAACTTGAAAACTGAATATTCAAGTCTAACCATTGCACCACATGAAATTATGTCGCCGGCATACGATTTGATTGATTTCAAAAAATATCTGTATGTTAACGTAGTCAGTGCAAGTCGTGGCTGTCCATTTAAATGTGACTTTTGCTACAATAGTACCGCAAATATCCGACATTCGTTTGTCAATCGTCGTATCGATGATGTAATCAACGATATTAAAATGCTCGGGCGCAGGCATATCATGTTTATTGATGACAATTTCATCGGCAATCCGCATTGGACAGAGGAATTCTGCCATCGCATCAAGCCATTAGGCATAAAGTGGAACGCCGCAGTTTCGGCAAACATCATCGATATTCCGGGAATGCTCGATTTGATGAAAGAAAGCGGTTGTAAGGGATTGTTCATAGGATTCGAGAGTATTAACGAAAAATCTGTCAAGGATACCAACAAGAAGCAAAACAATGTGAAGCGTTACGATTACATTGTTAAGGAGATTCACAGACATGGCATTATGATTAATGCAAGTTTCGTTTTCGGTCTTGATGATGATGACCCTACCACTTTTGACCGTACCCTGGACTGGATAGTGACCAATAAGATTGAGACAGTAACATCCCACATTCTAACGCCATATCCCGGTACTGCTCAATATGCCCGTATGTTTGCTGAAGGACGAATCACCAACACTGACCAACAGCTTTATAACACATCAAATGTCGTATTCCGGCCAAAAAAACTCTCGTCGGAACAGCTCAGAAAAGGCTATATTGACATATACAAGCGCATATATTCGCTGAGCAACATCCTGCGTCGCTTCCCACGCTATCAGCGGACAGGATATCTGCTTTTTAATTTTCTTTACCGAAAATATGGAAAACTGACCGAGAGAATCTGTAGTATTGTTGGTTATAATCGAATTGGATACATCTGTGAAAAATTATCATTCAAGATATGAAAAAATTTCTGACCGTCATACTTTTAGTTTTTGTATTTCTTCCTGGCTCAATGTTTCACGATGCACTGATTGTTTTGTTCATCGGCTGGCTGTGGCGCAGGGAGTTAAAACAGCTTCTTGCAAAATGGCGATATGCCTATCCAACTGTTTGGACAGTTGCGGTTGCCGTAACATTACTGCTGATGCCTCGTCCTTTTACATTATCCGGAGACCGCACTTGCCTTATACATTTCAAAAGCAACGGTGAGCGAATTTCCACTCCACTGCACCACTGGGTGGCAAACTTGGTCGTACCGGAAGAAACGATGTGTGCAGCCGGATGTTTTGGCGGTTTCCTGCCCATTAATGCAGTTTTGAATGCACTGGGATTTCATGGTGGAGAAAACAATTCCATACTTCAAAACTATCGCCACGATGCTCTACGCGGACATATGTTCGGCATAGGCTCATGCTACCGCCGGGCCGGAGCGGCTATGAGCGGTATACACACGCAATTCTTCAACTCTCTGTTTGGCGAAGACATCCGGTCGGTTCAAATTGTGAAGCCGAAACATTTTGACAAAAACAAAGAGTATCCGGTTATATTTTTCGCACATGGCTACCTGGGCAATTGGAAGCTGTATCGTGGTTTACTGGAGGGTATCGACGACCACATCATCATGTTTATAGGCACTGAAAATCTCTCCGGTATATTCACCCGTCGGCATATAAATGAAATAAAGACATTATTCTTACCTATGCTTACCGAGATGGGATATAAAGTAGATAATAATTCTATCTCTCTTATGGGATTGAGTAATGGAGGGTCGGCCATAGATGAGGCTTATGCCTCTCAACCTAACAACTTTAAGAATCTTATCTATGTTTCCACCGGAGTGAACCATAGCGGTCGGACCCAAGCCAAGGTGATGATAATTGGTGGAGGACTAGATCATTGTGCTCCTTCTATGAAGAACGGGATGGCTAATCTAAAATCCAAAGGACAAAAATCAGCTTTCTGTTTCAATGAAGAGGATACTCATCTAAAACTCATTTCCGACATGGACAATATCCAGGATTTCCTCAAACGAGAGCTGTAAATTAGTTAGGAACAATGGATTTTCTGTGGGAGGCCATTAAAACGAAAGTTGAATTCACAAATTGGGAATATTCTATCGATTATAAAGGAGAAATAGACCGGAAAATATCGGTGTGTGATACTTTTGGAAATATTACTGGACTTGTCGCAACGAAAATTAGGGCTTTGGGGGCGTCGGTTAATTGATGGGTTGGGAGCTTGGGGGTGTGAGGGAATTTGTGTAATTTTGGAGTGGTTTTGTTTTGGGGTCTCAGGCGTTGGAGGGAGATTACTTTGAGTTTTGTATTGTATTGCCAGATAGGAGATGAAGAAAGGTACGGTTATTTTATGGTGTCTGGTTATCACAGGGGCAATCTGCGCCGTGATAGCTTTTTGTGATATTAAAGCCGGAATGAATGCGGCGGGTAGGACGTATGATGATGTGGAGAGTGTTCCGCATCGTAAGGTGGGTCTTATTCTGGGGACGTCGCCAATTTCAACTTGGAATGGGCGTAGGAACTATTATTTTGACCATCGGATTAAGGCAGGAGCTGATCTGTATAAAGCAGGAAAGGTTGATTGGCTTGTTGTCAGTGGCGGAGACTATCGCAACACTGAAAATGGATATGACGAGCCTGTGGCAATGCGCGATTCCTTGATGAAACAAGGAGTTGATTCTACACGGATTATTCTTGACTATGACGGTACTCGGACTCTTAATTCTATTGCAAAAATGAGGGATGTGTATTGTCAGGACTCGATAACCATTATTTCTCAGAAATATCATAATGAACGGGCCCTGTATCAGGCTAAGCATCTTGGCATTGATGCGATAGCATTCAATGCCAAGACGCCGGGGCGATGCACTTCATGGTGGCGCAACCGAGGTCGTGAGGTGTTAGCCCGTGTGAAATTGTT
>CAMWUY010000033.1 GCA_947177615.1 uncultured Porphyromonadaceae bacterium
CATCTTGACGGCTCTCCACCAGCTAACAGAGATTTCGCTGTTACATTGCCGGACGGTGATCAAGAAGTGGAGGGGAATAATGCATTTGAGCAGGGGGCTCCGGAGGTTGTATATAAGCCGTGGAACATACGATATGGACAAACATTGCCTCCGGGTGCCGAGCATATCGGAGCAGAGTCGGTTAAAGCTACTGAAACGGTTTCATCATTGCTTTTCGAACTTTCCACATCACGTCTTATGGCAGCTGACAAGGCTGTACTGACTGTACATCGTAATTGGGATGATACTGATATCATACGCATAAATCTCACGTCCTATCTTCTGATGGTCAGAGGTAATTATGGCAATATCAGTGATCAGGAGTATCTTGATCGTCAGGACGATTATTCAGTCTTATTCTTTATCGACGAGAACAGCAACTGGTATAAGGCGGCTAACGTGTATATTAATGGTTGGGCTCGAGTTCCACCTCAGGAAGAAGAGATTTAGTGAAAACAGATGAGAATGATAGAGAGAAATATCGTAATACAATATTTAGTGTCGGTTTTGATATCGGTGCTTATGTTGTCGTGCCACGATAAGGAGGAACCGACACCGGCGGGTGAAGGTTCACTCTGTTTCTCATTTGACCTTATGACCGGCGAATTGAACACCAATACACGTAATGATGATATGAGTCATACCGAGACTGAAAGCGAGTATCGACAATTTGAAGATGCGATTGATCTGAATGATCTCGGTGTGTTTCTATTTGCAAAGGTTGAAGGAGGAGACTCTGAGGCACTATTACTCAAGGTTACTGATTTCAGTTCACAATCAAATACCTCTATACATCTGTCAGGAGGACCGGGATCGTATCGTCTGAATTTTGATATAGAGCGTAAGGAGTTGAGTAAGATATTGGATAATATAGATATAACTCCCGATGGTACGGATAATATAGTCTTTCGTCTACTGATATTGGCAAATTGTTCGTCACCGGGTACCAATGCACAGGCAAAGTGGAATAGTATAGAGGGGAAAGACTATGAGACAGTTATAAATGAGCTGCAGGATTGGACTTACGCTGTCGCCTATATCTACAATGACAATTATTCAGGCGAGGATATTACAAAATTATACACCAATAAGAAGCGGAATTGTCCGATGTTCGGCACTTGTCTATATTCAGTTAGTCAAGAGGCATTGTATGAAAGTTCTCCGGAGTCCCGTTTGATGATCGGAGAGATAGATATGCTGAGAGCATTGGCCAAGGTGCGTGTAGTAGATAACATACCCAAGGTTGACGGTTATCCCAGGATAGTCTCTGCGACATTTTACGGCACTCAATCATCAGCGCGTCAGTTGCCATTCGCAGCATTCAGTTATATAAATGGTTCGCAGGTTCATACTCCAAATATTGTTGAACCAGACAGAGAATTGAAATTTGAAGGAGCCGTCTCTTATCGACTTGGTGTAATACCGGATGCATGGAGTATTACTCCGACGGATCAGCGCACGGGTGCAACTCGTATCGGATATGTACCGGAACAGAAAATTGGTGATGTGTATGATGATGTTGTTATCGGAATGCCGGTTTTCAGTATCGAGATCGCACACAGCAAAAATGAGGATGGAAGTGAGAATAAATCTACATATAATGTTGCAATGACCGGATATAAGGATCATATTTTTGAATTTGGCAACAATATATTAAGAAATCACATATACACTCTTTCAGTAGATGCCATTGGAGAGACGGGGCCAAAAGTCAAGGTTCGTGTTAATCCCTGGGTCACAGAAAGACAGCATATTGAATTGCAATGATTGATAAATTTAGCATATATATCAATAATCTGTTGTCGGGAGGTCGGAAAAAAGCGTATGGCATAATCCTTGCCGTCCTACTGTTGATGCTCGGTGTCGCGTCATGTTCAGATGATTTCTTCAATAGGGAACATTTCGGCACGACCACTGAGTCTGGTAACGTTCTGGTGTATATACCCTCTGTCAAGGGTGTAGCCAAGGCTACACGCGTAGATGAAAGTGATGCGGAAGCCTCGGAGGCTATACAGGAGGGAACTATTAAGAGTCTGCTTCTGTTTGCCTATCCTGCCGATGAAGACTCCGAACTTGAACCTAAATGCTTTACATTAGGAGAGCCTGCAACATTGACTCAAGAATATTCTCAATATTCCATCACGCTTGATCCCGGGAAATACCGTATATATCTCGTTGGCAATTTAGATGAGTATCTTGATGCAAAGATAACTAAAAGTATAAGCGAAGAGGATCTGAAATCGAAAGCTTTGCATTTTGGTTCAGACAAACTGCCAAATCTCACAGATGGTCTACCGATGGCGGCATTCCCTGAAGATATCTTGGAGCATGAGGGGGGGATAGTGGAAGTAAAATCTGTCAGAGGTGCCACTATCACGGCTAATATGAAATTCCTGTGTGCTAAGGTAAGATTGACACTTTTCTTCAATAAGTCGACGGAGTCGAGCTATTCATATCCCGGCTTCAAGACAAATCATCCAATCTTGACCGGTCATAATCCCATTAATGTGGCGGATGGCACTTATATAGATGAAAACCAAGATGCCAATCACGGATATTTTACGACCGAGGGGAGCTTGCATCGTATGGAATATCCGGACAGTCTGGATAATGAAACTGACATCAGGGATTATAATGACCTTGATAAGATGTCGAGACTTGATACAGAGTCGTTGGATGATAAGATGGTCTGGCGTACTACGTTATATCTACCGGAAAATCTGACTGCTTCCCCCTCAAATATGACATCTCTGTATATTAACGCGCAAATGTCTGACAGCGGTAGAAAATTCCGTTATAAAGTGGCGTTACCCGGTCTGAACGGAGAGGGCGCGTCTCAATCCGCTCAACCTCTGCGACGTGCATATTTTCACGATATAACCGCATGTATAAAGAGTGTCGGTGGCGAATTTGAGATCAATTCAGATGTTATACCATGGACAGTCAATACATTGGTTCATGATTTGCACGGTCCTTACTTCCTTAAGGTGGAAAAGACTGAACATGTGCCGGTAACGGCAGGAGAAGAAACACACCTTTGGTATTCCTCTGATGTGCCGGTACATTTCGAGTCTCAACAGGAGATGGTGAATGGTGAGAAGAAGAATATTCTCATTATAGAAAAGATGAAAAATCATGAGAATGATTCGATTGTCATCACAGCCAATCCATCTTTGCCAATTGATTATGATCTGTCAGAATCTTATTTTTATGTATTGGCGGGAAATATTAAAAAGAAGATTCGGGTATGGCCTTTTACAATCAAACCATTCTTTAAAGTCACGCCACAATATTCTGCGGTGGAGGTGCGTGAACAGATTGAGTCCGGATCCAATACATTTAATCTACCGATACATTTTACGACAAATCTTGATAAGGTTAGCCTGCGTCTGGTGGACGGTTGGGACGAGGATGACAATATGCCGGTAGAGTTTAAATTATCTTCGGCATGTGACTCGCAGCATTCGGACGGGGTGGTATATGAAGGTGATAATGCCCACGACGGGTACAATACCATAACAATGCAGGGATTTGTTAAGGGCAACAGTTATTGGACGGAAGGTCACAATCTGACCATAGAATACACTGCATATAAATCTGATGGTTCAGTCTTCGACACTCAGATGGTGGAAGTTGAGGTATTTCCCAAGAGATTTACTTATCGTATATATTTTCGTCCCGAGAAGGATGATTGGGCAGCTCCACATGTGTATATATGCGAGATCCTTGCACTACCTTTTGTCCTTGATAAATCTTTGATTAAGGATGAATATAAAGATAGAGCGGGAAAACCCGTCGGTGGACATCTGTATACGTCCAAAACTGATATCAGAGAGTATAATCAATGGGAGGGAGGATTAAAATATTCATATACAGGAAAGATTACTTTCCGTGGCTGGAGTACTCAGGGTGGCCCGGCAATCAATGATCCATACGCAGCTGCGGCACTCAATCCGAAAACCGAGGCACAAGGGTTTTATGTATTCGGTAAGAATACGAAGACAATTAGTGGTCATCTTAACACGTCATACGGCATGAGTTATATCCCTCCTTCATCTCCTTCTGATTGGGGAAACTCAGGTGGATTGGAGACGGAGATACGAGCGCGATATGATATCGAGACCGATCTGATGGCATCTCATCGTGCAAAGGTCGGAGACTTATGCCCGTTATGTATCAGTGCAACAAAATACAATATGAAATTTCCGGGAATCTGCATGCTTAAGTCTCAGAAATATCCCGGCTGGTGGTATGCTGATCTCACCGAGGTCGCAGATCCCGGCAAAACCCTTATAATGTTTCATGATGGTCATTCGGAGGGCTCTATGCAGGTCCCCGGAGCATTCGAGCCGGGTATGCCTTTGTTTGATTTTGCTGACAATGAGGGTTGGTTTCTGTACAGGGAAGGTGGTTTGAAGCAATTCGTTGATAACCGACCGTCAGTATCAGGAACATATTCTGAAAACACATACAGAATATATTGGCAGCGAGAGATGGGCAGCGATCTGCAGGCAAATCTTTATAATGCATCAGGCAGTACGATACAAGGCCTGATCAAGAGTAGTCATGGCGCCGGAAGCTATGGAACTTACAATGCCGATTATATATATATCGAATTCAAACTTAGCAATCAATTGGCCGATCGTAAAATATCGATAAAGCAGTTGACCTCAACCGGCAACTTCTCTCAGGAAGTCAACCTGTCAGATTTTCAAAATATAGGTGGTGTCTACTGTTATACCATTGCAGCCAATCCCTCTGACAGTCATACTGGTCAGCCACAACAACAGGATAAGTCGCCGACGAAGTATCGCCTGTATTGGCCGCAATCAGACGTGTATAAAGGTCTGAACGTATGGCTGACATCTTCAGTACAGCAATTTGTGTTTAACAATTATGATAATGACACCCAGTCATATATTACGTCCATGAATTATAAGTCCGGCAGTCGTACTATTGATGGAATACCATACGATTACTATGAGTTTCATATAATGGATGATCCTACTGCGTCAGGTGGATGGCAGATGCACACGACTTCGGGAACGTATCAAAATCAGATAAATATATCGTACAATAGTTTCACTACTGACTTGGGTGACGGATGTAAATCGATAATTAGGAAAACAGAGCTATATGATAGACAGGATTTTCGTATATATTGGCCTTCAAGGTATAATAATGCACCGGTCTATTTGTGGTTATTCGGATTTACCAACGCACCGGGCAATGAGGGCACCGGCCCATGGATAAGCGATGTGACCGGCTCGTACACTAATGTTGTCGCTCCATCCGGTGTAACAACTATTGATGGAGTCGAATATTGCTATTGGCAATTCCCGGGTGGGGATAATGGCCTCCCGGAGACCAGCACAGGAAGCGCCGGTATCATGGCTCTTACCGCTCCTAATTGGGGTGTGGGTAGTTCAGTCGGAACGAGTGGCACTTCTGCAATAAGGTATAATAGAAATCTCTTTAAGTACAATTCGGCGCGGGGCGTGAATGAGATATTTGTAAATAACACATTTACAGGGTTAAAGTGATGATTAAAGGCGTTTTTAAATATATATTGATATGTATTGCAACATGGTCAGTTGTATCATGTTCTGAGCATGATATGCCTTTCCCCTCCGATACTATCCAACCCGGGATATCTATCGTATTACCTGTATTAGAGACCAAATCGCTCCATACGCGTGGTGACGTCGATGATATGGCTGTCAATTCTTTAACTGTATTGACATTTAATGGTACGGATAGTAATTCGTTGATGGTTCAGTCTCCTTATCAAGTGACTGATTGGGATAAGAATGTTAAGTCGGATAATACTATAGAGTTGGATTTTATGATGCAACTTGACTCATCCCTATCAGACCGCAGTAATCTTTCGTTTTTAATATTCGCAAACCTTCCATCAGAGATAACTCAGAATCTTTTGGTCAACGAAACCAAGCGTGTCGATATCGATAACATAGCACTCGATATATCACAATCGGCCGATGGTCAAATTGTAATGTGTGGCGAGACCACATACATAGCTCTCTTTGCACCGTCAGGAGATACTGCTCATAAGGTGATAATGAAGCGTAATGTCTGCGCAATAGAAGCATATATGCAGAACGAAAGCAATCCTATGAAGGTAGTGCTTTATGGTGCTCCTTCTTCCGTTTCTATAACCTCAGGATTGTCTGACACTCCTCCTCTCCCTGTTAATAATGAGGATGCGAGTGAGGGTGTGGAAGATGGTAATAGAATATACGCGGCTCCTGTAAAGCATAACTCTGTCTCCGATCCTTATTCACTGTCTGCATTGCCATTTATTATTACACAGGCTCAATACGAAGGTACTACATATTTCTATAAGCTTTCATTTGCGACACTTGATAATGATAATAATCCTGTGGGATTGGATCTTAGTGCAAATCATCTGTACAAGTATCTTATTTCAGAAGTTAATGTGCCGGGATATACATCATCTGAGGAAGCTGCTCAAGGTATACCATCAAGTGTATCAGATGTAAAATATACAATTCTTGATCTGCAACCCGCCATATATAACATGGCGTCGGACGGCTTTACAGAGCTGGGTATTACCAATATGGTTGTGGACCCGTTGGGTGACCCTTGCGAAAAAGAATTTTATGTCAAATGTTTTCCGGCTATCACTGATGCTTCACAACTGTCATTCACATACAATGCGGAGTGGGTCAGTGTAATGGATGAACCTATAGAAATCACTGAAGTGGAAGACACCTCAGGACAGAAGGCATCACTACTTAAGTATAAAGCCATGCTTGACAGAAACCCGTTTTCCGAAATACGTGAAGCAACCATACAGGTTCATTGGCGTGGACTGACGACCGATATTTTGGTACGGCAGGAATTGAACTTTACTGCTGACAAGCATACGGATATCGTTTTGGAGATACGTGAGAAGGATGGGACACTGTATAGAAGAATAAACAATTACTGGTCATTCTTGAATGGTGAAGGGACAACAACTGATCCCGGTATCAAAGGTAGTACTGTCAATGCTCCGATCTTGTATGGTACTACGAGTGAAGTGAACGGGGGAAATGTTCGAACTCATGGACTCCATTTTCCGGTATTAAACGGAGGCAGGTCATATAATTATACTATATCTCCTGATTTTGGTCCGGAATCCGGTGCTGTAAAATATAAAGCATTCTTGAAGCGCAACTTTGGCTTTACGGGCAGCCTTAGTCTTGACAACTCAGAGAAAAATCTGGGTGAATCCGTAAGTATAACCATGACCGGTGATAACGATATAGTCGGTATCGCTGAGAGTACACTTGTACTGATGTCGTATGACGAGAACGGTACAGCCGTCGATATGCTGTCTCTGGATCTATATCATTGCGGTATATTTGATTGGAGTGATTATCCGCAATATAGATGTGATCGTACTAACGATCCCAAGATTGAGGAGGCGTGGTATTACTACGAGGTTGTACCATTCCTTGAAGGTAATGAGATTGTTTATTGGTTGGACAGGAATGTAGGATCCCGCTCCCGTGGCTTTGATATTGTAGATGGAGCAGGTCTCACTATATTTGATGATGAACCGAGTTATCCGTTCCTGAATGGAGATGGCAGCGCTCGCGGTGGTATATATCATGAGATTGCTACGCCGAGTACGACTTATGATGATCCCGTTATGAAGAATGATTTTGGCCCTCCGGGTTATAAGATACCGTCAGAATCATTATTTAATGACCTTAGAAATTCATCGAATTTTATTACACATCGTACATTCTCTCCTTCCGGCATATCTTACTATACTGCATACCTGTTGACGCAGGAGGGCGAGAGAATATACTTCCCGAAGAACTGTCAGTTGCAGAATCACGTCATTACATCCGAGAGCAGATCCGGACATTATTGGACTTCTACTCCGGCGTATGGGTTTGAGAAGGATGAGATAGGGAAGTGGCTGACTATATTTATATTATCAGGAAATTCGTCATCGATGTCACGCGCCCGACTTGTAAATCCCGAGAATGCTATGTCAGCAAGATTGGTCAACGAAGCTGCAAACAGCACGGAATATTATCAGACATTCCTGAAGGTAAAAGGTGCGACTCATGTATTTCTTTATGCATTAAATGGTGATGAGCGTGAATGGCCTGTGCCATGGCCCGGAACGGCTGTCACTAATCCTGATATAGCCTTCGATGATTTTGTGAATTTTGTATATGAGTCATCACGTAATGTTGATTACAAGGTAATATTTAACTTTGTAACGGATAGTGGTGAAATTATAACGATGGCAGAGTCAGAATCCGGCAAGGGGATAAATGCGACAGGATGGTCTGCAACCGGAATATTTAATTTTGATAAAAATCATAATTTCATTTCTAATTAATAGTTATAGATCCTTTACCCACAACAATTGATGCTGAAGATATCCGTATTAAGGAGTATTAACTCTAAAAATACGGATATTTCTGTATTATTTTATAAATTTGTATTTCTATGTGAATTCAAATTATGTATATATGTAACTATTACCGATATTATGAAACAGATTAATCTATATAAAATATATAAATCGATATTTATAACATTATTTGTGTGTGTATGGTCGATAAGTGGTAATGCGGATCGGCTTACAGGCGTTGTAACAGGCTCTGATCTGAATCAAGCTCAAAATTGCTTTGATGGAGATTATGCCACATCATTTGTGGGAGATAATGTTTCTGATAGCGGTTACGTAAGGAACTGGGCCGGTCTGGCCTTGGACGCGAAACATGTTATAACAAGGGTTGGAATATTACCATCTGTCGGGCACGAGAACGATTGCCGTTTTGCTGTAGTTCAGGGTGCCAACAATTCAGATTATTCAGATGCCATGACTATAATGGTATATAAGGATGAATTGGTGGCAGATAAGATGAATTATCTGGATATTACGACATCGCGGGGATTTCAATTTCTGAGAGTAGTGGCAACTGATAGTGACGGCCGATTTGCAGAGATAGAGTTTGAGGGTACTGAGGGTGAGGGCGATGACAGTCAATTTTATCAGATGACCAATCTGCCGTTAGTATCGTTTGTGACACCGGGTATGTCTGAGATAGTGTCAAAGGATGATAAACATCCCGGCAGTTATGTGACTATTGTGTCTGACGGCGGTAAAAACTTGCTTGAGGATAAGAAGGCTCAGATGAAGGGGAGGGGTAATGGATCGTGGACATTCCCCAAGAAACCCTTCCAGATAAAGTTTGATAAGAAACAACGTCCGCTGGATGCCACAGCCAAGGCTAAGAAATGGACGTTAATCAATAATTATGGTGATAGGTCGCTGATGCGTAACATGATAGCTTTTGAAATGAGTAGATTGGCCGGAATGGAGTATACACCATATTGTGCCTTTGTAGATGTGATATACAATGGTGAATATATGGGATGTTATCAGTTGTGCGATCAGGTTGAGGCTAAAGAGGGTCGTGTTGAGATAACTGAAATGTCTCCGGATGATAAGGACGGTGAGGCCTTGTCCGGTGGTTACTTTATCGAAATAGATGGATATGCTCAGTATGAGGAGTCATGGTTTACATCTGATCGTGGTGTCCGTGTAACAATAAAATCACCTGACGAGGATGAAATTGTACCTGAGCAAACGGATTATATATCCGGCTGGTTTAATACGATGGAGTCGGCGCTGTTCTCTCCCGACTTTATGGATGAGAGCGCCGGTTATCGTCGCTACCTGGATCTGGATAGTTTCCTAAGATATTTTATCGTTAGTGAATTAGATGGGAATACTGATGCCTTTTGGAGCGTATATATGCGCAAGGAACGAGGTGACGACAGATTTTATGTCGGTCCCGTCTGGGATATTGACCTTGGGTTTCAAAATACGGGCGAACCATATCCTGTCAACGATATGACAGATTTCTTGTATACGAGCCCCGGAGCGACCGTTATACGTGGTATGAAAGGATTTATAGACCGTATAATCAAGGAGGACGTTTTGGCTAAATCACGGATGAAAGATATCTGGGCGGATTTACGCAAGAATTGTGATTATAATTATGATTACTTTGAGTCCAAGATAGATGCATGGGCCGAAGATCTTGAAGAGTCGCAGCGTCTCAATTTCACCCGTTGGCCTATTTTGAACCTGTCTGTACAGAAGGATCAAAAGATATTCGGGTCGTATGAAGGGGAGATAGAAAACATTAAGTCATATCTGAAGGATAGATTTCCTAAATTGGATGGCTTGTTCGGCATGACGGATAACAGCATTGAGATTATAGAGGATAAGGATATTCAAAATGCTGATATCGAGTATTATAATTTGTCCGGAGTGCGTGTTGCTCCCGGGGATTTATTACCTGGAGTATACATTCGCAAAGCCGGTAATAAAGTTACAAAGGTAATGGCGGGAAGATTATAGCGCGTTCCTTAGATTAGATCCAACGGATTTTGACCTTCGGGGAGAGTGGATATAACTTTAGCCGGTGTTCCTGCGACTATAGAGTTATCGGGAACATCGCGTGTAACAACAGCATTAGCTCCGATGATGACATTATTGCCTATAGATACATTTCCAAGGATTTTCGCTCCACAGCATATTACGCAGTTGTCACCGACAGTTGGAGTCGCTCCCTTGGAGTAACCGATAGTGACTTGTTGAAAGACAGTACAGTTTTCACCTATAGATTTTGCGTAAATTATAGTTGAAAAGCCATGAATCAGTTTTAACCCTCCGCCGGCAGCTTCAGCACAGATATAGCAATTGGTCTGACCCGGCAGGATGAGGGAGGGGAGAAGTCTATACCGTCTCTTCAATCTGTAATAAACGACAGATCTGACCTCGGGCATTTCTACAAACATCTTAAATAATCTATTGAAGGTTGTCGGAAGATCAAGCCACTCACAATAAGCCGTGAGATCCTGTCTAATAAGATATTTTGTCTTTCTGTCAATAATTATCAATTGTATCGAGCAGAAATAGGCCCAGATCACTTTAAATATATATATCATATTTCATTATTATCATCATGTCCTGCAAAGATAAATAAAAGATTTTACATCTTAAGGAATGCGTTCTTAAGACATCCATATCTCTTTATGTAATGGCAGTAATTCCATCGTTTTTTTTCAGTTTCCACGGATTCTTAACATTTCTTGAGAAAATGTAGTTGGAAATTGGGGGAAAAATATCTAAATTTGGAGTTATAAACCTGATAACATGAAAATAAGAAGAATTGTACCCCTTGTGCTGGCGAGTTTTTCGCTTACTGCGACCTCTCAGCAATTGAAGAGTAATTATATCGACTGGGGAACCAAGGGCCAGGATTTTCCGGCGGCCCTGAAGACGTGGGAGAAGGGTCAGAAATGGTCTGACGATGATAACTTCTTTATATCGCGTGTAAAGCCCAAAGTGCGTTTTCGGAATGCGGCTACCCAGGTAAATCCTGATCTGACTGAGGCTAATGATAAGAAGCTGATCTTCTGGGTGCCGGTTAATAACGAAACCAATAACGCCCTTCCCGACGGTGTGTTCGACAGCGAGGTATTCCCGATGTGGTCCTATGTAACTCATTACGGAAACTGGTCGGCTCCGCTTATCAGAGTTCCGGGAAACTTCGCGGATGTGGCTCATAAGAACGGTGTTCCTGTAAGTGCGGTAGCTTCCGTACCTTATGGTAATATATCGAATGCCTGGTATCGCGCCCTGACCGCCCTGACAGAGTGTGGAGGAGAGAAGGTTGCCGATTTCCTGGAGTACTATGGTGTTGACGGAATCGGCTACAATTCCGAGTTCGCCGCCAATAAAATATTTGTTACCAATCTTCAGAAGTTACATGAAGAAGTAATAAGCAAGCTACGCACGTCGGGACGTAATCCAATCGCAGAAATAATATGGTATGACGGAACTAATGATAATGGCTCCATCATGTTCGACCGTGGTCTGAAAGATAATCATAATGTCGAGAACTGGGGATATGGAGATAATATACGGTCCTCTCTCTTTTTCAATTATAACTGGAACAGCGGTGGAGGTACTCTTCTCAAACAGTCTGTAGAATGTGCCAAGAAATATGGCCGTTCACCTCTTGACCTCTATTGCGGGATCAATATGCAGGGAAAGGAGCCCAAGACAAATACCGACAATATCTGGACTCTTCTGAAAGATTATAACCTGTCGATCGGACTATGGGGCGCCCACTCCGAGAATATGTTCTACGAGAGCCGAATGGAGAAAGGCCCCGCTCCTGAGACGAGACAACGTACATATCTCCGGCGTATGGAAAACTGGTTTACAGGCAGTACTCGTAATCCGGTCAATACCCTACCGGTCACTAACTCCCTCAAGATCGCGGCTGACGATGAGAACTTCTTTGGAATGTCAAAAATGATGTCTGCACGTTCCGCATTAAAATGGGATCTTGGGAAGGAACCGTTCATTTCATATTTCAATCTCGGTAATGGCCGCTTCTTCAACTACCGCGGTCAGAGATGTCACGATTCAGAATGGTATAATATCGGAATACAGGACTATCTCCCGACATGGATGTGGTGGTTCTCGACGAAATTCATGGGTCGTAACGCATCGGATGTCGCTGTTGGAGGACTGAACGCGGAGTTTGTATGGGATGATGCCTGGATGGGAGGAAGTGTCCTGCGTATCAACGGTACATCTTCGGGAGAATATCTTCACCTTTTCAAGACCGAGTTCCCGCTTGAGACAGGCGATGTCGTGACGGTCAGATATAAAATCGTCAACGGCGCCGGTGCGACCAGTCTTGTGATGTCGGCAAAAGGATCGGAGAACGAGGAAACGTCTTCGATCTTAATGACAGCTTCCGATGAGAACGGAAAGTGGATAGAAAAGACCTTTACAATCGGAAAGGATTTCGCATCCATGGCCGGAAAGAGTGTGGCTATGATTGCGCTTAATTTCAAGAATGCCGATAATCTTGATATGCGTCTCGGTGAGTTTTCGATAGTGCGTCCCGGGGATGCAGGAAAGTGTCCGGATACTCCTGTTATTGAGAAGGCCGAGATATTATCCTCACGCTATGACGGAGCAGACGGTAAGATAATATTCAATATGCCTAACGACAAGAGTGACGATATCTGCTATAATATTGACGTAAACACGTCACTCTTTAAGCTTTATGCCCGTGAGGAAGGCAAAGATCCGATACTGATGGGAATGACGACCTCTTGGGCAGGACTTATGTTCTCCATACCTGTCGAATACGCGTCAGGTAAGAAATTAGCCCTGGGTGTGTCTGCGATGTCGCTCGATATGAATGCCGAGAGCGATATCGCGTGGAGCGAGTTCATGACTCTTGACGATACTTATGAGCCTTCCGATAAGGTTGTTCTGTCCAAACAGGTTATCAAGCCGGGAGAGTCTTTCAGCGTCGGTTATGCCGATAAGTCCCACGAGACCGCGTCCTGGATGATATATGATGCAGATGGTAACCTTGTGGGATCGCAAGATGGTTCGTGTGAAATGATTGTCGAAAACGGTCTTGAGCTTCACGGTAATTATGATTTGGTTGTCAAAGGTCTGGAACACAGGCATGCACAGGCGGTTGAGACAGAACGAACCTTTAAGGCGATGATTCAGATTACTGGAACCGAGAGCGGAAATATTCCTGAGATTCTGACTGCCGATATCAATGGGGATACAGACAGTACGATAAAATTAGACAAGGATACAGAATCTGCCGTTATCAACTTTACAGGAAAGGATGGAAGTGCCGTTCTTTCGCGTGGTGTGCGTGTAGGCGAGGCCGGAGTCGGTTTCCGTTTTGCCGAGAGCAAGCTTGAAGTCAATTCTCCGTTTACTGTGTCCTTCTGGTTTAAGCCTGATGATTTCGCCAACAAGGCTTCTCATCTTTTCAATATCCGAGATAAGGAGGATAAATGGGCTGTCAATAACTGGGGTTGGTTCTGGCATACGGTTAATGAGAATGGTGAGACTGACGCATTCACCATGCGTATGAATTCCGGCGGAAACGTGAATTATTTGTTTGACGAAACCCGTATAGAGCCGGGCGTATGGCATCACTTCGCCTATGCTTTCGATTTCAATGATAGAGGTCAACTCAAGATGAAGTTTTTCCTCGATGGCAAGGAACAGAAAGTTACTTCGTGGACCCGTAACGATGTCGCTCAATCCGGAGAAGTCACTTATCAGAGAGTCCCCTATACGTGGCGCGAGAACAATGTCGTGGCAGTCGGCGGATATCTTCATAAATTGGGATCGGTAAACGGAAATATCGATAACCTCATGGTATGGAATTCCGCTCTTGACGAGGCTGGTGTGAGAAGCGCTATGGAGGATATTAAAGAAGAATCTATTCCGGAAGGTCTGGTTTCATTTTATGATTTCGAGCGGGATTACGGAACGGATCTTACATTCGAAGGAAAGGGCAAAGCTCCTTTCAGAGCCGGAGCACATGATTATGAGGCTACCGAGATTGAGGGTCAGGGTGTGCTTAAATGGGTTAAACCCGAATACTGTGCGGGTGCACCGATGTTGAGCGGATCAGCCTATGATCTGAAGACATCCGTATCGTTCTATAATCCGGGAGGCCGGGTAACCAACGTGAAAGGAAACAGTGACTCCGGTTCGGCCATGCTGCATTTCCCCGGCGAGGGCATTTATAAGGTCGGTGTGAAAATGACTAACGAATATGGTTCAGATAGCCGTAACTTCGTTGTAATGGTCGGTAATTCGGAAAACGGTGTCAATCAGATCGAACTCATGAAAACTGACGTATATCCGAATCCCTTTGAGAGTTATATTGATATCCTTAGCGCTGAGGATGGTTCATACCGGATCAGTCTGTCTGATATGGAGGGTCGTCGTTTACTCGTGAATGATTTCATCTCTATGGCCGGTGATACTATGCGTGTATATCCTGAAGTAGGTAGCGGACTCTATCTTCTGACGGTAGAAAAAGACGGTAAGCTATATTCTGTCGCAAGGGTTATAAGAAAGTAAGACACCTTAAATATGATCCGTGACCGAGACTACCTGATAAAACCTTTTCATCCGCTCAAAAATTTTTATCGGAGCAATGGAAAAGAATATAATGCGACTTCAGTTAATGTCTCAATAACGGATGGTATGGCTACTGTAACCCAGTCCGAAGATTCAATAACGAAGTGCAAAAATCTTCGAACTGAATAGCCCAATATTTT
>CAMWUY010000034.1 GCA_947177615.1 uncultured Porphyromonadaceae bacterium
TGACATCGGTGACTTTCCCCGACTCGGTGACTTCAATAAGAGAGTCTGCATTCGCTGAGTGCACCGGACTTGATTCGGTAACCATCCCCGGCTCGGTGACTTCAATAGAGGACAATGCATTCCATGCATCCATGGGTTTATATTTAAAAACATTAACCTTACTTGACTCTGATAAACCGCTGGAATTGGGAGAGAAAGCTTTCGATAGCACACACACTACTTATGTGGGCCGTAATGTCAACAAAAAACTTCTATCATACTCTTACTGCTATTTAAGCAATCTTACATTCGGTAACACTGTCACCAATATTCCTGATGAAGGGTGGAGTGATATGGAGTACCTCCAGGAAATAAACTTCGGAAACAATATCACTGAAATCGGCAAAAACGCATTCAGTGGCTGCACCTCTCTGAAAGAGATAGTATTGCCATCCTTACTCGAAACCGTCGGTACGTCAGCTTTCGAAGGCGACAGCGAACTCGCTTCAATCATCATGTCTTCCCAAGTGAAAACCATCGGTAGATACGCATTCTATGACTGCACCTCTATGAAAGAGGTCATATTGCCTCCATCAGTCGAAACTATCGGTGTAGGCGCATTCAGTGGCTGCACCTCTATGAAAGAGGTCATATTGCCCCCATCAGTCGAATACATCGGTGACTCGGCTTTCGCAGGCAACAGCGAACTCGCTTCAATCATCATGGGCCACAAAGTGAAAACTATCGGTGAGAAGGCATTCGACGGTTGTCCCGCATCTACAATCAGCATCACGGCTCAGACTCCTCCGGAAGCGCCTAACAACGTTTTCAGCGTCTATACCGGTAAGCTCTATCTGCAAGGCCAGAAGGCTGTGGATGCTTATTACGATGCGTTCACCTGCTGGGACCGCTTCGACGGAGTTGTGATGATTGAGGCTACGGAAATCAAGTTGGATGGTGCTTCAAAGATTGAGGGGAAACCGGGTGATACCTTCCAGCTGAAGGCTACTCTTATGCCTGAAAATGTGACTCTTCCCCAAGTATTCTGGCGTTCTACCAATCCGGATATTGCAACAGTGGATAATACAGGCCTGGTCACCATACATGCCGATTTGAACGAAGTTCTTGCCCTCGCGGAAGATGACGGTGACTCCAACACCTGTAACATTATAGCCGAGTCACTCTATGCTGACGGCCCTGTCGTTGAACTTGACATCGTGAGAAACAACACCACCGTCATCAACAAGATAGAATCTGATACGAATGAGAATACCGAGATTAATCCTGCCCTGCCGATGGATGTATATGATATCAACGGCATTCAGCTATCAGACTCAATGGAAAATCTGACTCCCGGTATCTATATCGTGCGTCAGGGGAATATGATTAAGAAGGTAGCTGTGAAATAAAGAACGGCTATAACCCGGATATAGGCGCAGGGCGGTTGAGAGGGATTCTCGGCCGCCCTGTTGCTTTTGCTGATGTATCATGTACGGGATATGACCCAATCATGATGTGGAGATTTGATCCTTAGCGGATGTCTTGTAGTCTCAGACATATTCAAGGAAATTATCCTTGTTGATGACTGTGTAGGACGCAGCCGGATAAGCACTCGCAAATACTTTTGGAAGTTTGGGATGCGCTTTGCCTGCTTTTATCTCAAAGGCGAATAAATTACCATCTGTTTCTTCCAAGAGATCTATCTCCTGCTGGTCGTATGTACGCCAAAAATAAAGTTTTGTAGAAAGACGATGATTCAGAGTACGTTTCAGCCGCTCGCTGACAATAAAATTTTCCCATAACGCTCCTTTTTCAGTATCGTTCCGTAAATCATACGGCCGAAAATCGCGTAAAATGGCATTTCTAATTCCGACATCCTGAAAATACCATTTACTACTTTTCGTCACTTCCTTTCTTAGATTCCGAGAATAGCCACCGACTTTAAATATTACAAACACTTTCTGCAATAAATCCATATACCGTTCCACTGTATTACGGCTTAATGAGAGTTGCTTTCCTAATTCATCTACAGACACTTCACTACCTACCTGCCACGCCAATAACCTCAGAAGATCATAAAGTTTCTGTGAATGCTTGAGACCATTATACATCAGGATATCTCTTAACAGATAGGAATCAACAATATCAGTAAGGTATTCTCTCTTTTCTACATCACTCTCAATCCCGATTAATTCCGGGTATAGACCATATATCAACCTTCCCGGATTTTTCGACAGCGTCTCAAATCCTGTCTCTTTCGTTCTTAGTTCTTCAATTGACAGAGGAGTAAGCATAAATTGCGAAAATCTGCCGACTAATGGTTCTCCCACTTTATTCTGAAGATCGAAAGTAGAAGAGCCTGTAGCAATAACACTTATTCCCTCAACTTCATCCACAATCAGTTTCAATATTGATCCGATATCGGGTATATGCTGTGCTTCGTCAATTGCAAGGAGGTCTACTCCCGTAAAAAGCTGCCTATAATTCGCAATACTTTTATTTTTCAACATATCGACAGTATCAGAACTTTCTCCATTCAGCAGTAATGTTTTCCCGGACCGGGCTTTTACAAGCTCCTTAAGAAGCACTGTTTTACCAACCCTCCTTGCTCCATAAATCAACATAACTTTCTGAGGTCGTATCCTCTGTTTGATTTCATTCTCTACTATTCTGGAGATCGCTTCCATCATAAATTATTTTTTACAAAAATAGATGTTTTATCTAAATAAAAAACTATTTTTTTGGAAAAATCTTCAGTGGCATTGAAGGAATTTAGCTAAATTCGTTCAGTGGCATTGAAGGAATTTAGCTAAATTCGTTCAGTGACATGAAATATTCAGACACTTTGGCAGCCTGCAAATTTGGGCTTGAGGATATCAGGAGAATATCGATCGTGTAAATTGATAAAATATGGATGCAATTCTTTCCATTATAAACTAAACTTTTCTATCTTGGACAAAAAGTTTAGTTTAGGTAAAAAGGTTTGACCGGTAATGGAAGAATGATTTATTAACGGTCAGGGTCTGCGGAGTTGAGCGAGGAGATAGAGGAGGACAAGGAGGAGGACGATGGTGGCTGAGGCCGGGACATTGAGGAGATAGGAGAGCCACAGACCGCCGGTACAGCCGATGATAGAGAGAAGTCCGCTGGTCAGCAACAAGGGGCGGTAACGGTGAGTGAAGCGCTCGGCTATCATCTGCGGTAACGATATCAACGACATCAGCAGCATTATGCCGATCATGCGTATGGTCAGCACTATCGCCAAGGCGACAAATACGGTCATCACCGTGTCAATAAACCGGACCGGCAAATGACGTGTGGCGGCAAAATCGCGGTCAAATGATATGACATATATCAAGCGGTAGAAAAGGGCGTAAAAGAGCCCTAAAACGAGCGTAAAGGCTCCGAATATCCACAGGTCGGTGCGCGTTATGGTGAGCACGTTGCCGAAGAGGAAGGTGTTCAGCTCCGGTACATAACCATGGGTGAGGGAGATGAAGAGTATGCCCAAGGCCATACCCAAGGCCCAGATGACGGCAATGGCGGAGTCGCGTCGCGCTCCCCGTTTTGAGATAGCATCCACACCCAGGGAGCCGGCAACGGCAAAGAGGGAAGCCATCAGCATAGGGGAGACGCTGAGGAAATATCCGAGTCCGAGACCCCCGAAACAGGCGTGTGTTATGCCGCCGGAGATAAAGACCATACGGCGTGTGACTATATACGTGCCGATCATTGCGGCCGCTATTGAGATGATCAAGACACCGATCAGTGCGTTCTGGAAGAAGGGATAGGTCAGTATTGACATAATATGAAGGGGGTGAAGATTCAGGGGGTGAGCAGCAGGCGGTTGGCCGTGGCAGCGTCAGTGACACCACGGGCGGCGGCCCGCTCAAACCATGTCGCGGCATCGTGAGGCTGAGACTCGTATTGCTCCTTGACAGCGTCCGAGAGGGTATCAAGTGAGTCGGGAAGTATCTCCAGAAGCTCTGCTATGATAAACATGGCCGACGGATTGCCCTCAGCGGCGGCACGGGCATACCAATCAAGGGCTTTCTGATGATGATAGCTGACTCCGAGGCCGCGCGTATATGCGTCGCCGAGCAGAGCCATAGCATGACTGTCACCCTTGTCAGCCGCTATCTCGAAGAGTCTGACACCGACATCCGGAGCCCCCGACAGATAGAAGTTGAGCCCCTCGGTGATACATACTTGCGGATCAGCGACACTCCATGCCTCTTCGTGCATATCGAAGAGTTTATATGCCGAGTCGGTCAGACCGTTACGCAGTGACTGCCGGTAGAGGGAGTCAGCAGCCAGTGTATCCTTGCCGACACCGTTGCCGTCACGATACAGGTCACCCAGCATACTTTGCGCGGTAGCAATCTCACCATCGGCGGCGCGTTGCAGCCAATAGGCGGCATTCTCATAATCATGAACCACACCCTCACCATACAGCAACAGATAGCCGAGGTTGCCGGCAGCCTTTAGATGACCTGCCATGGCCGCCTGTTCGAGCCATGCGAGTCCCTCCTCGATATCTCTCCCGACCCCGTCGCCGCGATAGAGACGATAGCCGAGCATATTCTGAGCCTCCTTGTGACCCCCCTGAGCAGCGAGGCGCAACATCGTGATGGCCTTGACGCTATCGGCCGGGATCGTGTCAAAGCCACGGTTATAGACCGTATACATCTGATACAGACTCTCCGGATCACCTTGCTCAGCCAACGCCGACACACGCTCCAGGACGGCACGGCGCTCGTCACGCTCATCGGCCTTGAGCGCGGATATACCGCACAGGAGACAGAGAGCAATTACTGACAGGGAGATCCAACAGCGGCGCCGGCGGGATATGAGGTGAGCGACAGACATCATTTAGGCGAAAGGGTAACGACCGGCACGATCATCTCCTGAAGTGAAATACCACCATGCTGGAAGGTGCCGTTATAATATTGTACGTAATAATTGTAATTGTTGGGATAGGAGAAGAAATCCTCATTGCAAGCGAATATATACGTGCTTGAGAGATTTGGCATCGGGAGTCCGAATCTCTTGGGATCTTTCATCTCATACACCTGTTTCTTGTTATAGTTCAGATTTTTACCCACCTTATACCGGAGATTGGTATTGGTATTGCGGTCACCGACCACCTTGATGGGATTGTCGACACGGATCGTGCCGTGGTCGGTTGTGACAATGACCTTGTATCCACGGCGGGCGAGCTCCCGGAAAATATCGACGGCCGACGAATGCCTGAACCATGACTCCGTGAGCGAACGGTAAGCAGCGTCATTGTTGGCCAGTTCGCGTATCATCTTGGACTCCGTACGTGCGTGCGAGAGCATATCTATAAAGTTGAGCACCACCACACTGAGCTGAGTGTCCTTGAGATGCGGCAACTGTCGTATGAACTTCTCACCCCCCTGCGAGTCATTGATCTTGGTATAGGAGAACTTATCCTTGCGCCGATAACGTTCTATCTGTGTGCGTATGAGCTCGCTCTCGTGTACATTAAGCCCCTCGTCTTCATCCTCTTCGACCCAGTATTGCGGATACATCGTGGCGATCTGCAGCGGCATCAACCCTGCAAAGATGGCATTACGGGCAAACTGCGTGGATGTCGGCAGGATTGTCGTGTATAGATCCTCCTCAACATTAAAGTACTCGGAGAGAAGGGGCTGTACGATACGCCACTGGTCGAGGCGGAAATTATCGATCAGTATGAAGCATACTTTCTCGCCGGCATCAAGTAGCGGGAATACCTTGTGCTTGAACAGCTCGTAGCTCATGAGCGGATGATCATCGGAAGTGATCCAGTCCTCATATTCACGCTTTACGAATTTGCAGAAATTGGAGTTGGCATCACGTTTCTGCAGAGAGAGCAACTCATCCATAGAGCTGTCACCCTCGGCGAGTTTCAGTTCCCAGAATACCAGCTGCCGATACAGCTCCATGAAATCCTCGATTGAGGACGCACTATTGATCATAGCCGTAATCTTCTGAAACTCCTGCTGATAGACAGACGTAGTCTGTTGGGCGACGAGTTGCTGAGACTGCAGGTTTTTCTTAAGCGAGAGCAGTATCTGATTGGGATTGACGGGCTTGATCAGATAATCGGCTATCTGACTGCCGATCGCCTGGTTCATGATATTCTCCTCCTCGGACTTGGTGATCATGATGACCGGTACTTCAGGATGAGACTGATTGATCCGGGCGAGTGTCTCCAGGCCACTCAGACCGGGCATATTCTCATCGAGCATTATGAGGTCGTATGTACGGTGCTCGAGCGCCTCGACAGCGTCAAGACCATTGGAGACGGTATCGACATCGTACCCCTTATTTTGCAGGAAGAGTATGTGTGGCTTCAGAAGATCAATCTCATCGTCAGCCCATAATATTCTGGCCATATATCTATTTATCTTGAGGTGTGTGTATTATCTGTGTTATTGATCAGAGGGATCTGAAGACTCCGCCGGTTCCGGTTGCTCCGCCGGTTCCGGTTGCTCCGGTTGTCCGGGAGACTCTTCGAGGACCTCTTCCTCTTTCTGCCGGACGGCATCCTCCTCCTCAAAGCGGAAATACTCATCAAAAGAACGTCCCTCGCGCAGCAATAGTTCGAAGTTAGCCTTGGAGATCATGATAGGACGGATGGCTGTCGGGAGTTTCAGATCGGAGGCAGCCATGACGCTACGATAATGCTCAAGTTCTCTGAGATTGGCAAATCCCTTGATGATCAATAGGCCGACATTGCCGAAGGCCATTTGCTCGAGATCAAAATCCTTGACGACAAAACTTGAGAAGTTAAATCGGGCGACATCATAGAGCAACTGATTGGCACTGACGGAGTCGCGCGGGAATGCGAGAACAAGATATTGCGGCTTGTCGGGATCGCGTTCGAAGTTGGCCGGCTGTCCATCCTCCGCACGTTCCTCATCGCTATCTGTCAGACGGATATCCCAGAGCATACCTCGAGTATTGGAGATACCGGCATTAGGCACACGTCCGGCCTTCATCCCCTTGACTATCGCACCGGCCATCGGGGTCATATCCGTATCCGGCCATTTCTGCAACAGATATTCGAGTCGTTCTCTGAACTTATCATTGTCACCCTCGGTGAGATATGACAAGGCATCTATAAAGACAAACTTGGGCAAAATCTTAGAGAGCGGATAGTCGGTCTCCATCTTCTCAGTGATCTGATGCACCTGTTTATTGCGATTGGCGAGATAGTCGGCGTAGGCCTCCTCGTACATACCCTCCTGCCGTACATGCATCTCACGAAGATGCGTGAAATAGTCGGGATCCTGCATAGCCGTACCGTAAGGGGAGTCGGGAAATTGCGACAGGATCATCTGTCTCCAGTGCTCTGCATCAGCGACATCATTCTGGCGTACCGCCATGAGATACATGTTGTAGTAGACCTCCAGACGGTATATGTTGTCGGGATATCGACGTTCAAGGCGCATAAACTCGCTGCGGGCTGCGGAATAATCCTCCAGCCTGTCCTTGAGTATCAGACCCATATTGTACAGACCCTCCTGTATGATATCATTGGAATTTTTGATCTCCTCCGGGGTGGTGGGTATCTGCTTTAGATAATATTCCACGAAGTGTGGATCATTCTCCTTGTCGGCGAGCTCCTTCTGTTCCTTGGTCAGAGTGTCGGTCGCTGCCGTCGCCGCTCCATTGTCACCGAGTCCGACCTCATCGTCTGAAGCCGCATCATCATCCGGATCCTCTATGGCATACGAAGTCTTGTTGCGACGTCGCCAGTCATCCTCAAGTTTGCGTGCGCCCCATTTGCGCTGGAACTCGCTCTTACCGGCATTTTTAGCCATTGCGTTGTAGAAATACCATGACTTATCGGTGTTGAGCATCATCCCGGGGGCCGCATCCTGCCCCATCAGATCAGTCTCCTGCCTGTTAGCCATAAACTCCTCACGGGCAGCAGCCTTAGCCTCCTCACGCTCCCGTTTTTTCAGCTCCTCGATTATCTTCTCGCACACCTTGGTACGCTCCTCGGGAGACATGGCCGACAGACGCAACAGAGAGTCCTGGAGCTCGACATTGCCGGCGTACAATCCCAATTGGTCGAGCACATCCGAGCGGCGCTTGAGCATCTCATAACCGGGATATGTATTGGGGAGTTTGGGTACCGCCTCGGCATAACAGGGCTGAGCCTTGACATATTCATGCTCATCGAAATATATATTACCTAATGCCAGCTGTGCCAATGCCTTGTCGATACCGTCGCGGGTAGACTTTTCGACAGCGATTATGTAATTGGCCTTGGCCTCGGCGGTATCCTTACGGGAGAGGTAGAGGTTGCCGATAGCATAATATATCTGGTCAAGATACTCCTTGTTACGCTCATAGTGAGTCAGCGATTTGAGCGATCGCACCTCGCTCTTGATATTGGTGCCGGTATATACTTCGGAACGCTTGATACGGGCGTTGAATTTGGTACGATAAGCGGTGGAAAAGCCGCTGCCGGCCTTACTGTAAGCCTCGTATGCTTTGGCATTCTGTCCGAGATGCGAGTAGACCTGACCGAGCAGGAAATAGAGACGGTTCTTCTGACTGCCGGAAGCGGTCCGTGCTGCGTCCGAGAGATATGGCACCGCCTTCTGATACTGCTCCGTACGGACATAGTATCCCCCCTGTACAAGATTGTACAGCTTGCGCAAATTCTTGTTAGTCAGATTTTTCTCCTTGACAAGATTGAGCACGTTCTCAGCCTCGTAGTCCCAGTCGAGCGCACAGTATGCGCGTGCCTGCCAGAGCCGGGCCTCGGTGACTACATCGGGCAACCAGGTGAAGTGCTTGGTGATATACATGAATGTTGAGGCCGCTCCGAGGAAGTCACCATTCATATATTGTGCCTTACCCATCATCAGCCACGCATTGTGCAGGAATGGATTGAACTCATCTCGTGCCCTGAAGGCCTTCTCCTTGGGAGTGGAATTGCGCTTGGCCGGTTTCTTCTTGATGCTGTGGAGCTGTATGGCCTTCTGCATCTTCTCGATAGTGCGCTTGAAGTCTCCTGTAGGCTGCGGGCGTTTGTTGTCGGCGCGGGCATCGGCGGGATGCGTCAGCACCGTCGTAGTGTAATCATCCTCGTAAGCAGCCTCCATCGCCTTGAGTGTCTCCTTATAATGCTCGTCACCATTGTAATAGACATTATACCGCGTGTTGAATGCCTGCCAATTGCGCGAGATAGCGGTATTCTTTTTGGTGGAACACGCTGACAGCAACAGCAGTATCATCACCGATAATGCCATCACTCGTTTATCCCCTTTGAGTCTTATATTCACACCCTTCATCATAATTGATTAACGCCGGTTGAGGTCGTTTATTCTATTTTCCGGTCAGAAGTGATTGCAGTTCGTGCAGTTTCTGGAGTGCCTGCAGTGGAGTCAGATTGTCGATACTGATACCCAGGAGGGCTTCCCGTATCTGTTCGAGCATCGGGTCGTCAAGCTGGAAGATGGACATCTGATATCCTTCGCGGGCAGCCGGTGCCGGAGTGGAGGGAGACTTCTCGAGTGAACCGAGCACCTGGTCGGCACGCTTCACAATGGATGGCGGCAACCCGGCGAGCTTTGCGACATGGATACCGAAACTGTGGGCCGAACCTCCACGCTCTATCTTGCGTACGAAGACCACCTTGCCGTCGATCTCACGCACGGAGACATTGTAATTGACGATACGCCTGAAGTCCTTCTCCATCTCATTAAGTTCGTGATAATGGGTTGCAAAGAGAGTCTTGGGGCGACAACGTCCGTTCTCGTGAATATGCTCAACGATGGCCCATGCTATCGAAATACCGTCGTATGTGGATGTGCCGCGTCCCAACTCATCGAAGAGTATCAGCGAGCGCTGACTCATATTATTGAGAATTGCGGCGGCCTCATTCATCTCAACCATAAATGTTGACTCACCGGAGGAGATGTTGTCGGAGGCTCCTACACGAGTGAAGACCTTGTCGATGATACCGATCTCAGCAGCTTCGGCAGGCACAAATGAGCCCATCTGGGCCATAATGACGATCAGAGCCGTCTGGCGCAACAGGGCGGACTTACCGCTCATATTCGGACCGGTAAGGATGATAATCTGCGTACCGTCACACTCCAGGGTGACACTGTTGGCTATATACGGCTCACCCGGCGGGAGACGACGCTCGATGACCGGATGGCGTCCGTTGGTGATCTTGAGAGTCAGTGAGTCATTGACTATTGGACGCACATATCCATACTCCTCGGCGACATCAGCCAGAGACATATAGACATCAGCGGTCGCCGCCGAGCGTGCGTTGCTGTGGATAGCCTCGGTATACAGCGCCAGACGCGCCAGCAACTTATTATACTCCTCAGTCTCGAGGATATCGATGCGCTCCTGCGCACCGAGTATCTTCTGTTCATACTCCTTGAGCTCGGGGGTGATGTATCGCTCGGCATTGACAAGTGTCTGCTTGCGTATCCAGTTGGCGGGTACCTTATCCTTGTGAGTGTTGCGGACCTCTATATAATATCCGAACACATTATTGAAACCGATCTTTAGCGAGGTGATACCGGTAGCCTCTATCTCTCTCTCGGTGATGGACGCCAGAGCGTCGCGTCCGTTGAGCGCGATATCACGCAGCTCGTCGAGCTCGGCATTGACACCCGGAGCGATGACATTCCCTTTGTTGAGCAGTGCCGGTGCATCCTGACTCACGGTTCGCGTTATATCATCGATGACGGCGGTACAATCCGCCATATCCGTGCCGAGACGTCGCAGCGGGTCACACTCGGAGCTTATCAAGAGACGGCGCAGATTGGCCGTAGCGCGCAGCGAGTCGCGCATGGTCAGCAGAGCGCGCGGACCTATACGACCCTGACCTAATGAGGAGCCGAGCCGCTCCAGGTCGCCGACCGTACGCAGTGTCTCACCGATGAGCGAGCGGGTCGAGGGATCGCGATACATATACTCTATACAATCCTGACGCTCAGTGATCTGGTCAATATCCAACAGTGGGAAATTAACCCAGAAGTGGAGTCGTCGCGTCCCCATAGGTGTGACGGTGCGATCCAGGACCTGCAGGAGCGACATCCCGTCGGGTGACGATGGGCGGGTAAGCTCCAGATTGCGTATGGTGAACCGATCGAGTCGCACGTATCTGTCAGCGTCAATACGTCCTAAGGTGGTGATATGAGCTACGTTGCAGTGATTGGTATAGTCGAGATAGTGTATCAGCGAACCGGCGGCGATGATTGCCGACTCCATATTCTCGACACCGAACCCCTTGAGCGAGTCAGTGCCGAAATGTGCCAGCAGACGCTCGCGCGCCGCATCGTATGTATATACCCACTCATCAAGTTCATTGTAGACCGAGCGGTAATTGATATTTTCCTCACAGAGTCTGCGGGTGCCGCGCATACGCAGCACCTCCTTGGGAGCTATATTGTTGAGCAGCTTGTCTATATATGCCATGTCCCCCTCCGAACAGAGGAACTCGCCAGTAGTCAGATCCAGGAAGGCGACCCCTACGTTGGTATGCTGATTGCGCCTGAGATCGGTACGCGGAAAATAGAGGCCGGCGAGAAAGTTGTTCTCACGCGGCGGCAATGTCGCGTCGTTGGGGTTCAGCCCAGGCGTGACGAGTTCGGTTATGCCACGCTTGACAAGCTTGTTGGTGGTCTTGGGATCCTCAAGCTGCTCGCAGATGGCGACACGTCGGCCGGCTCGTACCAGCTTGGGCAGATACGTGTCAAGTGCATGATGCGGAAATCCGGCCAATGCCACCTCCGAGGCGTACCCCTTGCCACGACTGGTCAGCGTGATACCGAGGATATCCGAGGCGGCCTTTGCATCGTCGGCAAAGGTCTCATAAAAGTCTCCGACACGAAACAGCAGAATGGCATCGGGATGCTTCTTCTTCATCTCGTAATATTGTTTCATCAGCGGGGTTTCGTTGGTTTTGGCCATATTTTATCGGAGTTATCGGAATTGATCGGAATTACCGGAGTAAACGGAGTGATCGGACCTTTATTCTTTAATTAATAATTCTTTATTCGTTAGAGAGGGAGGAGTCTGAGGAGCCATGTGGCCATGGAGACGTATATCAACAGACCTACGACGTCGTTGGTGATCTGGATAAAGGGTCCTGTAGCAAGTGCGGGATTGATATTAAGCCTCTCCAGTGTCAAAGGCACCAATGTACCGAAGACAGTAGCGAATATGACTACACAGAAGAGAGAGGCGGACACAGCAGCGGCTACAGCATATTTATTAGGCTGGGTGAGCAATATATATATCAGCACCGCGCTTGAGATGACTATGGCATTGAGGAGGGCGACGATAAATTCACGTCCTATCTGTCTCCAGGCATTTTTAAGCTCAAGGCGTCCGTTGGCGAGACCCTGCACGACAATAGCCGAGGCCTGCACACCGACATTACCGCCTGTACCGCCGATCAGGGGAATAAATATCGCCAGAACGGCAACAGCGGCTATCTGTGCCTCAAATCCACCCAATATCAGCGAGTTGACGATACCGCCGACGACACCGATCAATAGCCAGGGGAGACGCGCTTTGGTCTGATCCCAGACTGAGTCAGCGGCATCTACGTCCGAGGATATACCCGAAGCCAACTGGTAGTCACGTTCCGACTGTTCGCGGACCTCGTCCATGACGTCATCGACAGTGATCTGACCGACAAGGCGTCCTATACTGTCGACAACCGGCATAGCGACAAGATCATATTTCTCAAAGTCGATGGCTACCTCCTCGATCGGTGTGTCCGTGCGCACATTGATAGGATTGCTCTCCATGACGTGCTTGATACGTGACACAGAGGGGTGAGTCACCATCTTTTTGAGCGGTAAGACACCCTTGAGACGCTGATCGTCGTCCACCACGTAGACATAGTAGATATCATCCAGATCCTCAGCCTGACGACGCATCGCAGCGATACATTCAGGCATCGACATATTCTCGTTCACCTCGATAAGCTCAGTGCCCATCAGACCGCCGGCCGTATCCTCGTCATATTGCAACAGGTCGACGATATCACCGGCCTGCTCCATATCATCGATATGCTGTATTACCTCATCACGATCCTCCTTGTCCAGCTCCTGGATAAGGTCGACGGCATCGTCCGTGTCGAGCAGGTCAATAAAGGCACCGATCTGCTCGGGATCCATATTCTCGAGCAGTTTCTTACGGTCCTCCTCGTCGAGCTCCATCAGCACATCCGCCTTCTTCTCGTTATCATCGATAAGATTGAAGATCCACTCAGCCTGCCGGACATTCAGGTGCCGGAAGAGTTCGGCGATATCGGCGGGGTGATAATCACGCAGTTCGCGCAGTGCCGCCTGGCTGTCATGCTCCTCTATATATTGCTCTATCTGTTCGATATTCTCCTTGGTAAATTCTTTCATGACCGGTCAGTGTGTGGGAGAGGATACTGATGATTGATAATATAATGTAGTGATTAATAATGGAAAGAGGAACCACCGAGAAATTCGCGCAACAACGATGTGCCGGGGATCTGGTCGGAGGGGATCGTCTTAAAATAGGAGAGGAACTTCAGCAGTCGGTATGCCTCCGCATATTCCGCGACATTATGCGGGACATTCTGCAACAGCGGCTCCGCGTATGGCTTCATGACTGCAAGCTCGAAGAGCAGTGAAGAGTTGAACGTTGCGTCGGCATTCTCCTGAAAGGGGAAAATCCATTTCTCCTCTCCCCGGCGCACCCCGGGCCAGCGGCGTATCGTGTCGAGCGCGGAGGTATTACGATATTTATGGTCGCGCACTATGCGTCGCAACAGACGATTGTCAGTAGTCGATATCCAATTGTGATCATCAATCGAGAGTGAGGTGAGGGCTGACACATATACCTTGAAAATCTTGTCACTGTCGATACGTCCGGTCAGATCGGGGTTGAGACCATGTATCCCCTCGATGATGAGGACATCGTCGCTGTCGAGACGCAACGGGCGCTCACGCTCCACGCGTCGCCCCAGTTCGAAGGAATATGTAGGCAGATTGATGACCTCTCCGGCCAGGAGCCTTCGCAGGTCGTCATGCAGCCTGTCAAGATCGAGTGCATACAGTGACTCGAAGTCATACTCTCCATTCTCGTCGAGAGGGGAATTCTCGCGATTGACAAAGTAGTCATCGAGTGATATCATCTTGGGCTTCTTGCAGTAGGTGTAGAGCTGTATGGCGAGACGTTTGCAGGTTGTGGTCTTGCCTGACGAGGATGGTCCTGCCAGAAAGACTACGCGCGCTCCCCCCTCATCATTGCGCCGCGCTATGCGGGCGGCTATCTCCCCTATATATTTCTCATGGATTGCCTCGGCAACGTTGATCAGGTCGGCGGTGCGACGATGACGTACGGCATTGTTGAGCTCACCTATATTTCTGATACCTATTATCTTATTGAAGTCAAGATGTCGTCTGAATGCCTCATACATTTTCTCTTGCGGATGTGGCGTCGCGGGTAGCGAACTCTCCGACTTATCCGGCGGCATCAGCAGAAAACCCTCCTTGTAGGCCACGAGGTCGAAGGCGCCAACAGCTCCGGTAGAGGGAGCCAGAGGACCGTAATAGGAGTCAGCGACATTATCCAACGTGTAGTATGACGTGTACAGCTCCTCACGTGACTCCAACAGCTCGACTTTAGACTTCAGATCCGAGTGTCGGAATATCCGGATGGCATCGGTCGTCAGTGAGTCGTGATGATCGAAAGGGAGGTCGCGGTCAGCGAGCTCTCTCATGCAGCGGCGCCGCGGGAAAATTATCTACGCCGCAAGGTGGAAAACCAGATGGGTGGAGTGAAAGAGCCGCCAGAAGTAA
>CAMWUY010000035.1 GCA_947177615.1 uncultured Porphyromonadaceae bacterium
ATATTATCATTCTGAATGACGGGAATTTTGAAAGGTTTAGTCGGACTACAGCATATTATCCCATCCGGATCTACACTCGCGTAGGGGACATACCGAGAGTTGCCATGCGTTAACTCACAATGTATCTCATCACTTATCACCATCACATTGTGTCTCTGACAGATGTTTCTAACTCTCTCCAATTCATCATACGACCATATTCTTCCTGTCGGATTATGAGGATTACACAGTAACAACACCTTATTCCGATCTACAGCTGCAAGTCGCTCAAGATTTTCGAAATCTATCTCAAATGTAAACGTTTCTCCCTTATCAACACGTATCAAAGGATTGGCAATAACTTGACAACCGGTATTTTTAATCGCTGTAAAGAAACAGTTGTATGCCGGTGTCTGCAGTATGACACCATCCCCGGAATGAGTCAGCGATTTAATTATTCCTGCCACCGCTGGCACCACTCCTATTGTCGTAAGAATACTTTTTTTCGCTATTGGCCAGTTATGACGACGTGCGAACCATCCGATGATAGCATCATAATACCGATCCGGCAAACTTACATATCCATATATTCCGGTATCTACACGCCGACGCACTGCGTCTATTATCTCGGGAGCAGTTTTAAAGTCCATATCTGCAACCCATAGAGGGATAACATCTCGATCTGCTACAGTATCCCATTTGAGAGAGGCTGTGTCGTGACGCTCGGTCAGTTCATCAAAATTGTATTGTTTCATCTTAATTACCTATATTTTCACTTTGACACCGTAGTCTTATTGTGAGAGCTGATCCACCAAAGAGGCACATGCGTCTTCCAGAAGATCTAATACCAATTCAAAACCCTCGGAGCCTTCATAATATGGATCGGGGACATAACTTACTCCGGGATGCTGACGACAAAAGTCTGTCATACGCATTATCTTGCGCTCGGCCTCCAATGTTGGGGCCAACGCGCGCAACCTTGAAATATTACTGTCATCCATCCCGATTATAAGATCATAATTCTCAAAGTCTGATACTCTCACCGGACGACTGCGATGATCCAGGCGATATCCACGCTGAAAGGCATGAATACGCATTCGCTTATCAGGCAATTCCCCTGCATGTCCACCATACAATCCGGCTGAGTCCAATACAAACCTGTCACTCAATCCACGCGCATCTATTATCGACTGCATCACACCTTGAGCAGCCGGAGAACGACATATATTGCCCAGACACACAAACAATATCTTCGTCTGAGGTTTTGCCATTAATTCGCTTATCAACTTCTTATCCAAATTATCAAAATTTTAATGATCTTATCGCAGCCTCAGGATCAGCTGCTTTAAACACATAACTTCCGGCAACAAGAATGTCTGCACCGGCCTCTGCAAGCATTCGACCGGTTTCTGCATTTACTCCACCGTCAACATTGATCAGTGCCTTTGAACCACAAGCATCTATCATATTGCGCAGACGCTTCACTTTTTCGACCGTATTATATATGAACGGCTGACCGCCAAATCCGGGATTGACTGACATCAGCAATACCTGATCAAGGTCGAATATTATATCTTCAAGTGTTGTTATCGGAGTCGCTGGACACAACGATACACCGGCTTTCATTCCTGCATTGTGGATTGCCTGAACAGTTCTGTGAATATGGGTACAAGCCTCCTGATGAAACACCATATACTCTGCATTTAGATCACGTACTTGGGAGACCCAATTTTGGGGTTCTACAATCATAAGATGCACATCTAAAGGCTTTTTGCATATCCTTGATACATCCTGCATCACAGGAAAACCAAAGGATATATTGGGGACAAATACACCATCCATTACATCAAGATGTAACAGATCCGCCTCTGAGCGATTTATCATCTCAATATCAGGCGTCAGATTAGCGAAATTCGCTGAGAGCAATGATGGACTGACTTGCATAACTCTTATTTTTATTTATCATATATCCGAAATGGATATACGTATTTATATCTATTGTTTTATCATATTCAGAAACTCGTCCTCACTTATCATAGGAATACCGAGCGATTGACACTTCTCATACTTGGATGGTCCCATATTCTCACCGGCCAGAACAAAGCTCGTCTTTTTGGATATACTTCCGGCATTCTTGCCCCCCTGACGCTCTATGATATCCTTATACTCATCTCGTGAATGATGACTGAAGGTTCCGGATATCACGATTGTCTTACCTGACAAGGCATCTCCGGATGGATGGTTGACATCATCCGCTATGGCCATACAGACACCGGCAGCAGTCAATCTTTCTATATTATCGATACTTACCGGATCCCGCAGGAAGTCATAGATACCTTGAGCTATTATCGGACCGACATCAGGAATGGCTGTCAATTGCTCGACCGACATGGAACGCAGATTATCCATGCTCCTGACGGATCTGGCTATTCGTTTGGCTGTCGTCTCACCAACGTTCGGTATAGACAGGGCATATACCACTCGCTCAAAGCCTATCTGTTTTGAGGCTTCGATACCTGACATTATACGTTTTGCAGTCTTCTCACCGATCCTTTCCAGCCCGGAGAGTTTCTCTTCTGTCAGATCATATATATCCGCCACGCGCTCTACCATACCTGCTGAGAATAGCAATTCTGCTGTCTCTTCTCCTATTCCATCTATATTCATCATTCGACGGGCTGCGAAATGCTCTATCTTGCCCGTGATCTGGGGTCGACAGCCATAGTGATTAGGACAGCACCATGCAGCTTCTCCATATATCCGCTCCAATGGTGTGCCACACTCGGGACACAGCTTGACAAATTCTATCTTAGACGCCTCCGGATCCCTGCGCGATTTATCAACACCTGTTATCTTAGGAATTATCTCACCACCCTTCTCTACATATAGCCAATCGCCTTGATGTATATCAAGTTCCTGAATTATATCATCATTATGCAGAGACGCCCGTTTTACGATTGTTCCGCTTAGCAATACAGGCTCAAGATTTGCAACAGGGGTCACAATGCCCATTCTGCCGGTCTCAAATGATACATAACGGAGACGTGTACACGCATTCTCGGGATTAAACTTATATGCTATGGCCCACCGTGGAGACTTTGCGGTATTCCCAAGATTTAATTGTTGTCGCAATGAATTAACCTTAAACACCAGACCATCGGTTGCTACGGGGAGACCCTTGCGTTCCACATCCCAATAATTGATAAAGTCGTCAACCTCATCGAGAGTATACAATATCTTCATATTGGGAGACACCTTAAAACCCCATCTGCGGGCTGCCTCCATATTATCATAATGATTATTATATGGCAAATCATCGCTCAACAGATAATAGAAACGGGCATCGAGATGTCGTGAAGCCACGACTCGAGGATCCTGAAGCTTTAATGTACCTGACGCTGCATTTCGTGGATTGGCAAACAGAGGCTCCTCATTATATGCCCGCTCTGCATTCAGAGTCTCAAATACATTCCATGGCATAAGTATCTCTCCTCGGATCTCAAACTCTTCCGGCCAGTCACCCGGACGCAGCTGCAGTGGCACACTTCTGATTGTCTTTACATTTGCAGTTACATCATCTCCTTGAGTACCGTCACCACGAGTGACGGCTCTCACCATCCGGCCGTGCCTGTATATTATCGAGATTGATGTCCCGTCAAATTTTAATTCTCCGACAATAGAGAATGGTTCTCCTTCCAGGGACTTCTTGATCCTGTCAAACCATTCATCCACCTCCTCGATTGAATATGAATTGGATAATGACATCATCGGACGATTATGTACTACGTGCTCAAATCCCTTTGACAAATCTGAACCTACACGCTGTGTTGGGGACAGGTCATCATTATATTCAGGAAACTGTTGTTCCAATGACTCAAGTTCCTTCAACAACATATCAAATTCTTTGTCCGATATCTCAGGACTATTCAGAATGTAATATTGGTGATTATGCCTGTTGATCACGTCACGGAGCTCATCTATCCTTGATTTTGCCTCTGATGCTGTCATTGTTATGATTAATTGTACTTGATTTACTATTTGATAAAAATATCTTCCGGGTATTTCACATCCCAGAGAAACAGGGGAGATGCCGGCATAGACGTCCCGGCGGCACAGCGATCCTTCTGCTCTATTACTCTTATAAAACCGTTTATATCCAGCTTGCCTCGCCCTACTTCAACCAATGTTCCGACTATCGCTCTCACCATATTACGTAAAAATCTATCGGCGGAGATAGTGAATACCCATCCGCGTTCACCTGTATTATATCGGTATGGAGTCCACGATGCTTCGCTGACATTACATATATTTGTTTTGGCGTCACTGTGCAATTTTGCAAATGAAGTAAAGTCAGATGTCGCGCAAAGGATTTCACACGCTTTATTCATCATCGTAATATCCAACATCGCAGGACAATACCAGGAAAATCGATTATTAAATGGAGACTCCTGATTTATGACAAAATACTTATAGCTTCGCAGCGATGCGTCAAATCGGGCATGGGCGTCATCCCGTACATCTAATATATCGTGAATGCTGACTGACCTGCCACACAGACGGTTCAACGAGGTAAGCAATCTGCTCCTGTCACTTATCGGACTTTCTACATCGAAATGTGCATACATGACTCTGGCATTCACACCCGTATCCGTACGACCCGCGCCTGTTATCGCCACGGGTCTGCGAAGCACCGTCTGCAATGACTCTTCTATCACCTGCTGAACACTCATCGCATTGGGCTGACGTTGCCATCCATGATATGCACTACCGTCGTATGATAATCGCAGAAAATATCGCATCAGTCTCGCTCCAGATAGGTTATACCATATAAACCTGAACGATAGATATTCAAAAACTGTCTACCCTCCTCGTAAGAAATAACACCATCCTTTACGGACTTAGATACCCGGGTTTCCAAATTTCTAACCAACTTCTTCGGATTATATTCAACATAATCCAAGACATCTGCTACCGGTTCGCCATCTATCACCTGCTCGATCACATAACCATCTTTAGATGATGTGATATGAACAGCGGCCGTATCTCCAAACAGATTATGCAGGTCACCCAAGATCTCCTGGTATGCACCTACCAGAAACACTCCTATATAGTAATGTTCTCCGCTTTTCAGCGTATGTACGGGCAATGATGTGCTCACCCCGTGAGGTGAGACAAAGTGTGATATCTTACCATCTGAGTCACACGTTACATCCTGAATGGTACATAGATGAGAGGGTTTCTCATCCAGCCTTGAGATCGGCATCACCGGAAACATTTGATCGATTGCCCACGAGTCCGGAAGAGATTGGAACAATGAAAAATTACAGAAATATTTCTCGGGGAGCATTCGTGCCACTTTACGCAACTCCTCCGGTGGATGTTTCATGGATTTTGTTATATCATTTACATCCCGAGCTACGCTCCAGAATAACTTTTCTATCTTGGCACGAGTAGTGAGATCTAATAATCCCAGACTGAAGAGTTCGAGTGCCTCCTCACGGATCTGAAGTGCGTCATGCCAATCCTCAAAGACGCGGGCGGGATTAATCTTCTCCCATATCTGAAAGAGTTCTTTGGCAAGTTCGTGTGGTTCCTCACCGAGTGTATCGACATTCTCATTCCAGATGGGAAGTTGCGTTGTCTCAAGGACCTCTATTATCAGTACTGAGTGATGGGCCGTCAGCGATCGGCCGCTCTCGGTAATGATATTCGGATGCGGCAATTCATTCTTGGCACATACATCTACCAATGCCGCAACGGAGTCATTTACATACTCCTGGATGGAGTAGTTCATCGAGTTTTCACCCGAAGCTGACCGTGTGCCATCGTAATCGACACCCAAGCCACCACCTATATCAACAAATTCTATCTTGAATCCCATCTTTGACAGCTGTACATAGAATTGCATCGCTTCGCGCAGTGCATTCTTGATACGGCGTATCTTGGTGATCTGACTTCCTATATGGAAATGTATCAGCTTCAGACATTCCACCATTCCATGTTCCTTCAGAAATTCAAGTGCTTCAAGAAGCTCTGATGAATTCAGGCCAAACTTACTGACATCTCCTCCGGATTCTTCCCACTTACCCGAACCGCTCGAAGTTAGTTTTATACGTATGCCGAGATTGGGTATCACATTTACCCGCTTTGCTACATCCAGTATCAATTTCAGTTCGTTCAGTTTCTCTACCACTATATAGATACGGCGACCCATCTTCTGTGCTAACAATGCCAACTCCACATAGTCTTCATCCTTGTAGCCATTACAGATGATCAGAGACTTATCATTGGCATCAACACCCAACACGGCATGGAGTTCCGGTTTTGAGCCCGCCTCAAGGCCTACATTATACTTATTGCCATGACTCACTATCTCTTCGACAACCTGACGCATCTGATTGACCTTGATCGGATATACCACATAGTTGGTAGCCTCATATCCGTATTCCTGAGCAGCCTTATCGAAACAATTCGATATCTTGCGAATTCTGTCGTCAAGAATATCCGGAAATCGCAGCAATATAGGAGCCGATACGTCACGCAACTTCAATTCATCCATCACCTCCTTAAGATCGATGGATGCCATCCCGGCTCGTGGAGTGACTTGTACATGGCCCTTATCATTAATTGAAAAATATTTTAATCCCCACCCACCGATATTATATATTTCTGCGGAATCTTCCGTTCGCCATTTTCTCATTTCGTTCTATCTTATTTCGATTATATCATTGACATTATATTACTGACGTCCTAACATTTCTATTACATCAACGTCTATCACGGCAACTCTACGATGTATCTTGAATTTATCTTCATATTCACGATACCGCAATTTCCCCTCTACATATAGTTTGGTCCCTTTACGAATATAGCGCTCTGCAATGCGCGCATTATTACCTGTCAGCATCAGCGTGTGCCATTCGGTTACTTCGACGGCACTCTCGCCACGTTGCTCATTGGTAGCAAGACTCAGACGGGCCACTGCAAAATCCTTCTCCGGATATCTCACCTCAGGATCCTTACCCACATTTCCTATCAGTATTACCTTATTGACTGACATCTCTTTAGTAATCTATTATCTTTAACGACAACCCGGTTTTTTCAAATAGACCGGACATTAAATTCATCAGATGGACTGCCTCACCTGCACCGCCACGCATCCGAGCATCAGCTATGGCACGCACACTCAGTGTAGTCTCATCCGGCTTTGTAAGACTGATGATACATTTATTGGTTCCCTCTACTTCATTATAACCGACATCAAAGGGTACCATAAATGTAAAATTGTGATCATCATAGATGGAGTCATATATCTTAAAAACCTCATCGAGAGGTGTACGGCAGGGTATCTGAAACTCTACGCTCATTCCCCGGGACCGGCCGGAGGATGCATAATCTATCGGCAAGGAGCCGGTATAGCTGCTCTGAGCCATAGATACATTCGACTTTATCTCTTCATGACTCTCAGATTGCACTCTGTCCTGATTTAGATCATCCGGAAGCGATATCTTAAGACACAAATCATTGGGCAACATCAGATGATGGGCCAAAGGATACAGGGCTATCAGAGACAAAGTTGATGCCGGATGGGGGAGTACTGTAGTTCGGGCACCACGCACCAACCCTTTACGATTAATTTCAGAAAGCCCTAATAATGGCTGGTGATCCATCCCCTCGCTTATATCGACACTTTCGCTGTATAAGATCAGTTTCAGATCAGGATTATCCGCCATGAGCTTACTCCATTCTGCGGATGTATGCAACGGCTTAAGAATGAAAGCGACATCAAGCGCCGTCGCATCAAAATGAGAGGTAAAAAGAAGGCGAGGCTCTCCTATAAAGCCATGATGTACCCCGGCTACCGGCTTTCCCGCATTCTTGGGAGAATGAATAGATATTATCTCCACATCCGGATGATTGACCAGAAGACGAAGCAATTCACCGGCTATTGCTGATTCGCCGCCTGTGATACCGACCTTAATCATAATTTTTCTTATCAAGAGGCAAGAATCTGCTCAATACCTCGATTGACTCACTGCGCGACAGATCCTCACGCATCACTGCAAAGATTGTGTCTGTACCGGGTATGGTTCCTAAAATTTCGGGAGTCTTGCTCATATCAATATCATAGGCCAGACCGGAGGCATAACCGTTACGAGTCTTTATTACAGCGATATTACCTGAAAATTCCAAGGATACAAAACCGCTCTGATAGTTCGCGTTCATCTCCAATTGACCTACGGCAAGGAGTTTATCTTTCAATGAATTGCTGTCGGGCAATACGTATGCGTATGTTCCGCGATCGGTTGGCACCTTGGTTGTGTGCAACATCTTCAGATCGCGCGACAAGGTCGCCTGAGTGACCTTAAAACCACGCTCACCGAGCATTCGAGCCAGTTCCTCCTGACTCGGTATACAATTGGTTCGTATTAGTTCTACTATCGTTTCAACTCTCTTCTTTCGATTTTTCATTTCAATATCTATTGATGATGACCTCTATATTTTCGGCCTTATATCTTATCATTCTTTCTTTGGCGCAATATCCTGGTCAGACGGGCCGCCTCTTCATATTTCTCCTCTGAAGCGTACTTGGCGATCATTTCTGATAGTTCCGCATCTGAATATTTTGCCATCTTCTCTTCATCCGAACTCTCAGGATTGGAGGGATCGTTTGCTTCAGACATTTCTTCCTCTTTGCTCTGAGTGGTAAAACCGGCCTCTGCAAGCACCTCGGCATCTGTATAGATCGGTGATCCCGTTCGTATGGCTATCGCGATAGCATCACTACTTCGCGCATCTATATGATGCAAGCTACCGTCCGGACCCTCCATTATCATATCTGCCGCGAATACTCCGTTCGGCAACTTATGAATATCAACACATGTCAGACTCAGACCGAAACTCTCCATGATATATTTGATCAGATCATGGGTCAGCGGGCGAGGGGTTCTTACATTCTGCAGCTTGCATTCTATCGACTGAGCCTCGGGATATCCTATTATGATTGGGATACGACGATTGCCCCCTACCTCTTCGAGTATCAAAGCATATACGCCGGACTCTATCTGATTGTAGGTGATACCTATTAGTTTTAATTCATGTCTCTCTCTCATCACTTCTTCTAATTTTTGTCCTCTACACCTGCTCTTTCCGGTATACTTATCATTCCGGAACCAAGACACAATTTACAATCAGGTGTATATACTATACCGAACTGCCCGGGTGCGATACCTTGAACATCGGTTTCCGACTCTATAATATAGCTGTCCTCCGAACGTCTGACCATTCGACCGTAAAAAAACTGAGGAGTATGGCGATTTTTGAACGCTATACGCAATTCATGTTCATTACACTCCATTCCGGACAGCGACTCCTCAAACGGATTGCCCGATATCCAATGCATCTCCTCCAAAGGTAATATACGGCCATACTGCTGAGGGGTATCATATCCGTTAGATACATAAAGAACATTATCCTTAACATTCTTTCTAACCACAAACCATGGACCTCCGGAGAGACCCAATCCCTTTCGCTGGCCGATGGTGTAAAACCAATATCCCTTATGTTCGCCTATCTTACGACCTGTCTCAAGCTCTATGACCGCTCCTGTTCGTGACCCGAGATGACGCTCTATAAACTCGGAATAATCTATCTTCCCTAAAAAACAGATGCCCTGAGAGTCCTTGCGTGTCGCATTAGGCAATAAACATGATTTTGCCATCATACGCACCTCCGATTTGGGAAACTTACCTAAAGGAAACATTAAATGTTTTAGCTGGTCATAACTGATCTGAGCCAGAAAGTCCGTCTGATCCTTAACCGGATCGGCTGCCGTCGCAAGATACTTTCGTCCGTTTATCTCCTCTATAGATGCATAATGACCCGTGGCGACAGCATCAAACTCTTTACCCCAGCGCTCTTCAAAAAAACCGAACTTTATCAGCTTATTACACATCATATCCGGATGAGGAGTCAGACCTCTGCTCACCGTATCAAGCGTATACTTCATCACATGATCCCAATATTCCTCATGCAGTGAGACTACTTGCAATGGCAGATTATATTTCTTGGCGATAAGATTGCATATCTCTATATCCTCTTCTGCTGAACAATCGCCTTCTCCGTTATCCATCCCTATACGTATGTAGAATAAATGAAGCTCATGACCCTCATTATACAGCAGATCAACGACCACTGCGCTATCCACACCACCGGATATTAGTACTGCTATTTTCTTCCTGTTATTATTCATTTATACCTCCTCAAGTTCGTCCGTCTCATTTTTATCCTCAGAATGAATAAAATACAGAGATAAAAAATAGTCTACCGATATCTTTCCGGGACCCACCAGCAATATGAAGAAATAGATTCCCGAAAACATTATCGGAAGATAGCCATGTGACTGCCACGTCATAAGATAGGCTACCTTATCATGCAGCAGATAAGTTTCTGCGATAATCATAGCTATAAACGGTGGAAGGGTCATGATACGGGTCAAAAAACCAAACATGATAAATACTGAACATACCATCTCGATACATATCATCATGATCAGAGAGCATTGAGATGACATACCCAGTACTGATGGGAAACTTGCATTCATCGTTTCAAAATCCATTATCTGCCTGACACCAAATTGAATTAGCATCAGACCTACGAACAGACGCAAGAAGAGGCGTCCCAGATTCGTATACGAATAACCCGACGTCCTTATATATATCTTTTTGATTATTTCACTGACCTTTCCCATCTGCTTTAAAACCTATTGTTAGCTATTATTTATTGCTACTTGTTTTTACCTTTTTTAATATTCTTGTGATCATTTGAGAGCGAACTCCGTAACGCATCTATCGTATCTGAAACATCAAGATTCTTTACTATTATCTCTCCTTTTGAATTCAATAAGTAAAACGCCGGCGTCTGTCTCATATCATATATGTCATCTATACTATATCCTATTGATGGTGTCCATGATGCCGGATACGACTGCAATTCACTCAGCACCTCAGCCTCTTCATCAGGCGCTACATCCGGTACTATAAAGAGTATACGCACCTGCTTTTCATCTACCTTTTCCATTATATCGGTACACATCTCAAGTTTCAGCTTTGCAAAGGAGCAATCATCACACTCGGGATCACCAAATTCTATCAATGTGTACGGTGTGTCAACTTTGAAATCTCTATAATGGCCATTACTCATACGATACCGAAAACTTGGAGCCTTACTTCCAGGCTGGGTATTACTAAGTAATGTCAACTGACGTTTATATCGTTCTTTGCGCAATGGAGAAATTCCCGACTCCGATTGATACGCGCGCAAGAATGGCAGATATACCTCATCTGACCAGATTGCGGCTCGCGGACCATACAGAGTCTCCTCCGCGGCTTTCACGAATTGAGTCATCAGTGTCGGTTTCCCCTTCAGATTTCCTAATAAGGTATTTACCGACTTCAACACATTCCCCTTATCCGCAAATTGCATAGCCGCAGTATATACCGAAAATGCGTGATTTAAAGCATTTTGATCGACACTTCTATCATCACATAAATCCATAGGACTCCAAAAGTTGGTTACCAACCAATTGGATCTCGACGATAGATCATCATCACTATCCGGCGCTATAGGATATTCAAACAACGGCTCTACTATGATTTGAGAGTAAATAAAGTTATTGTTAAACAATGTTCCTGCAAATAGCAGTGCGACACACAAAGACTTAATTTTCATACTATTTGGATTTGGGAGACATTTGTCTTATCTATTATTCTATTCGCCTTTTAATCATTGGAATAGGATTTTCGACATCCGTCTCTACATCACTTTCCGATGCGATTTCAACTTCTTCTGACTCGGTATTCGCTTCGCTTGCAGGCTGCGTGGATATATCATCCAATAAGGAACGAACCTCTTCAGCCCACCGCTTATAGCCCGCACCGGACAGGTGTAAACCATCTGTCGTATAAGCCTTGCTCAGTTTACCATCAGCTCCTGCAAATGCCGGCCATAAATCTACATACACTGCGCCATGCCGTTCTGCTATGCCGGGAAGAAGTGCATTTACTTCAGGTACAATCTTCTCCCTGCCCAACAGATTTTTGTATCTTCTGAAATCATTATTTATAGGCAGAATACTCTGTATATATAGTTGAGTCTCCGGAGATTGTTCACGGATCTCTTTGACAAGCACTTCATACATCGACGCTATCTTTTCAGCTGTATGACCATGAGACACATCATTGATACCTATCAGAAGAAAGATTTTTGCAGGATGACCTGACGTAACCTGATTCAGACGCTTACGCACACCATTGATCACGTCACCCACAATACCTCTGTTCTTGACGTTATCATATCCGAACAACTCCTGAAACTCACCGCCATCTGTTATGCTGTTACCCAAAAAGACTATATCCGATGATTCTATAGGTAGCTTCTCGAACAAGCTCACACGTTGATGCCAATAGTCATTCTGAGCCTGAATGGTGGGGGAGAGGCATAAAAGAATGCCAAATACAGATGTAACGAAGATTATATATCGCAGGTATCCTTTTATCATAATTCTCTTGTCGCTATTATTAGTAAATGTTTAATTATTTTGAGTGAAATGCTATGAGACCCTCCATGGGTGTCCGGGTCACCTTTGAGACCTTATAACCCTGGCGTTCTAACGCATCGGTCAGTATCTCCTCAAAATAATATGCTATCGATCCTGTGAACGCTATCGGCAATGAATGGGCTCCCGGATACATAGCTATATTACGCTTTACAAAGTTCGTAAATTCCTCCAGCACCAGAGAATATATATATGGATTCCATAAATGTTCACTCAGAAAGGGTACCAATGATGCCATATATTTATTGGGCTTGGGACTGCGATATACATTATCCAAAATATCCGGCAGTGACACCTTGTAACGGCTGATGAAACTGTCTTTAATGGCACTCGGCAGATGACCCTTGAAAGCATCTGCTATGAGCCTGCGTCCTAATGACGATCCGCTTCCCTCATCTCCGAGTATATACCCTAAAGAAGGAACATTCTTGATTATCTCTTTACCATCATATAGACACGAGTTTGAGCCGGTACCTAAGATACAGGCTATACCTTCTTCATGGCCAAACAACGAACGAGCTGCTCCTAATAAATCACTCGACACATTAATAATTCCGGCTTGCCATACGCCTGACAGCACTTGATGTATTTTATCACATACAACAGACGTAGCGCAGCCGGCACCATAATAATGCACTTCACTGACAGACTCGCTCTGACCAAGGGCATCACGAATATCAGAAAAATGTCGGGTCGCCTCTGCTGATGATATCATGAGAGCATTGACGCCATCACTCGTCATACGTTGCAGAACCTTCCCGTCATTTGACAATAAAGTCCATTCCACCTTGCTTGATCCGGCATCTACGATTATCTTATTATTCATCCAATCTTGATTTCCATTATATTCATTCCACACGATAAAGGCACACATTTCACCTTTCTCTACATTAGATAATTCACATCTAATGTAGTACAAATATAGCTATTATCCAGCATTTATAAAAATTTTATACATATTTTTTTATCCCTGATACTTATTTTGTAGTTGTCATATTATAAAACTATAATGTTCCCGACCAATTTTGATCGGGAACATTTATATTGTTCGTTAATTGCTTAATTTTTGTACCGGATAGCAATCTTACTCCATGCTATCCCACGGACCTACAACCTGATGCAGCATTGTGTCTCCCTCTGTTCGCAGATCTGTCAATAATGAGTTGCCGGCTATATTGACGGTAGTTAACATTGGACAGAAAGATACATCAAGAGTAACAAGTTGATTGTTTGATACATTCACACGTTGCAAGAAGTTCTGGCCACTGAGATTTAAGAAACTCAAATCATTCCAAGCCACATTTACATCTGACAAGTTTGTGCAATTCTCAACCACAAATGAGGTCAGATCATTATAAGGTGCATAGATATCAACAAGTTGAGGACAGTCATTCACCGCAAATTGTGTCATGTGATTATCACTCACAAAGATAGTTTGCAATACCGGGAGACCCTGAACATAAAACTTCTGAATCCTATTGCTCATCAAATTTAAATTCTCAAGATTTCCCAGACCGGCGAATTCTATTGCACTTATCTCATTATAGCCTGCATACACATTCTTAAGATTGGTACATCCTGACAGATTTAGATCTGTGATTCGATTACTCGTACAGTTCAGGCTCACAAGATTAGCAGCATTCGAGATATCAAGCGCACCGATATAATTGGACGCAACATTCAGCTTACTCAATAGGGGAGTGCCACTCAGGTCAATACCCATCAGACGATTACGATTTAATCTAAGGATCTGGAGCTGAGGTGTACCGGACAGGGATACAGATGTCAGATCGTTGCGGGATGCATTAACCTCAATAAGACTCGGAGCATTATTGATTATAAGCTCTGTCAACTTATTGTCATTCACACTCACCTTGGTCAATTTGGTAAAATTCGACAGATTCAGAGTCCCCGACAGTTCCTTTTTATCCCAATTGATCTCTACGACATGCCCGTTCTCAACTTTTACGCCGGGCGTTAAAGCCACATTATTACCTTTTAGCATTAATGCCTCGGCATTATCTCCACCCTTGGCTGCATTCTCTGATAAGAATGTCTGTAACGCCTTTGCTTCCTGCTTATTTAACGCCTGACCAAAAGCACTTCCTGATACCAACAGTGCAAGTGCAAGTATGGATATTGTCTTTTTCATAAGTCTTTTATTAGATTATTT
>CAMWUY010000036.1 GCA_947177615.1 uncultured Porphyromonadaceae bacterium
TTAAAAATGTATTATCGAGATGATATTCAGTTGATTAGATATTGTGTTTTTTTTCATGAGTGAGCGGTGCAGATTTGTTTGTGCAGATTGGACATCTCTATTGCGGCGACGGCGGCTTCAGAGCCTTTGTTGCCTAAGACACCTCCCGCTCTGTCGATGGCCTGCTGTAGATTTTCGACAGTCAGCACTCCGAATATCACCGGAGCTTCACCCTTGGCATTAAGAGTGGCTATCCCCTGCACGGTGTGCTGGCATACATAGTCAAAGTGGGGGGTATCACCGCGTATGACACATCCGATCATTATTATGGCATCACACTCTTTGTGTCTCAATATGGTGGCAGCCGCATTGACCAGTTCGACAGTACCGGGCACATCATATAGCAGTATTTTATCATCATTGACGCCCGCGCTGCGCAATGTGGCGACAGCTCCATCGCGCAAGGCGTGGGTTATCTCCGGGTTCCATGCCGCAGTAAGTATTGCACACTTAAAATTATCCTTGTTTCTGACCTCCGGGATGGGTAGTTCCGCCCCGTTGGTATTCAATACTGTAGCCATTTATGATATATTAGATAGTTTGACCGCGGATTATCCCTTTTTCTCCTTCTTCTCCTTGATTTTCTCCTTGACCGGGCGCACGATATTGTGCAGGAAAGTCTTCCATCGAGACTCCTGTCCGGTCTCACCGTCGATAATCTCGAGCAGAGCGATGATCTCCTCCTCGAGCTCGATAGTCTCAAGCGAGATGGCGTGAGGGAGCACCGCCTGCAGCAGACGCTTGGCGCGAGGCTTCATACTCTTGACACGCATCATGGTCTCCGCCATCTGGATAGTCATCTTGATCTCCTTGCGGGTCACTTTGCCGGTACGCTTCTTGGAGTATTTGATGGCCTCGGCGAAGAATTTGAGAGCCTCTCTATAGTCGCCGGCGGCTCCGAGCAGTTCGCCGACCTTCTGCAGGGAGTCTACCAGTCGGTCGGTGGCAGCCACAACACCGGAGTTGACCTTTTCGTAGAGTGCGTCAGCGGCGATACGTTGCTTGATGAGCAGATCCATAGCCTTCTTGCGCGAGCGCAATATGCGGGTCGACAGCTCCATAGCCAGGATATGATAGGGTCCGAAACGTTCAGCATCCTCACGCAGCAGGTTCTCCAGCACCTTGAATAGCGTATCCAGTTCCTTTTCACTCTGCTTATAGTCCTTGAGCAGATAATGTACCTCCGCCAGATCAAAGAGCAGTGCCGCGAAAAGAGCCTTAAACTCCACGTTCTCATAGTCGGAGTATGCCCTCAGTTCGCGCATGGCGGCAACTACACGCTCCAAAGCGTCAATGTAACGTTCTTCAGCAATAAGCTGATGAGCAGTCTGGCGTGCCTCGATGGCGGCATGTATTACTTCGGTATCCGGACTCTTCCTGTCGAGTCGGCCTACATCTATCAGGAGATCTATATGGCTCATATTTATTGTTATGTATATTTTCTTTTCGATTCTATTAGAAATATGTTTTATTGTTGTTGATCCCGGCATGCCATATCCCGACTCTGCATGCCGAGATAGCCGCCATGATGGCGCAGGGCGTAGAGCTCTGCTGTAAATTTGATAGCCTTCATGACACTGACTACAAGCAGATCACCGATCACGGTCATTACCGTTGTGGAGACTGTCGGTGTCAGACCGAGCGGACATACCTCCGGTGTGCCGCCGGTCAGCAGCAGCACGTCAGCCATTTCCGCCAGCGGACTCGCGTCGTCTCCCGTTATAACAATGACAGGGAGGTCAGAGTTCAGCCTACGAGCCAGTTGATACAATTCCAGCACCTCGCGTGTCTTGCCCGAATTGGATATCAGCAACAACATATCATTACGTTGTATAACTCCCAGATCGCCATGTTGTGCCTCAGCCGGGTGAAGGAAGACAGCCGGAGTACCCGTCGAGCAGAATGTCGTGGCGATATTCATCCCTATCTGTCCGGCTTTGCCCATGCCGGATACGATGAGTTTGCCGCCCCGACGGTTGACGCGCTCCACGATCAGTTCTACAGCCTTATCGTAGGCCTCTGTTATCGGAATGTTACGTATAGCCTCAGCCTCGGCTGAGATTATGGCCTTATAGTCGTTGATCATTTCTTGTGCAGTAGTTCCGGGTTGTTTTCGTATGTGGCAAAACACTCGCGCCAATAGTCGGAGACCGGTATGGAGATCCCCTTGGCCGGGTCGATACATACCATTACAGTCTCGCAGTGGGCCTTCTCCTCACCGGTGTCAATATTGACCATCAGCTGGTCCAGAATGAAACTCTTGTCACCGACATGCTTGCAGGAGGTATATATCTCGATATTCTCGCCAAACCGTACCTGACTGAGGTAGGCGCAGTTGACGTTGGCAATGACGCATTCCACCTTCTGCCAGTCCATATTGCCACGTCTTGTGGCCTCAAAGTACCGGGCTTTGGCCAGGTCGAAGAGTGAGAAATAGACCGTATTGTTCAGATGACCGAGGATATCAATATCATTAAATCTGAGTTGTACCGGTATGTGATGAGTATAGTGCATATTTGAATGTAGAGGTCAGTGGTTAAAACTATTGTGGCGGGGGAGAGGTGCTATGTGTAAAACTTTAGGGATCTGACAACCTCCCTGCCTGCCAGACGGTTGAATTCCTGTACGATACGCGAACGGCTCATGTTCAGCTCCTGACGCAGTGCGGCGTCCGGGACACGGATGCTCATCTTCCCCCCGTTGATATATGGTCGCAGACACATGGAGGCTATGTGGGGACCCACGATAACCGGCCAGAACTCGGCGGCGCGCAGTTCGTCAAAATGATTGGCCATCTGTGAGTCCTCGATGGCCTGTCGCAACACATCACCGACACATATAGGATCTACGCGTTTCATGATTTACTCTGCATTATCAGTTGCCTTATTATGTTCTATCAGTGAGAATTGCCCGTTTTCCACACCGAAGAGCCGCGTGTCATCCTGTATATGGCGTATGATATCGTCAAGGTGAGTACGGTTGGTGTCGGTGATGAATATCTGTGAAAAATTGTCTGACTCGCAGACTATGTGTATGATACGGGCCACGCGGTCGGCATCCAGTTTGTCAAATATATCATCGAGCAACAATATGGGTGTGATCCCGCCGGCCTCTTTGAGAAAGTCAAAGATCGCTAGCCGCAAGGCTATGTTGTAAGTCTTGATCTGTCCCTGGCTTCCGAGGCGACGCATCGAGTAGTCACCGAGTCCCATCGCTATGTCATCGCGGTGTATACCCTGTGATGAATATCCCAGCGCTATATCCTTGGATCGGCAGGCGTTGAGTACATCGGTCAGGGAGGCATCGTTGAGCACACTGCGGTAAGTCATGGAGGCTCGCTCGTCATTGCCTGCGATGCGGTGGTAATAGTTCTCCAGTCCGGGGGCTATCTTCTGTACCCATCCTGCGCGCGCACGATGTATAGAGGCGGCGGCATCCGCCATACCGGTCTCTACCGACTCATATAGCAGATCATCGCGGACACCGGCACGCAACATCCGGTTGCGCGACTCCAATGCCTTGTTATATCTTATCAAGTGAGCGAGATACGTCTTATCAGCCTGTGAGATGACCATATCCATCAGTCGCCGCCGGCCGTCGCCCGGTCCGATCACGAGCATTGCGTCTGCCGGAGTGACACATACGAGCGGGAAACGTCCGATGTGTTGAGAGATGCGTTCATACTCCTTACCGTTATGCTTGAGTGACTTGCCTTTGCCTTTGACAATGCCGGCAGATATTTTCTCCTCCCGGTCTCCCTCCATCATGAAGGTTCCCTTGACTGACAGCAGTTGCTCTCCGTGGCGTATGAGCTGCGACTCAGGCATAGGAGACATGGCGCGCGCAAGACACAACAGATGTATTGCCTCGAGGAGATTGCTCTTGCCCATACCGTTAAGTCCGAGAAAGCAGTTCAATCCCGGGGATAGCGTCAGCGAGGCATCCGCAATATTTTTAAAATTGAGTATTTCGATGGTCTGCAGTTTCATCTCTTACATAAGCCGGTCTGATAGGTTGCCGCTTACTCTTTCACGCCGTATGCCAGGTCGCCGGCATCTCCCAGTCCCGGCACGATGTAGGAGTGGGCGTTTACCTCCTCATCGATAGCTCCGATCCAGAGTGTGGTCTTGTCGGTGGGGAAGTGTCGGCAGACATACTCGACACTCTGTCGGGAGGCTATTACCGAGGCGACATGGATATGCGCAGGATTACCCTTGCTCAACAGAGCCTTATAGGCCAATTCCATAGAGGATCCGGTGGCCAGCATCGGGTCAACCAATATCAGTGTCTTGCCCTCAATAGATGGTGAGGCCAGATACTCCACCAGAACGTCAAACGAGTCACCCTTCTCCTTATAGCGGCGATATGCGCTGACGAAGGCATTCTCCGCGTGGTCATAGTAGTTGAGAAATCCGTGATGGAACGGCAGCCCTGCGCGCAGGATGGTAGCCAATACTACAGTATCGTTGATCTCCTGACACACGCACTTGCCGAGCGGAGTCTCAATCTCGCTGTCACGGTAGTTCAGGCGCTTGGATATCTCATAGGCCATTATCTCACCGATACGATCCAGGTTGGTGCGAAAGCGCAGCGGATCTTTCTGGATATTGATGTCGCGCAATTCAAGCATATAGCGACTCACGAGTGAGGGGGTCTCGGCAAAGTTGATAACCTCGATACCGTTGGTACCGGCAGTTGATATTTCGGGTTCCATATCTATAGTACAAAGTTTATATGCATTTAGGATGCAAGATAGTAAATATTTTTGATATCATCAACAATCTGAGCCTCATTCTGCGACTTACTCCCTTAATATTCCAAATCTTCTCAGTACGGACTATGAGTCGCTTGATTCTGTCGATCTCCTCTTGCGGGGCGTTTGCCGCGCGAGCGATGTCATATATTCCGAGAGCTCCGTCAGCCAGACGGCGTCCGATCTCTATACGCACCTGCGGGGTATCCGCTTTGTTTTCGACAGCCAGTGCGAGCAGGCGTGCATCGCACTCTATGATATCGGTCAAGGCGGGACGCCACTTGCGCGAGATCGCATCGGGATTGCCCGTATGATAATAGAATTCACCCGAAGATATCCCTATCTTACGACAAGCTAAATATTGCCGTCGTGTCTCATACTCATCCGAGGCAAGATAAGCGGTTTCAAATCCCAAATCCTTTACCAAGGCCATTCTCACCAGCGCAAATCCATGTATCATCCAATTGACAGACAGTTCAAAGGCCTCGCGTCCGGTAATGACGGCTCCCGCTTCGGGGCTATTGTACAGTTTCCCCTCCCCGGGGTGTTGAACGGCGCGGTCCCAGCTGCGCATCTGCGGCAGGACTGCGTCTATGTCATCCTCAGTCTCTATAATCTCAAGAGCTCTCTCCAACAGATCCGGACTCAACATGTCATCCTGTGACATATACTGCATATATTCGCCGTTCGCGCGCTGCAATGCATAGACTATTCCGTAGCAGGCGAACCCTTGATTTTCCTTTCTGTATACCCGAATACGACTATCGCTCTCCGCCGCTTTGCCGATTATTGAAAAACTGTTGTCAGTAGATGAGTCATCGACCATAATCACCTCCCAGTCAGGTGCTGTCTGGCACAGAAGTGAGTGGATGGTATCGGATAGATATTTCTCACCGTTATATACAGGAATAATGACAGTCATCGCCGGGTGCGCTCTCAATACTTCGCGCATCGTGTCTATATCCGAGTGTATCTGATCTTTGAGCGCATCCAGAGAGTCGAAGGTGAGTTCGTCGCGTATTCGTGTGACAAAGAGTATCTCGGTTTCACTGTCATACAGGTCTCCCTCCCAGCCGGGTATATGTGCCTCTATGCGCAGTGAGTGTGTGTATTTATCCTCCAATGTCGGCCGATGTCCGATGTTTATGACCGCTTGCCGGTACTCTCCGTCCGGTATTCTGACATAACCGGCATAGACACCCCCGGGGGGTATCATAAGCCCCTCGGCCGGCTGCAGGTTGGCTGTGGGGATACCTATTGAGGAGCCTATCCTGTCACCGTGTGACACACGTCCCCGGAGTGAGTAGTATCGGCCCAATATCTTAGCTGCCCTCGGCATATCACCCTTAGAGACAGCCTTGCGGACACCTGTCGAGGAGTAGTCGTGCAGGGCCGGCACGATGACGATATCCACTCCCATCTCCTTGCCCAGGCGTAGATAGTCCTGTTGTGACATTTGCCTGCCGTCCGAGCCGAAAGTGTTATCATATCCCAACACGAGAGTGCGCACATCATATTCATCGCGCAGTCGTTGCATCCACTCCCGCGCAGTCAGCCGACACAATTCGGGTGTGAATTGGAGCATAATGCATTGATCGGCCGCTCGTCGGAGGCGTGTCAATTTATCATCAGGCGTGGAGAGAGCCGAGGGGGCACGTTCGGGAGCAATGACGCTGAGCGGGTGATTGCTGAAGGTTATGACCAGCGTTTGCTCATTTCGATCGTGTCCTTCACGCAAAAGTGTGTTCAGCACCGCGCGATGTCCCCGGTGACAACCGTCAAAGTTCCCTACTGTAGCAGTCTTGGACATTAGTGATGATTTAGGGCTTGGATTAAGGTATAGGTTACAGCGAGCATATCGTCAGTACGGTCACGGCCTATCCGGATAGCCGGCATTCCGACAGATCGCGCGGCGTCGCAGTTTGCCTCAGAGTCGTCCAGCATCAATGTCTCTTCAGGCCTCAGATTGTATCGTGTCAGCACACGCTCGAAGATGATCGGATCGGGCTTGCATGTGAGTTCCTGGAAACTTGCCACGATGCCGTCAAAGTAGTCATTGACTGTCAGCCCCTCAGCACGAAAAGCATCGGTGATCCAACCGTTGTACATCACCGGGTTGGTATTGGAGAGCACATACAGGCGATATCCGGCCCGGCGCAGGGCGCGTAAGCGTTGTAGTCTTGCAACCGGTATGCCGATCAGGAAACTGTCGAAAGCTTTCGTGATCTCGGCGTCGGAAGCCCCGGGACACTTGCTGCGGATCAGATCAAAAAATTCTCCCGCCTCGACACGTCCGGTCTCAAGTCCAAGGAAGGGTTCCTCCTGACGATAGAGACCCAAGAGTGAGTCCGCATCATGTAGTCCGAGAGCTTTAAGAGCTTCGACAGCGCGATTGCGATCCAGGTCGATCACTACGCCGCCCAGATCGAAGATTATATTTTTTATTCCTTTGATTTCCATTATCGGAGTTTCGAGATAGAATTCCGCATCACTCTTACGAGGAGGCAGGAACTCTCCCATAGGCATATTTATCTGCATAACCCTTTTATCTGCATAAAATTTAAAAATCCATTCCTTAACAAGTGTCGCCCATCACCGATCACTGTCCCGATCAATCGCAAAATTAATATTTTTTTACGGATTTCAGAAGTTATGATAATAATCAGCTGATATATGATAGAATAATCCCTATAGAAACTGATATAATAATCCCGATAGAAAAGGGAGGAGACTGTTGAGGTCCCCTCCCTTTGCCATCGATGATGTCAGTGATATATCACCGGAAGGTTGATCAGAGTTTTACCTTTGTGTTGGCGATGATTACGATACCTGTACAGTGCAAGTCGATGACATTGCGTCCGGAGATGACATTTATTGTTGTCAGTGCCCGGCCATCCAGATCATAAACAGTCAGCGTACTGTTCTCCGGTGAGTAGATCACGAGACGTCCCCCTTCGTTTGACACTGTCAGTGTCTCGACATCCATCTCAATCGTGTCGATCACGGTAGTATCGGTAGCATCGGGGAGATCAGTCTGTATCTCGGAGACGGGGACAGGTGATGTCGCGTATACCTCGAACGGACGCAGCTCTACTGTTGCAGCATCGTTCTCGTCAGCGTTATTCTCAGATGCCGGAACGAATGCCGATGCCTTATCATTGAGAAGGTAAGTCTCGGCAGCCGGTTTCTCAACAGCGGTGTATGTGGCGTTGAGCATGTAATCCTTACCGGTCACCGTGATGACAGCAGGAGTCGAAGCTACCTTCTCGGACTTGGCGGCAAAGGTGTAAGTACCCTCGGTAGCCGAGTGGAAGAGGTAAGGCTGATTGGCCTTGATTGTAGCTACGCTTACCAGTCCGTCACCGTTCTCTTCGAGTGTATAGAGATAGTTGGCGTCAGCTTTGCTGTCCAGACCCTCACCTTTGGAGATCTCAACAGCATTGCCCTGAGCGTCAGTGATGGTCTCGACATCGAAGGGCACCACCAGACCTCTCCATTTGTCATTGTCAGCTGTCAGAGAGATTGTAGCATCGTTAGTCAGTGAGAATGTGTGAGGGATGGTGACAGGATATTGAGTAGTGATGGCGACATCAGACTTAGCTGAATATATTCGGCCCTCACGCTCTATGACTGACCCGTCGGGCTGAGTCTCGCTGATCATACCGCTTGTGGTATAGAGCAGATTGGCTTTAGCTACGGGGAGTGTCACACCCTCATCAAGGATGATGAAGCAGTTGGGGTTCAGACCGTCAAATGCCTTCTCGTTCACACCGTTTCCGGCGGCCCGACGCCCTTTGGTCTCCTGAGGTTTGGAAGTGTGGTCGGTCAGCAGAGTGATGCAGGTGAGGTTGTCACATCCGCTGAATGCACCCTCTCCGATATTGTCGATACCGGTCAGGTTGATCTTCTCGAGTGATTTACAATCCTTGAATGCTCCGTCACCGATAGATACCACGGAGGCGGGAACATCAACCGACTGTAGAGATGTACACCCATTGAACATATTGTCGCTGATCTCAGTAACGTCCGGCAGAGATATCACTGTCAGTGCGGCCATACCGGCAAATGCACCCTCGGCAAGTTCACCCTCCATGTCAGAGAGGTCGAGGTTCTCGATACCCGGGAAGCAGTTGAGAGCCTGAGCCAGATCATCATTAGAGATCTTGCCGGTCAGAGCGATAGATGATATGCCCTCGGTCTGTTCCGGACTGAGTGATGCGATCTCGTCGGCGTTGAGTGTAGCGCCATCAGTCGGTACGGCAAAGATCTCAACAGTGCGGGGGGCATTGGTGACATCGACAGTATAATATCCATCCTCGTCGGCACTCAGTTCCTGTTGACCCACCATGACGTGTGACTCAATGGCGTCAGCATGTTCTGATGAGTAGTCGATGCGGAAACGTACGGAGGAGTTCTCCGCTACGCTCTTCAATACGGGAGCGAGAGCCTCGGAACGGTCAAAGTCGCCGGACTTATAGCCTATGTTGTTGATAACTTCCGGTTCAGAGATGGTGAAGAGGTCAGAGGTAGTGTTGAAGGCCACGTCATACGCGCTCAGCACCTGAATGGTATGGTTGCCCACGCCCTCGGTATTCTTGGCCGGGTTGAGGAATGTCACGGGGATATATCCCTCCGCTGTCGGATAGATACGGTCGCCATTGTCGAAGATGAATGCATCGGCATCGGGATTGACGAGTTTGAGCTTGTTGTCGATAGTCATGCTCTCGAGAGCTACGTTCTCACCGAGGAACTGAGCGATCGAGCGGATATCACACTCCTTGTCGACGAGGGTGACGTGTGCCGGATCATATTCCACTCCATACACGGGATTTTCCGAAACGATGTTGTAACCGAGGTACTGCCACGGATTGCCGTAGTAACTATCGTTGTTGTATGTACGGTATACTGAGAGATACTCAGCCGGCACGACAAGAGTGGTCCGGGAGGCATCATAGTAATCGCCTACCACATGTCCGAGATTGTAACTGCTTTCACTTGGATCGGATACCGGGCCTTTGCCGTAACCGTATGCCACGCATCCCGGATTGAAGAAGCTTACTACCGAGCGGCCGTTCTTGGTGATAGGCTTAGCCGGGAGATAGATAGTCTTCAGGTTGGTGCATCCCACGAAAATACCACTGCCGAGTGAATATCCGTATTTGATGGAGCCGGATGCGTATTTGCCTATCTCGATTCTCTCGGGAGTCAGTGACTCGGGGAGACGTATCTCTCTGAGATTGGCGCAGTTCTTGAAGGCACCATCGACTATTCTGACAACAGTGTTGGGCAGAAGGATCTCTTCCAGAACGGGTATGACAGCTCCGATTGACGAAGCCTTGTAGAACATCTCCTGGGGAAGCGTGTTGGCCAATTCACTGCTGTTGCCCGGATTGGCTACGATAGTCAGGCCGGTGAGGTCAAGTTTCTTGATGGTCTTTTGGGCAAAGGACTGTGAGAATGCGAGCGAGAGATCGCTGGCGTATGTCTCACCGGTTACTACCACATTGGCGGCCACTGACTCTGCGGTCACTGCCTTGTAGAGTTCACCGGGTTGCACATTGTATGTCACGGTACCCTCAGCCTTCGGGTCATAGACCTTGATATCGATCTCGGTGTCTTCCTTGACCACATGTATATAGCTTAGTGAGGCCACCCCGTGTGCCACGAGCTTATCATTGATAGTCATGTCGATACGGTTGGCCGCTGATGTCGGTGTCACCTTGATGGTGATGTCACGTCCATGTACCGCTGTCTCGGGAATGCCGGAGACGGTAGCGCCCTTAACCTCGCTGCATGTCACGTTATATATAGGCTTCTGATTGTTGATTGCGGAGAGATAATCCACCACATCCTCACCTTTAGCCTTTACGATATTCCAAGTACGCTTGTTGCCGGAGGTGACGAGACGCAGATTGTTGCCCTCACGCACCTTCGAGTCTCTGACACAGCAATTAACGGTCATTTTAAAGCTGTCACCCGAGCCGGCGGTCCACAGATTGACCGGAGAGATAAACTCTTTGATATTGTCATTGGCATCAGTCAGGGCGATAGCCCAGAAGTACTGATCGTAGTACTGCGGGATATTGAGCGTATTGACACGCACGTCAAATTCCTGTCCGGGGATGACATTGACAGCATCGGTGAGTAGACCTACGGAGCCGAGTTTGTCGGTCAGAGTCCAGGGTGAGTTGTTGGCCTTGTCCACCTCGGTGGGTGATGCCACATTAAAGTGGATGATGGTATTGCCGTTGACAGTCACAGTATAAATACCCTTGGCATCGGGTGTGAGTAGAGTCGAGTTGGCATACACCTCCATACGGTTGTCATTGTCGGGGATATATTCGCATGTGAAGTTGACTACGGTACCCTTGGCCATCTTGCCCGTGAGAGTCTCGGAGTCATACCTTACGTCGTTATCCTCCATTACAGCGAATGTCGCGTCGTCAGACTCGGCGATCGGGTCGACGATGATATTGGCGATAGTATTCCAGTTTTCAGCCTTTTTATAGTTGGCCAATGCGCGTTCGTTGGGCACATGCAGAGTCGCCGTGGCCACCTTGACACCCGAGAGCACGCACCAGTTGATAAACTCTGCGCTCTCACGGCCGACATATATATCCTGCAGTCTCGAAGCGGCGCAGAATACGTTGTATTCGTATGTCTTGATACCGGCCGGAAGAGTGATGGCGGTGATACCTGTCTGACGGAAACATCCGTTGTTGAGACGTGTCAATGACTTGGGGAGGATGGCCTCACGCAGCGAGCCGAGACCGCGGAATGCATCGCGCGGTAAGGCGTTGGCCTGGTCAGTACCGTAGGCAGCGATATATACGCCCGAGATGTCGACGCGCTCCGGACGCATACTGTTTCTGATAAACGCGAAGTCGCGTGCGTCGATTGAGCCGAAGAGTGAGAGTTCCTTGACAGTGCCGGTCTCCGACTCCGGGATCAGCGATGAGAGAGTACCCGGTGTCTCCACCCAAATGCTGCGTTTGGCTTTGACCTCAGAGGCCTTCTGTACCGATACGGTCACGTTCTGGTCATCGCATACATTGGAGATCGTATATTTATTGCCGTTGGGTGTCAGCACATAGCCGTTGGCCTTGATGGTGATGACATCATCCTCAGTGGCGGGAGTGGCTGTAAATGAATAGTCCCAACCTCTGATTACCGAGCCGGCACCCTCAATGTTCACACCGGCCACACCCTGTGGCAGTGTAATGGTAAATGAGGCCGGAGCGGAAATGCTGACAGCAAGTTCGTTGATTGTGGGCAGTTCACCGGCCACAGGCAGCCATCCGCTCCCGCCGGCAGCCTGAGTGGCAATGCGGATACAGTCATCGGCAGCCACTGAAGAGCCTGCAGGGAGCTTACAGTTTCTTAGCCAGAGTGAGTTGCTGTACAGAGTTGCCATCGACGGTAATGATAATGACACCGGTGTGCTGAGCAGAGTCTTGAGATTACCATCCTTGCCATAGAGAGCTACCGCTATCTTACCGTTGAAATCATCGTAAGTGAGATTTTTGAGATTTCCGACTCTTACATCAAAAGTCTGTCCCGATGCGAGGTCGGACAGATTGGATCCTATACCGGGCTGTCCTCCATCGGCAGTGATGTGGATGGGAGACCATTCGGTTATGGTGCCGTTGCCCGGCTTGATATTATATATGATGGTGTTGAGATTATTGTAATGGTGTGTACGGCTGACCGTAGGATTGAGTGCAGTGCTCAGGAAGTAGCCGTCAGCGCTGCCACCCCAGCCCCAGTTGAAATGCAGGTAATCACCCTCATAGCCATCGCATACGAATGCGTGACCGGCGGTGACATCCTGACCGCAGTATATCACGGGGCGACCCTCGTCGATCTCATTCTTTACGATACGGTCCCAAGCCGCCTGTGTGGCGACCTCGGCACGCTTCTTGTATGACACTCCGGGGTCATATCCGAAATATGTGGTCAGAGCACCGGGTACGCGGACCTCGTAGGCGCTGGATCCGGACATTGCGTATTGAGTGTCTATACTTTTGGATGCGTGATACATGAGCAGGGCTACGGCATCGCCTTCGGCCGTGGTGTAGCCCGAGCGATAGTTGTCAGTACGCATATTGCTCCAATCGTATGCCGTGTCAAAGCTTACGCCATCGTATGATCCTGAACCCTTTGCGGGATAGCCGTAATATTTCATGACGGTAGCCATGGCAGTACCGACACATCCGACGAGAGGACGTCCGGGTATCATGTTGTTGAATGGAGCCTCCTGACTCCATTTCGGAGTGTTGAGTTCCTTTTTGGCAGCTGCACGTCCGACTCTACGTGCCATATTGCGCAGCTCTGTCGCGGAGTGAGCTGTCTGCTCGGCAGGAGCGGCTTTTATCTCACGCTCCAGGCCGTTCATCATCCAGCGAAATGCCTCCGGAGCGTTCCCGACATTATATCCACCCGTGAAAGAGTAACCCAGTACGGGTGTGGCACTGGACTCTGCTGAGATAATTACAAATCCACCATTGTTTTCAGCATTAAATACATAGTAAAGCGGTTTGGAATCTGATGAGGGTACCGGTGAGAGCACTATCTGATCAGCGCTCCTGCCTGTACGGGCACTCATAAATTCCGACGCAATACTCTGTGCATCCTGCTGTGACACGCGGTCAGCATGTACAGCAAGGGCCGAACCCAACAGTAGAGTGGCGCAAGCCAACTGTTGTAAGTGTTTGGTCATAATGAGAAAATAAATTAATGAATGATAGTTATTGATACAAAAATATAAATAAAATAGCAAATACTCACACCTCCGGCTCTAAAAAATGATGGTTCGGTCACGGCACTTTCAGACTCCTTTCCAAACATCTAAGAATTTCCAATTCTTCGGAAATCCCATTTCCTGCAAATTTAATAAATTTCCGCCATCTCCAATGATAGATAAGATATTGCGTTTCAAATCACTGTCGGGACTGATGATATTGCTTATATATTTTATGCAACAAAGCACTGTAAACACTTTGTTGGGGTGTAGGGAATTTAACGTTTGCCTATCCAAAAAGGGGAAATCAGTATTGGTTGGCATTTGAAGATTGATGATACACCTTCTATTCCACACACGGCTATGGTGTGCGCAGCAATTTCTCCATACCGCAATCGCATGAAGCCAGTTGGAGAAAACTCGATCATCATTTAATCCAAATTGCTTGGCGATTGCCTTCTTTGGGGATGATTTCTTCAATAACTGATACAGTTTACTTAAGGTGCCGAGTGACAAGACTTCAAGAGTCATCCATGCCGGAGGAAGAGGAGGATTATCATATTTGCTGTAATAATGCTTTATAAAATCCTCATTACTGCGTTTGATTTCTCCTTTGATGTCTTTCATCAGTAAATCATAGGCAGTAGTTTGGTGCCCATCGCGGTCAACTATATCTTTATGTTTATATAGGCTTCGGTCATTAAACCAATGACTATTGCCTGTCGCCTCAGAATATGCTTGAACAATCTTTGCTCTAACTGCCACTTCAATTTTCTCGATTGCATTGAACATCAATGAGCGAAGCCTTCGGTCAAAGCAATACAGATCAACTATGTCCGAGAAATGGATATCATCCTTCTTGAATCTATGGTCAGATTCAGGATTTGAGTTATCTTGAAATGGATATGTATATGCCCTCAAACGATAATAACTTATGTTGGACAAGTATCGTATCGCGAGTTGCTCATCATCTATCAGCAATCCGCGACTTTTCAACTTGCTTATCTGCTCCGGCAGACTAAGAGGGCGTTTGGTGTAGTCCATATAAAACTCGAAGACCTCCCCGGGTGCGCTGGTCAACGGGAAGCGTGGGAGGTCGTATTGAGTGCAAAGTTAGCACTAATTTCTGAATTATCCAAATCTTTAGGAGCAAGATTATCGCAATGATGGTTCGGCCTACTCTCAACTGGCAACTGCAAAATTAGCGATTTGTCGGAAGAAAACCGTCT